>CAMCYK010000009.1 GCA_945883695.1 Akkermansia muciniphila | reverse complement strand
CGGGGATAGTCGATGAGGACCGGGATGACCGGCAGGCCGAAGGCGCAGAGGGTGCGCAGGGTCTTGCCGGGAATGTGGCAGGGGATGGCGCTGCGGGCGACCGAGCGGCCGGGGACGAAGATCAGCACGCCGCCGTTTTCGAGCATCGGCTTGAGTTGCTCGCCGAGGGCGGGCGCGTCATCGTCGTCCGCGAACACCGCGCCGGAGCCGGATTTCTCGAGGTGGGCCTGGATCGCGGGGTCGAGCTTGCCGCTTTCCTCGATGAACCAGGTGATCTTGCGGCCGGCGAAGAGTTTTTCGAGCTGCGGGATTTCGGAGAGGCCGAGCCGGCCGGGGATGACGAGGCAGCCGGTGGCGGGAATGCGGTCGGCGTGGAGAAGTTGGACGGGGCTGGACATCGTGACGGGCAGGAAAGACGTGGCGGAAGGGCTCCGCCTTGCGCGGGAGTGAAGCGACTCGCGCGGGGCGAGGCACGGATTTTTTATGCGGACGGGGAGCAGGGGTGCCACGCTAGGGGGCAATCGGGGACCGCAGCCAGAAAATGGACCAGGATGGATAGGATGGATCGGCGATCCTGTTGCATGCCGGGGCATGCACCACGTTAGTTCTCTTTGATCTCGACCCGGAAGAAGCGCTGGGGATCGGTGGGAGGGATGGCGAACTCGAGGAGGCCGCCGGACACCGGGAGGCCTTGGTTGCCCGGGATGTCCCAGGGGGTCCAGGCGCCGAGGGTGGTCGAGGTATCGATCCGGTACGAGCGGTTCACGGGCAGGGTGAAGCTGAGTTTCAGCGGATCGCCCGTGATGCCGGGACGGAAGGTGCTGGCCCCGTCGAGCGGAGCGGTGCCGGCGAGGAATTCGTCGTGGTTGGTGGCGCTGTCGCCGTCGGGGTCCGCAGCGGGAGCGCCGGCGGGATCGGCATCCGGCTCGAAGCGGGCGCTCCGCCAGGCGTCGTAGGACTGGCGGCCGGCGAGTTCGCCGTTGATCCAGGCGGCGAGCAGCGCGGCGCTGGCGCTGTCGGTCACGTTGCTGCCAAGCGGCGGCATGCGGGTGAAGCCCTGGGTGGCGGCGACGCGGTGAAGGAGGATGGAGCGCGTCGTGTCGGCGGGGACGACGAGCTTGTTCAAGGGGTCGCCGCCGCTGTTCGCCGCGTTGCCGAGGAGCAGGCCGGTCTGGTCGAGCGTGAGTTCGGCCCGGCCGTCCCACGACGGGGGCGCGGTGCCGCCGGACTTGTGGCAGTAGGCGCAATTGACGGCGAGGTAGGAGCGGACCTTGGCCTCCATCGAAACGCCGGATTCGTCCGGCCGCGCGTGGCGGGGGAGCAGGTTCGGTGGGCCCGGGTTGGCGGTGAAATAGTTCTGCTGGTGGAGGGTCGCGAGCTGGTTGCCGGCGATGCCCCCCATCAAGCCGCCGAGGTTGAGCTGGCGGGTATTGAAGGACAGCGCGTGGCCGGCTTGCGGGGTGTGGCAGACCATGCACTCGGCGCGGCTCGGGATGCGCCAGGTCTGGGGGGCGGGAGTCCCATTGGCGGTGACGGCGAGCGGGAAGTCGGCGCCGCCGTCCCCGACCAGGGTGGCCTCGGTGCCGGCCTCGTTCCAGCGGTAGCTGACACCGTAGGCCCCGCCGGCATTTTTCACCAGCAGGCGGGTCTCGATCCGCTTCTTGCTGGCCGGCACGCCACGCTGCATTTCCATATCGAAGTGCTTCACCCAGATCGTGCCGGCGGGCAGGGTCCACAGGCCTTCGTCCGACGCGGTGAAGCGCGAGCTGCCGTCGGGCACGACGAACCAGCGGCGTTTGATCGCGTGGTCGCTCCAGAAGGGCAGGTTGACGTCGTAGGGGACGAGGCCGGGCGAGGGGGAGAGGTCGCCCAGGTCGGCGAACAGCCCGGTGGCGGAAAGGGTGGCCGGGTAGGTGCCGCCAAGAGTGGAGGGGGTCAGCCGGCGGATCAGCCCGTCGCCGAGGTCGGCGAGCAGGAGGTCGCCGTTGGAGGGATCGACCCCGAAGGCGGAAATGCCGGGTTCGCCGAGCAGGCGGCGGACCCCGGTGCCGTCGAGATTCATCGCCCACAGGTTGCCGCTGCCGTAGTCGGCGCAGAGGTATTTGCCGGTGAGTTCGGCGATGCGGGTGCCGCGATAGACCCGGCCGCCGGTGACCGAGTAGCCGCCGAAGTCGCCGCTGCGCGGGTACTGGTGGACCGGCAGGGCGTGGTAGAGCGCGTCGAAATTCGCGGGGATGGGAGGGTGGCTGCCCGACCGGAAGCCGGTGGCATTTCCCTCGCGGAAGACCCAGCCGTAGTTGCCGCCGCGGGTGATCCGGTTGACCTCCTCCCAACTGCCTTGACCGACGTCCGCGCACCACAGGTGGCCGGTCACCGGGTCGAAGGACATCCGCCAGGGATTGCGCAGTCCGGTCGCCCAGAATTCGCGGCGGACGGTGCCGGTGACGGTGGTCCCGTTGTAGCTGCCGTTCCAATCGCCGCCGAGGGCGACCGGGACGAAGGGGTTGTCGACGGGAATGGCGAAGCGGGACTGGCCGGCGTCGGTCGGGATGGCGGGATGGGAGGTCGGCGCGGGGTTGCCCGGCTTTTTGTCGACGTCGATGCGGAGGATTCCGCCGAAGAGGTCCCTGTTGACGAGCTGGCTGTTGAGGAGGGTGTCGTTGGCATTGCCTTCGTCGCCGACGGAGATGTAGAGGTAGCCGTCGGGGCCGAAATGAAGGTCGCCGCCGTTGTGGTTGCCGGCCTGGTCGAGCTGGTCGATGAGGATCAGCTCGCTGCCGGTGTCGGCGGCGTCCGGGTTGCCGGCTTGGGTGGTGAAGCGGCTGACGCGTTGGTGGCGGGTGCCGTTGCGGATGAGCGAATAGAAGAGGTAGAACTGGCGGTTGGTCGCGTAATCCGGGTGGAAGGCGAGGCCGAGCAGGCCGGACTCGTCGCCGAGCGCGGAGTTGTTGACGAAGTCCTCGGTGGCCCGCCCGTCGACCAGCGCCTTGAGGTTGAGGAAGACCGCGGAGGCGGGATTGGCGGCGGTGACGTCGTTCACCAGCCGGATCACGCCGGTCTTTTCGCAGACGAAGAGCCGCCTCGTCTCGCCGGGCGGGGTGGCGAGGCAGACCGGCTGGGTGAAGGTGAGGGTGCCGAGCGCGGTGGGCACGGAAAAGGCGGCGGCGGGTGGGCTGGCGGGGACCCGGAGGGCCGGGTTGGCGATCTTGAGCGTGTTGGAAAAGAGCAGCGTGACGGTGGCGGTGGACGATTGGCCGCTGCTGTTGGCGACGCGATAGACGAAGGAATCGGATGCCGGGCTGCCGCTGAGATGGCGGTAAAGAATGGAGCCGTCCGGGCTGACCGTGGCCGTGCCGGACGCGGGTGCCTGGTCGATCGACAGCGTGGCGGGCACGATCTCGCCGGAATCGTTGGCGAGCACCCGGAGTCGGGCCTTGTGGCCATGGAGCATCGTCACCGCATCGGCGGTGGTGGTGGGCGCGGGGAAGGACGCGTCGGGGCCGGCGGTGCTGTTGGCGGTGATTTGCGCGGTGCCGAGCGCCTGGTCGTAAAGCCGCACCTCGTGGTAGCTGATGTGGGCGTTGCTGTCGCCGGTGTATTGGGAGCGGCCGAGCCAGTTGTTGACGTCCTCGAGCTGGTCGAGGCGGAAATTGGTGTCCGTGAAACCGACCTGGGTGCCGTTGCGGTACCAGGTGAGGCGGCCGCCGGTGGCGGGATTCGCGCCGAGGCCGGCGCGGAAGGTGGTGACGAAGTGGTAGAGGGTGCCGGCGGTGATCGGCAGGCTGGTGTTGCTGCCGAACTCGGCGGCGCCGTTGAGGCGGGCGGCGAGCCGCTGGTTGGCCAGGCTGTTGTCGCGGGAGACCGACAGCATCAGGTTGTCGCTCGCCGCCGTGCCCGCGCCCGGGGCGGCGGCGCTGTTGGTGACCTCGCCGCTGCCCGCGGTGTTCATCC
This sequence comes from Akkermansia muciniphila, assembly GCA_945883695.1. Taxonomy (GTDB): domain Bacteria; phylum Verrucomicrobiota; class Verrucomicrobiia; order Verrucomicrobiales; family Akkermansiaceae; genus Haloferula; species Haloferula muciniphila_A. Next base: position 50,384 of record CAMCYK010000009.1, on the reverse strand, counting down.
GGCCGAAGTCGAACAGCCGCTGCCAGTTTCTGGCCGAGTGGACGGTGGCCCAGATTTCCAGGGTGAGGTCGGTTTTGGACGAGACGATCCCGTTCGGCAGGTCGAAATAGGCGGAAATGGTGGCGGCGGAGGCGTTGCCGGTGCCGCTGCCGGGCAGGGTCAGGACGCTGCCGTCGCGGGCGGCACCGGTGCCGACGATGGTGCCCGGGGCGGCGGCGATGAGATCCGGGATGACCGTGCCGTGGGTGGCCGGGCCGGTGGCATTGAAGCTCCAGCGGTGGGTCACCGTCTGGGCCTGGGCGGTGGCCAGCAGGGCCAGGGCGAGGATGAATTGCCGGAACATCGGCCGGGAGGATAGCCTGTTTCTTCGGAAAGGCAAAATGCTTCGGGTGCCATCGACGGCTCTGGTTTTCGCGCAAGTCGATCGCTTGCGCTGGCGGTCAAAGCATCCCGGGCCGGTCTGAAGACCGGCGGTCCCGGGGGGGGCGGGACTAGACAAGTGGAGCCGCGCCTGCCGCTATGAGGGTCATGAAGACGATTTCCCTCCTGATGGTCCTGCTGGCCGGCCTGCTGCACGGCCGCGAATTCACCGGCAAGAACGGCAAGAAGATCGAGGCGGAAATCGTGTCGCGGACCGAGACCCGGGTGGAGCTGAAATTGAAGGACGGCAAGACCGTGGACGTCGCGATCGACTCGCTGTCGGGCGTCGACCAGCTTTACGTCAAGACCTGGGAGGATCCGGCGGCCCGGACGGAGCGCTTGAAAGGGGTCGACCTCGGCGAGGTGCTCGCGGCGAAGGGCTACTTCGGGTTGACCGTGGAGTCCGGCGAGCGGGGGACCTTCGTGCTGGCGACGGTCAACGGCAAGCCGGGGAAATTCCTGGTCGACAACAGCGCGCAGGTGCCGCTGATCAAGCAGGCCGCGCTGGAGAAATTCGAACTCGTGATGACGGTGGTCCCCGCCCAGGGCCCGGCCGGCGGCAACACGGTGATCGGCACGGTCCAGCCGAAGTCGTTCGGCACGGAGGACCAGAGCTTCGCTCCGCCGGAATGTTATGTGCTCACGCTGGAGCATTTCCCCAAGGAGTTGCTCGAGCAGATCGACGGCGTGATCGGCGGCCAGTTCCTTTTGGATCACGGGGCGATCCTCGATTACGCGGGCAAGAAACTATGGCTCAAGTAGCGGCCGGCGGGGCGGGCAGGGTTTCGAGCAGGTGGCGTTTGAACAGATCCCAGCGGATCGGCCTGCCATCGAGGAAGCAGGCCTGGTCGACCACCAGCGAGACGCTCCCGAAGTTTTCGGGAAACAGGCCGCGGAGGGTCGCCGACAGGCCGTAGTTCGGATCGGCCACGGTGGTGACCGGCAGCTCCGGCGCCTGGGCGGCGAGGGCCGCGGACCAGCGGGCGACGAAGGACGATTCGAAGTCGCGCGAGGGATCGTGATGCAGCCCGATCAGCGGCATCCCCTGGTAGGCGTCGGTGCGGATCGAGAGATGGAGGGCCACCCCGCCGCGCCGCTGTTCTTCCGCGGTCCGCTGGCGGAGGAGGTTGAGATAGGGCGCGTGATGGCGCTCGTCGAGCTTCTGGCGGGTGTCTTCGGGGAGGGTTTCGGAGAAGCGGCTGAAGCGGGTCGGATCGTCGGCGGATTTCCCGAAATCCACCAGCAGGCGGGTGATGTCGCCGTGCGCGAGCAGGGCGCGGAGCTTGGTCGCGAAGGCCTGGGCGAGGTTGAGCGAGCCGGGTGCCCAGCCTTCGCCGGAGCTCACGACGTCCTCCTGACCGCGGAACAATTCCTTGTGCCATTCCGGAACGGCACTGGTCGCGGGTTCACAGGATAAGACGTGCATGACGGGGATGATGAGGCCCCGGCCGGGAATGTCGAACCGCGACTTGCGGGGAGGGGCTAAAAGGCGGTGCCGATGGCGAAATGCCAGGTGCCGGAGGGTTCGCCGTCGTCGCGGGTCAGGTTGTGGCCGTATTCGAAGCGGATCGGGCCGACCGGCAGGTCGAGCCGGAAGCCGAGGCCGACGGCGATTTCGGGCGAGCCGAAATCAATGCCTTGGCCGAGGGCGGAGAGCTGCCCGGCGTCGAGGAAGCCGACCCCTTTCAGCGGGCCGGCGATGGAGTGGACGTATTCGGCGTTGGCGACCCAGTAGGCTTCGCCGCCGGCCGGGTCGTTGCTGCGGGTGCGCGGTCCGAGTTCGCGGAAACGGAACGAGCGGACGCTGTCGGGACCGCCGGTGAACAGCCGCAGGTCGAGCGGGAAGCCGGTCTCGTCTTCGGAGGGAAAGAGCATCCCGGTGCGCGCGCCGACATTCACCTGGCCTTTCTTGCCGACCGGCAGGTAGCCGGCGCCGAGCGTGTCGAAGCGGACGTAGTTGGAATTGATGTCGCCAAGGACCAGGCCGGCCTCGGCCAGGGCGTTGACGTGGAAGCCGCGGGTCGGGGAGACCCGGCTGTCCCGCCGGTCCCAGGCGAGGTTGGCCCGGATGAACTGGTGGGTGTAAACGGTTTCACCGAGTTCGTTGGCGGGGATGCCGTCCCCGGTGATGTTGACCAGCGAGCCGCCGAACAGGATGCTGGCGTCGAGGTCCTCGCCGAAGTCGTCGCGCGAGAATTCCGCGGTCAGGCCGGTTTCGAATTTCTCGTAGCCTTCGTAGCCGCGGGTCACCGAAAACAGCCGCAGGGCGAGGTGGGTGTCGGTGTCGTAGAGCCACGGATTGGAAAGGCGGATCTCGCCTAACAGGCCGCGCGTGCTGACCTCGATGCCGGTGCTGAGGTTCCACAGGTTGCCGCGGAAATTGCGGTCGTGGTACTTCGCGCCGAGGATCGCGCCCTCGTAGCTGCCGAAGCCGCCGTAGGCGGTGGTCCCGCGGGCCCGGCCCTCGACCAGATGCAGGGTGGCATCGAGCGTGCCGTCGGCATGGGTCTCGTTCTCGACCCGGGTCGACGTGAACGCGCCGGTGGCGAGAAGCTGCCGGATCCGGGCGTCGAAGGTCTCGGCGTCGAACCATTCGCCGCGGAGCGCGTCGAAGCGGCGGGCGATTCGTTCGGGCTTGGTTCGCTCGATGCCGGCGATCCGGACGGGGCCGAGCCGCTGGCGGGTGCCGAACTGGATGATGAAGCGCGGCGTCAAGGTGGCGTCGCCGAGGATGCGGTTCATCTTGAACACCTCGAGCGGGTAGCCGGTCGCGCGGAACACGCTTTCGACCTCGGCGCGCAGGGTGGTGAGCAGGTCGGTGCCGGCCACTCTGCCGACATGCGGGTCGGTTCGCGCGCGGAGTTTCGGCAGCAGTTCCGCGGGCGCGCCGTCGAAGCGCGGGGCGCCGAGGTGGTGCAGCGCGCCGGGATGGATCCGGATCATGAAGGCGACCTCGTCGGTGCCGGGCGTGATGCCGCGCTGTTCCACTTCCGCCCTCGCCCGCCAGTAGCCGCGGGAACGGAAATCGGCTTCGAGCAGCGACAGGCCCTCGGCCACGTCGGCCTCGCGGAAGGGAGGGTCCTGGTTGAAATTGAGGACGCGCTCTTGGCTCGGCAGGCGGAACAGGCGGGACAGCCGGATCTGGTCCTCTCTGGGCAATCCCGGGACCGCGACGGATCCGATGGAGAGCCGCCGGCCTTCGTCGACGACCAGCCGGATGGTGTTGCCGGAGATCTGCGGCGTGACGTCCGGGTTCTGGAAGCCCTGACGGCGCATCAGGTTCTCTAACAGGAACGCGGCGTCGCCGGCGCGGGCGGGGCTCGGCGGTTTGGTCCGGATGTGCTCGAGGCGGTCGCCGAGCAGCGCCAGCACCTCGTCTTCCTTCAGCGTTTGCAGGCCTTCGACCCGGAGGTCGGCCGCGAAAGACGCAAGACTCGAGGACCCAAGACCGAAGATAAGCAGCAAGTTCCGGAGCCTTCCGGTCTTGCGTCTTGCGTCTTCAAGTCTTGCGTCTCCTCTCATTTGAAGCGGATGACAAAGGCGCCGAGGACGCGGGTGTTGCCTTCGCGGTCGACCGAGCCGCTGATGACGATGCGGTCGGTGACCTCGATGGTGGCGGAGTTCAGCCGCCGGCCGGTGAGCGGGTCGTCCTCGCCCACCCGGACGTCGACGTTGTTGAGCAGTTGCAGGGCTTTCGCGAGTTGCTCGCCGAAGGGCAGGCGGCCGCGCCGCCATTCCTCGATGAAGAGCTGGGCGGCCTTCATGGTCGCCGCCTGGCCGTCCTCGAGACCGTCGGAGGTGGTGCCGGTGGCGAGCAGGGTCATGATCTCGCTTTCCGCGAGCGGCGGGTCGGAGGTCAAGGCGGTCCGCGGGGCGCTGACCGGACCGTAGAAGAAGATATTCACTTCGAAGCGTCCGATGTTGGAGGTGCCGCGGATGTTCAGCTCGGGATTGAGGCCGCCGGCCGGGGTGAAGGTGACGGTGCCGTTGTTCACTCGCAGCGTGCTGAACGGAAGCCGGGCGGTGACGTCGCGGATGACGGCGCTGCCCTGCGGTTCGATCTTGCCGAGCGTGCCGCCGAAACGGACGTCGGCGGTGGCGGAGCCGTTGGCGAGGTTGCCGCGGATCAACACCGGATCGCGGGTGCGGACGCGGACATCCAGCGCCCAGTTGGCAAAGGGCGCGGGGATGGCGGCGGCGGTTTCGTCGGCATCGATGGCCGGCAGCCGCGGCCGCGACGGGGCGGTGAACGGGACGCGGACCGGAAGGATCTCGAAGTCGCGGTAGTAAAGGCTGTCGACCAGATCGACCGTGCCGGAAATGGTCGACCGTTCGAGGTCGCCGCGGATCGCGAGATCCGCATCGGCGCGGATGATCATCGCCTCGTCGCGCTTCAGTGGCAGGGCGAGCGCGCGCAGGGTGAGGTCGAGGGTCGGCTTGGCGATGTCGGCCAGATCCATCGTCCCGCGGCCGTTCAAGGTGCCGCCGGAGCTTTCGAGGCTGAGCGATTCGAGCCGCACGGTGCTGCCCTGGAGCCGGACCAGGGCGTTGACGTTGGAGACCGGGGGCGCGGGGGAGTCCCGCCGTTCGAAGGCCCCGCCGGAGAAGCGGAGTTCGCCGCCGAGCTCGGGCTTGCCGAGGGTGCCGGCGGCGGTGACAAATCCTTCGAGGCTACCGGCGAGCTGGTCGGCTTCGGGCAGGAAGCTGCGGAAGGTGGCGATCTCGAGGCGCGGGATGTTGACGCGGGATTCGATGCGTTCCTCCATCACGGCCCCCGGATTGTCGGCCCATTCGCCCGGCTTGAAAGCGATTCTGCCGGACAGCGTGACCGGCGGTAACGACGCGGGGCGCAGTTCGCCGGCGAGGATCAGCGAGTCGCCGGCACCGTCGAGGGTCAAGGTGCCATCGGTCACCGGGACCTCGGGCTGGTCAGGCAGGCGCAGCCCCCTGAGGGCGGCTTCGAGGTGGAGCTTCGGCTTGGCCGGGGTGCCGGTGACGACCAGTTGGACCCGGCCGCTGCCTTCCGAAAGCGGGGATTTTTGATCGGGCAACCAGGCGGCCAGGCGGGCGGCATCGATCCACTCGGACTCGAGGAACACGTTGAGCGGGATCTCTTGCTTGAGGAATTCCTTCAGATCGGCGGGATTCTCCGGAACCGGGATTTCGGCCCGGCCGCCGACCAGTCGGGTGGCGCCGTCCATCCACTCGAGCCGCGGGATCGTGAGCACCCGGTCGGCGAGGGTGGCTTCGGCGTGGATCGTCTGGCCGTCGGCGGTCGCGGTGAGATCGGCGAGGGTCACCGCTTCCGGCCACGAGTAATTTCCGTTGGTGCGGACGCGCAAGGGCGGCGTGTCCGTGCGGACCCACTCGAAGGACGGGATCGCGAAGGTGCCGCGGTGGGGTTCCGGCGCGAACTCGCCGCTGCCTTGCCACGAGCCGGTGGCGGTCATGCCGGCCGGCAGCTCGACACCCGCCGCGGCGGCCCACGGCGCGAGGCGTTCGGGTTGGAAACCTTCGAAAGTGGCGCTGGCGTCGTAGTTCTTCGCCGTGAGATCGAGGGCGTAGGTCGCCCGCAGGCCGTCGCTGCCGAGGCTGCCCGACAGCTTGCCGGCGGGTGTCCATTGGGTTTCCCCGGCGATCGACGGCGCGCCCTGTTCGGTCGACAGCAGCCAGCGGCCGCCGGCGCCGCGCAGGCCGGCCGGGCCCGAGTCGACCGTGGCATCGAGGGTCAGCGAGGACTCCGGCAGACCCGCCGCGCCGGCCGGCACCAAGCCGAGCTTTCCGTTCAGTGCGGCGAAGAGCGGCGCGAGCCGGGGGAGCGAGGCCCGCGCGGTGGCCTCGAAGTCGGTCCATTCGCTGGCGGCGAGATCGCGCCAGCGGAAATCGGCGTCGACCTTGAGCTCGCCGTCAAAACCGGCGAGCGCGGCATCGAGGGTGGCCTGGTCGCCGTCCTTGGTGATCACGGCGACCAGGCTGTTGGCCTGCCAGTCTTGATAGAGGATCCCCGCGATCTCGGCGCGGGCATTGACCTGCCATTGGTCGGGGGTCTGGTCGAAGCCGCTGAGTTCGGCCTCGAAGGCACCCACGCTGGCCTCGACCGGCAGTTCGAGCGCGAGATTGCGGGCGGCCTCGCGGACCGACAGCGGTGCCCCGCCGAGGCGGAGGGTGGCGGACGACCGGGTGGCGGCGATGTCCAGCCGCGAGTCCTCGACCTCCGCGATCAAGGTGGCGGCCAGTTCGCCGCCGGCCGGCAAGGTGACCCGCACGTCGCGCACGCCGAGCCGGGGGGTGAGGAAGAACCGATCCAGGACCAGGTTTTCGTCGGTCCACCGGATGGCGGTTTGCTGGGCGGGAAACTGGAATTTCGGACCGGCGGCCAGGTTGCCGAGTTCCAGCAGGAAATCGCTGCTGCCCGCGGCATGGGTGAAATTGCTGGTGTCGAGGGTGAGCAGGCTTTCGTCGCCGCGGACCAGTTGGAAGCGGAAATCCGCCGCGCGGAGGTCGAGCGGCAGCAGCAGGGCGCGGATCTTACGCAGGGTTTCCGGCGGCTCCGCGGGCGCGGACTCCGGATCGGCCTTGTTCCGGAGCGGCGGCGCGGCGAGGTCGATGACCGCGTGCACCTGCTCGACCGCGACGCCGTCGATCTCGCCGCGCAGCAGGCGTCTGAATTGGTACACCGGACCGGCCGAGCCGATCTCCAAGGTGCGGATCGGGCCGCCGCTCAGGGCCAGCCGCTCGACCCGGATCCCGCCGACCAAGGTCCCCGCGAGCTCGAATTCCGCGCTGAATCCGGATTTTTCCAGCGAATGGCGCAGCCCGATCCCGCCGAGCCAGCGCCAGCCGGGGCCGTTGAGCCACAGCAGCAGTCCGAGGAACAGGAGCAGCGTGATGATCCGCTTGCGACCGCGGCGGTGCGCACGCTTCGGTTTTTCCGGTGGATCTGCTTCGCGGGTCATCGTTGGTGAACTCGCCCCATCTCTCGCGCTTGGAAAGCCGCGGGTCAACGCCGGTGCTTCGCGCGTGCCAAATCGACGCGCTTGCCGCAGGATTTCCTGCTCCAAACTCGACGGTGACGACAGCTCCGACGGCTGTCCGTCCTGCGGAATCCACGGGCATTTGGCGGACTCGGAGTTCTGCCGGCGCTGCGGGTCACCGCTGGGCTGAACTCCCCGAAATCCGGTTGCCACGCATTGCATCGTCAATACGTCGTGCCTACCTAGGGCGGATTCCTTGAACGATGCTCGGTCGGCAGGTTGACAAAGGGGGAGTCGCTTGACCAATCTGCGACAGCCGGGACGTGCACAACGCCGTTTCAGCTCAAAAATTGATTTCCCAAAGGCCCGCAAACCCGTGTTCTCCAACGAAGATTACTTGGCCGACCTGCTCGTCGAGGCAGGCGTGGTCTTACCCGACAAGCTCGAGCAAGCCCGTCGCGGTGGCGGTTCGGTCATCGAGAAACTAATCCGCGAGACCGACCTCTCGGAGAACACGGTGTGCGCCGTGCTGGCGCAGAATGCCGGGATCGAGGCGATCGACCTCGGTGCGATGGTGATCCCGCCCGACGTGGCCAGTTCCATCCCCGATGACATCGCCCGCCGCTACCGGGTGATTCCGGTCGCGGACGACGGGGTCTTTCTCTCGGTGGCGGTCGCGGACCCCTTCGATTTCGAGACGATGGACAGCCTGCCCCACGTGATCGGGCGCGAGCTGAATTTCGTGTGCGCGCCCTACGACGCGGTCGATCTTTTCCTCAAACAGTTCTACGGGGCCACCGATTCGGCGGGCGGGATGACCAGCTCCGGCGGGCACGACGTCGAGGTGACGGACGGCGACGCACCGATCATCCGGCTGGTGCAGAGCATGCTGTCGGAGGCGATGAAGCTCCGCTGCTCGGACATCCACATCGAGCCTCTCGAGACTTCCGTCCGCATCCGCTACCGGATGGACGGCAAGCTGGTCGAGACCGGCAACCACCCGAAAAAGCTCCTGCCGGCGATCGTCGCCCGGCTGAAAGTGATGAGCGGATCGATGTCGATCGCCGAAAAGCGCCTGCCGCAGGACGGCCGTATCCAGGTGAAACTCGGCGACAAGGAGATCGACCTCCGCGTCTCGTCGGTTCCATCGAACCACGGCGAGTCGATCGTCATGCGTATTCTCGACAAGTCGGCGCTGGTGCTCGGCTTGCCGGAGCTCGGCTTCTTCTCCGATGACCAGGCGACCTTCGAGCAATTGATCGGCCTGCCCGATGGCATCCTGCTGGTCACCGGGCCCACCGGTTCGGGCAAGACGACCACGCTTTACGCCTGCTTGAACGTCATCAACAAGCCGGACCGCAAGATCATCACGGTCGAGGATCCGGTCGAATACGAGATGCCGGGAATCAACCAGGTGATGGTGAAGACCGACATCGGGATGACCTTCGCCGCGGCCCTGCGCGCGATGCTCCGCCAGGCACCGAACATTATCATGATCGGGGAAATCCGCGACGCGGAGACGGCGAACATCGCCATCAACGCGTCGCTCACCGGTCACCTGGTGCTTTCCACCCTGCACACCAACGACGCGCCGGCCGCCGTCGCCCGTCTCGCCGACATCGGGATCAAGCGCTTCCTGATCGCGTCCGCCGTCCGGGCGGTGCTGGCCCAGCGCTTGGTCCGCAAGCTGTGCCCGGTGTGCAAGGTGCCGCACCTGCTGACCGACAAGGAAGCGCGCGCCCTCCACTTCGACAGCACCCGCAACGACAGCTCGACCATCATGGGCCCGGCCGGCTGCGACAAGTGCCGCAACAACGGCTTCCGCGGCCGGATGGGCCTGTTCGAGTTGTTCCAGATCGACGACGAGGTCCGGCATATGATCAACGAGAACCTGACCTCCAGCCAGCTCCGGCGCAGAGCCCGGGAACTCGGCATGCGCACGCTCCGCGAAGACGGGATCCGCAAGGTGCTGGCCGGTCTGACCTCGCCCGAGGAAGTCATCCACGTGACCATGTCGGACCTCGATTGAGCGCCGGTTCACTCCTCCAGAATTTTCAAACTCAAGACCTTTCAAACCCCGGTCCATGGACAGCAACCAGCTCGTAGAAGTTTTCATCAGCCGCGGCCTCATCGACCGCTCGCTCGGTCAGGATATCCTGGCCGAGGTGGAGAACAGCGGCAAGGAAGCCGCCGAGATCCTCGCCGATTTCCAGGTCATCCACCATCGCGATGACGTGTGGCCGGTCGTGGCCTCGGAGCTCGGCGCCCAGGTCGTCGACCTCCGCAACTGGACCCCGCCGGAACAATTGCTGGCGCTCGTTCCCGCCGGAACAGCCCGCCTTCATGGCGCCCTGCCGGTGAATTTCGACGACGACGGCCTCCACATCGTGCTGGTCGACCCGATGAACCCGCAGACCATCGAAGACCTGCGCTTCGCCCTCGGCCGCGAGCTGGTTCTCGCCATCGCCCCGGACTACGTGGTGGAGCAGAAGATCAACGACTGCTACGGCGGCGAGGGAAAGGCGATGGAAGACATCCTCAGCCAGCTCGAGTCCGGCGCGGAGGCGAGCATGAACGCCGCCGACCTCGAGGCCGAGGCCAACTCGGCGCCGATCATCCGCTACGTCGACCTGGTGCTGTTCCAGGCGATCAAGGAGCGCGCGTCGGACATCCACTTCGAGCCCTTCGAAAAGGACTTCAAGATCCGCTACCGGGTCGATGGCACGCTCTACGAAATGGCGCCGCCGCCGGTCCACCTGTCGATCCCGATCATTTCGCGCGTCAAGGTGATGTCGAACATGAACATCGCCGAGCGCCGCGTCCCGCAGGACGGCCGCATCGTCAAGCAGGTCGGCGACCGCCAGGTCGACATGCGCGTCTCGACGCTGCCGACCCAGCACGGCGAATCGGTGGTGCTCCGGGTGCTCGACCGCTCATCGGTCAACCTTTCGCTCGAGAACCTCGCGCTGCCGCCGGCGATTTATGAATACGTCTGCGACACGATCGAGAAGCCGAACGGCATCTTCATCGTCACCGGCCCGACCGGAGCCGGCAAAACCACCACCCTCTACGCCGCGCTGAGCCGGATCAACACGATCGACGCCAAGCTGCTGACCGCGGAAGACCCGGTGGAATACGACATCGACGGGATCATCCAGATTCCGGTCAACGAGGCGATCGGCCTCACCTTCCCGCGCATCCTGCGCGCCTTCCTCCGCCAGGACCCGGACCGCATCATGGTCGGGGAGATGCGCGATATGGACACCGCCCAGATCGCGATCCAGGCCGCGCTGACCGGTCACCTGGTGCTTTCCACCCTGCACACCAACGACGCCGCCGGCGCGGTCACCCGTCTGGTCGACATGGGTTGCGAGCCCTTCCTGGTCGCCGCCTCGCTCGAGGGCGTGCTGGCGCAACGGCTGGTCCGGACGATCTGCAAGAATTGCAAGGCTTCCTACGAGCCGAACGAAAGCATCCTGACCCAGCTCGGGGTGGCCGTCCACGAGCTCGGCGACAAGGATTTCTTCACCGGCCGCGGCTGCGAGGTTTGCGGCGACAGCGGCTATCGCGGCCGCAAGGGTCTCTATGAGTTGCTCGACGTGACCGACCCGATCCGCGAGCTGATCACCGACCGCGCGCCGACCGTGGTGGTCAAGCAGAAGGCCATGGAACTCGGCATGCAGACCCTCCGCGAGGACGGCCTGCGCAACATTTACCTCGGCCATACTACCATTGAGGAAGTCTTGAAATACACCTGATCCGATCTTTTCATCCCGAATTTTGAGTCGCCAGCCGACTTTCCCGCCTTCACAGTCGTTCCACTCGTTTTAAAAACAACCCCATGCCTCAGTTCCAATTCACCGCAGCCGATGCCAAGGGCGAGCAGATGTCCGGCACCGTCGAATCCACCAGCGAAGCCGACGCCATCCAGCAGCTCCGCTCGCAAGGTTATTATCCCCTGCAGGTCGTCGAGGTCGGCAAGGGCAAGCTCGCCGCGAAAAAGGCAGCCAAAAAGGGTAAAGCGGCCGGTCCCAAGAAGGCCAAGTCTTCCACCGGCGGCCGCATCAAGCCGAAGATCCTGATGATCTTCACCCGCCAGCTGGCGACCCTGATCGATTCCGGCCTGCCCTTGCTGCGCGGTCTCACCGTGCTGGCCAAGCAGGAGCCGAACCCGGTCCTCCGCGGGACGATCGGCGCGCTCGCCGATTCGGTCCAGGGCGGTTCCACCTTCTCCGAAGCGCTGGCCCAGCACCCGCGCATTTTCAACAAGCTCTACGTCAACATGGTGAAGGCCGGCGAGCTGGGCGGTGTGCTCGAAGTGGTGCTCGTCCGTCTCGCGGAATACCAGGAAAAGGCCCACAAGCTGAAAAACAAGATCGTGTCGGCGATGGTCTACCCGATCATCGTGATGTTCATCGCGGTGGCGATCCTGGTCTTCCTGATGCTGTTCATCGTGCCGACGTTCGAAACGATGTTCGCCGAAATGGGCAACGACGCCGAGCTGCCGTTGATCTCGCAGGTCGTCTTCGGAACCTCCAAGTTCTTCCTCAAGCCGACCATCTGGATCATCCCCAACATCGTCTGGGTGTTCCTGCTGCTCACCCTGATCGGCTTCCTGCTCAACATCTGGGGCAAGACCAAGAAGGGCCGCCGCTTCATCGACGCCGCCAAGCTCAAGCTGCCGATCTTCGGCGACATCCAGCGCAAGTCGGCGATCGCCCGCTTCTCGCGGACCCTCGGCACCCTGGTCACCTCCGGCGTGCCGATCCTCCAGGCGCTCAACATCACCCGCGACACCGCCGGCAACGTGGTGGTCTCCGACGCCATCGAGAAAGTGCACGAGGCGGTCAAGGAAGGGGAGTCGATCGTTTCCCCGATGCAGACCTCCAGCGTGTTCCCGTCGATGGTCATTTCGATGGTCGACGTGGGTGAAGAGACCGGCCAGCTGCCCGAGATGCTGCTCAAGGTGGCGGACGTCTATGACGATGAAGTTGACAACGCGGTGACCGCGCTTACCTCCATCCTCGAGCCGATCATGATCGTGGTCCTCGCCCTGGTCGTCGGCGCGGTGGTGTTCGCGCTGTTCCTGCCGCTGATCAAGATCATCTCGGAAATGGGCAACATGTGACCGCGCCGGTCCGGCCGCCGATCCGCCGGTCGCGCGGCCTTTCCGGATCAAAACCCCGCACGCACCCATGAATATCCAAAGAATCCACGCCCGCTCCCGGGGCTTCAGCTTGATGGAGTTGATCGTCGTGGTCGCCATCATCGTCATCCTCGCGGGGCTGACGCTTGGCGGCTTCTCGCTGGTCAACCAGAAGACCGCCCGCGATACCGCGAAGCTCCAGGTCGGTTTGATCTCGACCGCCTTGGAAACCTACAACTCCGACAACAAGTCCTACCCGCCGAACCCGGATCCGCTGGGCGCGCGCGGGGACGAGGTGCTTTACAAGTATCTGTACTGGGATGGCTTCGAAGCCCGCGATACCGGGGGCGTGGTCTACATGCCGCAGTTCGATCCCGAGAACAACGCCAAGAGCGGTCAAAAGTGGATGCAAGGCGTCGGAGCCCAAGCCCGCGTCGTCGATCCCTGGGGCCAGTTCTGGCTCTACCGTTCGGCGGATTCCCCGGGTGCCCAGAATCCGGATTTCGACCTCTGGTCGATGGGTGCCGATGGCAAGACCAATGCCGATCCGAAGCACAAGGATTGCGCGGACGACATCAGGAACTTCTAGCTCGCGGAGCTTTATCAGCTTATTGCGGCGTGTTCCGGTTCCGGCCGGGCACGCCGTTTTTCGTGCCATCTTTGGCATTCCTGCCTTTGGGCTCGACGCGGTCGCGCGTGGGGCTCTTCTTAGCGCCGAAAATGAGCGACGACTTCGAAGACAAGACCGCGGATGTTCCCGCCACCAAGACCCCCCGCAAACGCCCGGCCCCGCGCAAGGCGGCCAAGGCCAAACCCGCGGCAGCCGCCGCCGAACCCGCGCCCGTGCCGGTGGAAGCAAAAGTGGAGGTTCAGGCCGCACCGCCGGCCGAAGTCCGCCGCGAGCGGGAACCCCAGCGCCGCGAATCCGAAGCGGCCGAATCCGGTCCCGAGCCGATTCCTTTCTTCGTCGAGAACACCTCGTCGGAACCGCCCGGCAATTCGAAGAAGCGCCGCCGTCGCAAGAAAAAGGGCGGACAAGGCCAGGGACAGGGTCCGCAGTCGCATGGAGGATCGCCCGCCGCGGACCAGCCGTCACCGGTCGCGGAGGCCGCCCCGCCGGCTCCCGTGATGCACGCCGCCCCGCGTCCGAAACTCGATGGCGACGAGGTGGCCAAGAAGGCGTGGAAAATTTTCCTGTCGGAAGTCGGAGAAGAAGGCCTGGCCTTGATCGATGATCACGACGCCCGCGAGATTTCCCGCCGTTGTTTCCGCCTCGCGGAAATCTTCCTCGAAGAAGCGGCGCGCCGCCACCGCTGAGCCCGCCACTGCAATATCCCGGAGGGATTCCAGCAAGTAGCCGGTGGTCGAGCGCAGCGAACACCACCGGTCAGGCGACATAGACGTCCTGGAACCCCGGATGGGGTTCAAGCCGGGCCGGGGAAACGGGTGATTCCCTTCACTTCGGACAAGCATTGACGGCTAGTCGGCACTTGCAGGTGGCTCGGGGTCGAGCCGTGGCTCGGGGTAGATTGCCTGGTCCGGCATGCCCGCGGGCGCGTCCGTGATCTCCTCAAGATAGACCAGCTCGTCGCCGTCCCGCCGCTGCCGCCACAGGTTGAGCGTCATCACCACCACCAAGCCGAGGATGAAAAACGAGGTCTCCATCAGAAACGGGGTGGTGATGATTCCGAGCAGGCGTGCGAAAAATTCTCCGCTCAGCCCCGGCAGAAAACGCCCGTAGGCGATCAGCAGGATCAATCCGGCCACCGCGGCCAAAACCCCGAGTCCCACCACCACCTGCTGCTTTCGCTCGTCGCGCACCATTTCACCGGAAAGGAAGCACGGCAGGGGCGTTCCCGCGAACCTGAAAAGTTATTAAATAATGTTGATATTTTTTAAAAACTTGAGATCTTGCCTCGGCTCCCATGTGGCATCAACGCATCAGGAATACCGGATTCGCCCTCATCGGTGCCGCCTTTTCATTAGCGGCATGGAAGTCGGTGGCCTCGGCTTCCCGGGCGGAAGGACGCGGCGAGGCGATGCCGACACCGGCAGGGCGCGCGGTCCTGACCATTCCGGTCGAGATCGTCGAGGCCGGCAAGGCACCCCGGTTGCACGAGGTGCGCATCACCCCTTGACGGCTCGCGTGTTCATCGCGGTTGAATTCATCGCGGCCACCCGCTAGACCCACGGCGATGCGGCTTTACGACACGCTGGCCCGCGAGCTCCAGGAGCTCCGCCCCTTGGATGGCACGACTTTCCGGTTCTACTGCTGCGGCCCCACCGTGTATGGTCCCGCGCACATCGGGAACTTCCGGACGTTCGTCCTGCAGGACGTGTTCCGGCGCGCGCTGGAGACCGGCGGGATGCGGACTTTCCACGTCCGCAACATCACCGATGTCGACGACAAGACGATCCGCGATTCGCAGGCGGCCGGCAAGTCGCTGAAGGATTTCACGACGTTCTGGACGGAAAAATTCCACGCCGACTGCGACGCGCTCGGGCTGCTGCCGCCGCACGTCGAGCCGGGCGCGATCGAACACATCCCGCAGCAGATCGCGATGATCGGGACGCTGCTGGAAAAAGGTCATGCCTACGCGTCGGACGACGGCTCGGTCTACTTCAACATCGCCTCCTTTCCCGGCTACGGAAAACTGTCGCGGCTCGACCAGCGCGAGCTCGAACTCGGCAAGACCCAGAACGCCCGCGCCAATTCCGACGAATACGAGAAGGACAGCCTGTCCGACTTCGTGCTGTGGAAGGCGCGCAAGCCCGAGGACGGGGAAAACTTCTGGCCGTCGCCGTGGGGCGAGGGCCGGCCCGGCTGGCACCTCGAGTGCTCGGCGATGATCCAGGAATACCTCGGCGCGGACTTCGACCTCCACTCGGGCGGGGTCGATCTGGTGTTCCCGCATCACGAGAACGAGATCGCGCAGAGCCAGTGCGCCTGCGGCGGGCACTTCGCCGCGCATTGGTTCCACATCACGCACCTGCTGGTCGACGGTGGCAAGATGTCGAAATCGCTCGGCAATCTTTACACCCTGGAAGACCTCGCGGCGAGAGGCTTCAGCGCGATGGACGTCCGCTACGTGCTGATCGGCGCGCATTACCGCAAGCCGCTCAATTTCACGCTCGAGTCGCTGGCCGCGGCCCGCGAGGCGATGTCCAAGCTGGCGAAAGGCGCGCGCTCTCTCGCGGCGAAGGCGCCGGCCGAAACGCGCTTCGATGCGGTCGATTTCGGCCCCTTCCAAGCTGCGTGGGATTCGCTCAACGACGACCTCAACACGCCCGGCTGCCTCGGCGGCCTGTTCACCGGACTGCGCGAAGCGGCGAAGCTGGAAGGGGAGGAGGCCGCCAGGGCGCTCGCCGCCTTCAACCGCGTGCTACGCGCCCTCGGCCTGACCTTGCCCGAAGAAGAGCCCGAAGCGGAAGTCCCCGCCGAGATCCGCGCCCTCGCCGAAGAACGCTGGGCCGCCCGCAACGCCAAGGACTGGGCCAAGGCCGACACCATGCGCCAGCAGCTCACGGAGCTCGGCTGGAACATGAAGGACGGCAAGGAAGGATACGAACTCTCGCAGTCATGAACCTTCCCATCCGCCCCCGCCGCAACCGCCGCACGCCCGCGATCCGTTCGCTGGTCCGCGAGACCGTCCTCACGCCCGCGGATTTCATCCTGCCGCTGTTCCTGCACGAGGACGAGGTCGACCCGCCGATCGCCTCGATGCCCGGCGTCACCCGCTGGTCGCTGGCGGGCTTGGTGAAGGAGGCCGGGGAAGCCCACGCGCTGGGAGTGCCGGCCGTCGTGCTGTTCCCGAAGATCGGGGAGAACCTGAAAACCTCCGATGCCGCGGAGTGCTCCAACGACGCGGGTCTGGTGCCGCGCGCGATCCGGGCCTTGAAGGCGGCCCATCCGACGCTGTGCGTGATCACCGACGTCGCGCTCGATCCCTACAACTCGGACGGCCATGACGGCTTGGTCCGGCGGGATGAAAAGGGCGGACTGGAGATTCTCAACGACGAGACCATCGAAGTGCTGTGCGAACAGGCGCTTTGCCACGCCCGCGCCGGGGCGGACATCGTTTCGCCGAGCGACATGATGGACGGCCGGGTCGCCGCCTTGCGGAGCGCGCTGGATGCCGCGGGCTTCGACCAGGTGTCGATCCTCAGCTACTCGGCGAAGTATGCCTCGGCCTTCTACGGGCCGTTCCGCGGCGCGCTCGATTCCGCGCCGAAGGAGGGCGACAAGAAAACCTATCAGATGGACCCCGGCAACGCCCGCGAGGCGATCCGCGAGATCCTGCTCGATGAGGCGGAAGGCGCGGACATGATTCTGGTGAAGCCGGCCGGTCCCTATCTCGACATCATCCGCCGGGTCCGCGACGCCACCCCGCTGCCGGTGGCGGCCTATCAGGTCAGCGGCGAGTATCTCATGATCGAAAGCGCCGCCGCCGCCGGCTGGGTGGACGGGAAGGCGATCGCCCTGGAAAGCCTGACGGGCATCAAGCGGGCGGGTGCCGACATGATCCTGACCTACTACGCCAAGCGCGCGGCCGAGTGGCTGAAATAGGGCGACTCGGGAACTTTCCAGCCGTCAGCGGGGCTTTCCTGTCGATCCCGCTGAATTGGAACTTGGAACTTTCCCGGTGGAAACTAGCCTCCGGACCGTGCGCCGCGGCTTGGAAAGCGATGTGTTCAAGATCTTCGCCTATGTGGCGGCGAGCTTGGTATTGGGTGCGGTGCTCGCCCCTCTTTTATACCAACTCGGCAAGGGCCTGGCGGAAGTGTCGAAGGAAAAGGATTACAGCGGCTTGATTCGGTATGTCGCCGACGCGGCCGGCCGGTCGGAGTTTCCCCGCTTCTTCGACCGCGCGGTGATGCTCGCCGCGCTGGTGCTGCTGTTCCCGCTGACGGCGTGGCTGAAGCTCGGCCGGCCGCCGGGCAGCTACCGCGACACCCCGTGGTCGCTGCGGTTGCCGGACAACGTGGTGATCTCCGACCGCGGGCAGCCGCTGCGGCGGAATCCGCAAGGCTGGTGGCAGCTGTCCACCGGCATGGTGCTCGCCGCCGGACTGCTGCTGCTGTCCGGATGGCTGATGTTGCAGGCCGGCTGCTTCGTGTGGCGGGACGCCCCGTTTTCGACCCGCGGCGCGCCGAACAAGTTCCTGATGGAGATCGACCTGGCCAAGGCGTTCACCAAGCTGCTGCCGGGCGCGCTGGTGGTTTCGCTGCTCGAGGAGATCCTGTTTCGCGGCGTGCTGCTCGGCATTTTCCTGCGGGCCATGCGGCCGGCGCCGGCGATCGCGCTGTTGTCGTTCCTGTTCGCCTTCGTGCATTTCCTGCAGCCGCCGCCGATGGCGCGGGTGCCGGACCCGGAGGCGATGAACGCGGGCTTCGTGATGCTCGGCCAGATTTTCGGCCGCTTCGCCGATCCGCTGTCGATGGTCTCGCGCTTCCTGATCCTGGCGGCGGTCGGGGTGGTGCTGGCCTACGCCCGCTACCGGACCGCCTCGTTGTGGTTGCCGATCGGCCTGCACATCGGCTGGATTCTCGGCATCGGGCTGTTCAAGGCGGCGACCTGGCCGGTGATCGGATTGCCGGAGCCCGTCCGCTGGCTGGTGGGGATGACCTTGTTGGAAGGGTTGCTGCCGCTTTCGGTGGTGATCGTCACCGGGATCATGATCCACTCGATGACCCGTCCGCGGGAGGCTCCGGCGGATTACCGGAGCTGAGCCCGCCATGGACGAAAGCGGGGAGCGGCGCGGGCTTTGGTCGTGGGTTCTGGACCTCGTCTATCCGGGCTTGTGCCATGGCTGCGGCGAGGGCATCGCGGGCGATCGCTCGCTGTGCGGAGCTTGCCGCGACAGCTTGCCATCGCTGCGCATGCCGTTTTGCCGGAGCTGCGGGGAGGAATTCGAAGGACGGATCGAAGGGGCCTTCGACTGTCCGAATTGCCGGGACCTCGAGTTCTCCTTCGAGTTCGCGCGGCCGGCGCTGCCGAACCACCCGCTGGTGCTGGGGATGATCCACGACTTGAAGTACGGCCGCCGGATCGAGCTCGCTGGCGAGCTCGGCCGCCTGGCCGGCCGGGCCTTCGCCGACGATCCGCGGCTGGCGGTGGCCCTGGCGGAAGGCTGGCCGCTGGTGCCGGTCCCGCTGCACCGGCGGCGGCGCTTGTGGCGCTATTTCAACCAGGCCGAAGAGATCGCCCGCTCGCTGGCGCGGGCGACCGGGCTGCCGCTTTGTCCCGCCTTGCGGCGGATCCGCAGCACCGGCAGCCAGACCCGGCTGAGCCGGGCCCAGCGGCTGAAGAATCTCCGTGGTGCCTTCGCCTTGTCCGCGGCGGGCGGGACCTTCGCCGCGGCGAAGCCCGCCGGCGCGGTGGTGGTGGATGATGTGTTCACCACCGGCGCCACCTCCGACGAGTGCGCCCGCATGCTGCGCCGGGCGGGCGTTCAAAAGGTGGTTGTCGTCACGGTGATGCGTGGCTAGCCTCCTGTCCCAACCCCGATTTTCGCGAACCATGGGCATTTTCGACAAGCCAACCCTCCGCCGACTCAAGCGCCGCGACGACATGCCGGAAGGTCTGTGGACCAAGTGCGCCGATTGCGGGGCCATGCTGCACACGCTCGAACTCAAGCAGCACCTCCAGACCTGCCATCACTGCGGCTGCCATTTCCTGATGGATTCGCGCGAGCGGACCGAGCTGCTGGCGGATCCCGGCAGCTTCGAGGAGACGGGTCTGGGCCTGGTGTCCGCCAACCCGCTCGGCTTCGCCAACTATCCGGAAAAGATCGCGGCGATGCGCGAAAAGACCGGTCTCGACGACGCCGTGGTGACCGGCCGGGTGACCATCGGCGGCCAACCGGCGATGATCGCGGTGATGGACTTCAAGTTTTTCGCCGGCTCGATGGGCTCGGTGGTCGGCGAAAAGATCACCCGCGCGGTCGAACAGGCGGTCGCCGAGAAGCGCGGCATGGTGATCGTCTCCGCCTCGTCCGGTGCCCGGATGCAGGAGGGGATGCTGTCGCTGATGCAGATGGCCAAGACCTGCGGCGCGCTGGCCCGCTTGGCGGAAGCGCGGCTGCCGTATATCTCGGTGATGACCCATCCGACCACCGGCGGGGTGACGGCTTCGTTCGCGACGATCGGCGATGTCAACCTCGCCGAGCCGAAGTGCATGATCGGCTTCGCCGGACCGCGGGTGGTCAAGGAAACCACCCACCAGAACTTGCCGGCCGGCTTCCAGACCGCCGAATTCATGCTCGAGCACGGGCTGGTGGACGCGATTGTCCCGCGGAACAAGCTGCGGGAAGAGCTGGCCCGCTTGCTGGCCTTCATGATGCCTTGAAGGGGGATCCGTGACCTATCGCGAGTCCATCGATTGGCTGTTTTCGACCCAGATGTTCGGCATCAAGCTGGGGCTCGACGGGCCGCGGCGGCTGCTCAAGGACTACCTGGCTTTTCCGGCCCACGGCGTGAAGGTGATCCACGTGGCCGGCACCAACGGCAAGGGGAGCACGTGCGCGATGATCGACGCGGTGGCCCGCGCGGCGGGTTGCCGCACCGGACTGTTCACCTCGCCGCATCTGGTCGACTACCGCGAGCGGATCCGGGTGTCCGGCGCGGACATTCCGGAGGAGGAATGCGCGGCGGGCCTGAGCGAGTTGCGCGGGCTCTGCGAGGCGCTCGATCCCCATCCGACCTTCTTCGAGATCAGCCTGGCGCTGGCGATGCGCTGGTTCCGCGAGCGGGAGTGCGAGCTGATCGTGCTGGAAACCGGCATGGGCGGGCGGCTCGACGCGACCACCGCGGTGCCGGCCGATGTCTGCGCGATCACGCCGGTGGGACTCGACCACATGCAGTGGCTGGGCGACACGGTGGAACAGATCGCCGCGGAGAAGGCCGGGATTTTCCTCGAGGGCAAGCCGGCGCTTTCCGCGCCCCAGACGGACGGCGTGGCAACGGTCTTGAAGCGCGAGGCGAACGAACGGCGGACGCCCTTGTCATTCATCCTCGAGCCGCTGTTAGGATATCCCATCGCCCTGCCCGGGGAGCATCAGCGGTGGAATGCCGCGCTGGCGCTGGAGTGCCTTCACGCGGCGGGAATCCGGCTCCATTACGAGGTGGTGCTGCACGGCTTGTCGTCGGTCCGCTGGCCCGGCCGCTTTGAACGGGTGGAACACGAGGGATGTGTGGTGGTGCTCGACGGCGCGCACAACCCGCAGGGAGCCGGGGTGCTGGCGGCGACCTGGCGGGCCGAGTTCGGGTCGCGCAAGGCGACGCTGGTGTTCAGCGCGGTGGCGGCGAAAGACATCGCGGGGATGCTCGCCGTGCTGGGGCCGCTGGCGGAGGTCATCCATCTGTGTCCGGTCGACACCCCGCGGGCGGTGGCGGCGGCCGACCTCGCCGGCTTCCTGCCCGCCGGGCTGCCTTCACCGGTGTTGCACGGATCGTTCGAAGAAGCCTTCGCGGCGGCCTTGGCGGGGGGCGGGCCGGTGCTGGTGGCGGGATCGCTGTTCCTCGTGGGCGAGGCGCGGGCGTGGATGGCCGGCGGCGGGTTCCAGTCGAGTACGCAGTGAAGGAGGGCGGGAGGCCCTCCTTCACAAGATCAGGTCGGGACGCCGACGGTCAATTCAACGTGTAATAGACCGTGTTGACGTTGGGAACCCGCTTGGTGAGCTTGAAAGTGAAAAAGCTCAAGGCGACGCCGAGCGGTTCTCCGGTTTCGGGGTTCTTGAAGACCGAGGCGGTGACCGGTTGGGCACCCTTCTTCGGCTTGTTGATGAAGACATTGGCGGACCCGCCGTCGGCCTGGAAGGCGATCTTGATGCCGGGTGCGGTCAGCTCGCCCTTCTTGCCGATCGTGAAAGTCACCGCTTGGCCGGCCGTGAGGAACGGCACGCCATTGGGAATCGGTGCCGGATTGATGATCTGGGCACCCTGGGTGCCGGAAGAAATGACAGTGGCCACCGTGAAGGTGAAGGTCTTGCCGGGCGACCAGCCGCCGAACACCGGCGGGGGCTTCGGGGCGGCGTGAGCCATTTGGAGGGGGAGCAGGGTGGTGATCAGCGCGAACGCGTGAAGCAGCAGTTTTTTCATGTTATGGGGGGATGGCATAAATTGCCGCACGCGTGTTAGATGAAAGCCTGCTGGCTATCAAGGGGAAATTTGCTCCGCCGATTCGGCCAGCTTCCCCGTCCGGGCGGAGGAGTCGGAACCCGCAAGCAGATCAATGGGCCGACAAGGTGGTCACCGGCGGCGCTCCGAAGAGCAGGCAGTCGTAGTCCAGCGCCGGAGTGGACGGCGGCATCGGCAGGCTGGCCGGCGTGAGCCAGAAGGGGATCCGGTTGCGGAGTTGTTCCCGAATATCCGTGAGCCGCAGCAGGGGCCCGCCTTTATGCACCAATTCCATCATGGCTCCGTCCCGGACGCTATGTTTCCATAGTTCAGGGAAGGTGCCCGGCCCCGACTCGGGCTTCGGCCTCTGGCGGTAGCTCTCCAGGCGCAGCGCGGAGAGGGTGGTCTGCCGCCGCCAGCCGAGGCGGCGGTGTTCTTCGCAGAAATTGAGGATGAGCGACGCCTCGCCGGGAGCTACCGAAACCGACACCCCGATCTGCGGGGGAAGATCGCCGACCCGTCGCGTGGATCTCCAGTAACGGGCAAGGGCGACGGAAGCCGGAGGATTGGACGAATTCTGTTCGGCCAGCAGGCGGCGGACGGTGCGGATCCGGGGATAGAGGTCGCGCCAGAAACGTGGGTCGAGAGATGCCTGGGCGGCGGCATCGGAGATCGCGGACAAGTGGGTGCGATCGGCCCACGCGGCCACCAACAGCAATCCCTCCACCTCGGGATTCGGGGCGAGGTTCCGGGCGAGGATGCGCTGTTCGAATCGCAAAAGATCGGCCGGGGTCATCCGGCCCGACGCGGACTCCTGTTCGATCAGGCCGAGGACCCGCAGTTCGATGCCGGACAGCAATTCGCGGCGTTCCAGACTGGTCGCGGGTTCGACGGCCGAGAGGATTTCCAGCATCGATTCCGCGCGCCGGAGCGCTTGCACGGAGTCGCCGTCGAGAGCCGCGCGCTCCATCTGGCCGCATTGGACTTCCACCCAGACCGGCAGGACCTGGGCTCCGATGACGTTGTTGCGGGAGGCGATGTTGGCTTTTTGCCAATCCAGGTGGTCGAGGCGACCGGCGATTTGATGGCGAACCAGCTCGGCGGTCTGGCGCGGGCGATCTCGCGCGGTGGTCGCGGTGGTCGCGACACCGGATTCGGTTTCGGCGGCCAGGTTGACCAGGGAAAGCTGGTCCTCGGCTGAAAGGGTGCGGCTTTCCTTGGGGAATATTTTTCGGAATTCCGTCACGTGTTCCGCGGTGCGGACCATCCGTCCGGCGTCGCCGAGGACCGGACCGAGCAGCACCCCGACCAACAGCAGGGCGGGGACCGCGCCCGCCACGGCGAGCATGGTTCCACCGGCGAAGCGGGTCACGACGGAGGGCCGTTTGCGCATCACCTCCATCACCAGGGCTTCGATCTTCCGGTGCCAGCCATCGCTCCCGATGAAGGCCCCTTGGCCTTCCTGGCGAAGTCCCCGGAAGATCCGGCGGAGGGCATCGGCCTCGTCGTTCACCTCGCCGGCCCATGGCAGCCGCCGCGCGCCGCGCACCACCTGGATGGTCCGGACGTCCCAGATCACGCCGCCGAACATGGCCATGGCGATGTAGCGCAGCACCCGGGATTTCAAGACGAGCGCCGCGGCGAAGGCCGACAGCGAGGCGGTGACGGTGAAGAACGGCCGCAGCAGCGGGAGGTCGCGGAAGACCAGCAGGTCGATGATTTTTCCGCCGTCCATCGGCAGCACCGGCAGCAGGTGCAAGGCGTTGAGGGCGACCGCCATGCCGGCGGCATCGAGCAACCAGAGCGGGGTTTCGGGGGAGAAGTAGCCGTAGCCGAGGGTCGCCAGTCCGGCGATCAGACCGGGCAAGGGGCCGCCGAGGAGGACGGTCAGTTGCTGCCAGGCCGGGGCGTGGAGCTTGCGGGCCCGCTCGGTGGCTCCGGTGAAGGGAATGAAGACCGGGGGGGTGCCGCGGTAGCCGAAGAGCCGCATCGGCAGCCAATGGCCGGCTTCGTGCAGGGCGGCGAGAAAGATCACCGTGAACGCGGTCTGCAGCGGTTGCTCGCGGCCGAACATCAGGATGAAAAGCGCGACCGTGCCGAGCAGCAGGAGGATCCGGCGGAAATGGTCGAGCGGGCTTGAGCGGACCGCGATCAAGGCCCGGTAGCGGGTCAAATCCTGCTCCACCGCTTGGTTCAGGGAGAGCCCGACCGCGCCGCCGATCCGCTCCACTTCTTCGGGTTTGGCTTTCGCGGGTGCCGCGACGTCGCGGCGGGTGCAGGAGCCGAAGTAGCGCCCGCGGAAGAAATCGCCGAGGACCGGCAGGACCCGCGATGGCAGCCGCGCGACGCGTAGCCGGAGGGGTGCGTCGGGGTCGTGGCGGCTGGGAGTGAATTCTCCGCCCTTGAGCTGGGCTTCGTAACGGGCTTCCTCGTCGGCCGCCAGCATTTCGGTGAGCTGGTCGAGGGCGGGCAGGATGCGGCCCTGTTCGCCGCGGATCCTCGAATAGTGATGCTTCCACTGCGCGGTCACCGTCCCGAAGTAGCGCTGGACGTCCAGCCACCAGGTGGGCGGGTGACGGGTCACGCGGCGGTCGAGGGTGACGATCAGGGTGCCGTCGCGCAAGGCGGTGAACAGGGAGAGCGACACCCGCGGGCCCGCCCCGGAAACCGGCACGGTCCACTCGAGGGTCGAGAAGGTTTTCTCCTCCTCATTGACCAGGATCCAGCGGTAGGCCTCCGCGTAGCCGGTGCTGTCGAGGCGGAAAATCAACATCTGGCGAAAGCCGAAATGGCCCATCCGGTTTAACCACGGGGCGATCCGGCGTCGGATGTCCGGAGGGATCATCGACGGATCGCCGGGGTGGGCCTTGACCCGGTACTTGCGGACGTTGGCCAGCGCGATGAAGCCGCAGAGCAAGGGCAGCCCGATGGCGAACGCCAGTGCCAGCATGGCAAGCCCAATCGACATCCCTGGAAATCCGGACAGCATCTGGGAGGAGTTCTCCGTGATTTTTTATGAAAATCAAGATAGTTTTACTTTCTTGAAAAACTCCCCTTACGGTAATGCTGATCGCCAAGCTGGTGGAGGCTCCGATTTAGGCGGGTTGCAAGGCGAGGTGGGCGGGCGGTCGGGCGGAGCGTGAAGTCGGGCTCGGGGGGGCAAAAAAAGACGGCATGAACCGTGGATCGGTCCATGCCGTTGAAGCGGGGCTTTCCCCGAAGCGGTGGAAGTTTGCCTCAGTGGCCGAGTTCCTGGGCCGTCCAGGGCGTCATGCGGTCCTTGTATTTCGCGCGGACCTCCTTGACCTCGGCCGGGGTGATCGCGGCGGCGTCGTTCGACCAGCTCTGGCGGACGTAGGTGAGGACGTCGGAGATTTTCTGGTCGTCGAGGTCGACGTGGGGCGGCATCACGTTGTTGTAATCCTGGGCCGCGACCTTGATCGGCCCCTGGATGCCGTTGATCACGATCCGGACCGGCACCGAGAGGTCTCCGGGCAGCCACTCCGAGCCGTCGAGCGGCGGGAAGGCGCCGGGGACTCCTCTGCCGTCGGGGCCGTGGCAGGCGACGCAGGTCAGACTGTAAACCGCGAGCCCGCGTTCGTGGACCGCCGGGTCGGCTTTGAATTTCTTGTCTTTCGGTGGCGCGACCGGGGCCGGGGCCTTGCCGGCGCGGCTGGCGAGGGAGGCGATCATCCCCTTGGCTCCGCTGCCCCCGGCGACTTCGGTGAGCGAGATGTCGTCGAACAGCACCGTCCCGGTGGCCCCGCCATAGCCGCCGAAGAGGCAGTGGATCAGCAGTTCGGAGCGGTCGCCCGAATCGAATTCGGTCGAAACCTCGGTCCAGTCGGTGCTGCCTTTGACGCTGTTGGTGCGCTCGCCCATGTGGATATTGAGCATGGCTCCGGGGCCGTTGCCGCTCGGTTTGTGATCGAGCGCCTTGAGCCACGCCGCCAGGCGGTAGCGGGTCCGTGGCTTGACCGGTACGGTCACGGCGATGCCGCTGTCGGTCGGCCGGGCGGAGGAAATGGAGAGGCAGGCGGAGCCGTCCCGGCCTTGCGGCGAGCTGGTGACCTTGACCTCGCGCGGGCCGGCCCCGCCGTAGGTGCGGAGATCGGTCCACCCGGCCGGCTGGCCGTTCGCGACCTCGCTGAAGGCCGGATTCGGCAGCAGGTTCGGCATCGCGGGGGCGGTCGTATCGCCGACGAAGCCCGCGGCCTTGGCGGCGGCGGTCACGCTGGCGGCGTGGCGGTTGGCGGCGATCTGCCACGCGTGCTGGAGCGTGGTGTCGCCGGTGACGCGGGATTCCTCGGTGGCAAGCAGGGTGAACAGCGCTTTGCCGAGATCGGCGTCTTCGGGCAGATTCGCCAGGCCGACCAGGATTTCCGCCAGTTCGCGGTCGTCCGCGACCTGAATCTTGCCGTCGGCGAGGAAGCTGTCCTTCAACTGGTAAGGAGTGGCCACGGCGATCCCGGCGCGCTGGACGGCGCGGACCTCGGAGGCGAGGGCGGCGCTGACCGTGGCGGAATCGAGGGCGACGAGCCCGGCCAAGGCGTGGACCGCGTGGGCGGCCGCGCGTCCGCCGGCGGGAACCAGGGCCGCCAGCCGGGGCGCGAGCGACTTGTCGCCGCTTTCCACGATCAAGCGCTGGGCATGCAGGCGCCAGAACAGGTTCGGGTGGTCGAGCGCCGCGATCAGGGTGTCCGGCTTGGCGGGGTCGAGGCCCGGGTTGCTGTCATCCGGCGTGCCCTTCGGATAGACCCGGTAAACGCGGCCGTGCTGCTTGTCGCGGAGCGGGGTTTCGTAGGCGTTGCCCTTGCCGTTGCGGGCGTCGAGTCCGGAGCCCGCCTTGTTCGGGGTCGGGTTGTGCTGGATGATCAGGTTGTACCAATCGCAGATCCAGACCGCGCCGTCCGGGCCGGTTTCGGCGCAGACCGGGCCGGACCAGGCGTCGGCGCTGTTGTAGAGGTTGTTGAAGCGCTGCACCGACTTGTAGCCGGCGCCGTCGCGGCTGACGTCGAAAATCCCGACCAGCTTGCCGGTGCCTTCCGTGACGAAGGCCGTCTTCTCGCGCCACGGGGCGGGGAAGCGTTCGGCGGTGTAGAACGCGTGGCCGGCGGCCGCGGTGTAGCGGTCGAACTGGTCGACCTGCCGGATATCGGCCGAGCTGGGGTTGAAGAGCGGATTGTCATCGGCCCGCGGCGTGCGCGGCGCCTCCATCCCGGCGGCGGCGTAAGCGGCCTGGGAGTGGGTCAGGTAGAACGACGGGTTGCCGTTGGCGGTGGAGCCCATCACGTCGAAGTCCGAGGTGGTGCCGAGGCCCCAGGTGTTGTTGGTGCTGTTTTGCAGGAACTCCAGCGCCGAGCCGTCGGGCTTGAAGCGGAACACCCCGGTCGAGAACTGGTGCTCCTTGCCGCCAACCATGCCGCGGAAGCCGGAGTAGCCGACGGTGGCGTAGATCCAGCCGTCGTGGCCGTAGCGCAGGTTCGACACGCCGGCATGGGTGTCGCCCATGTTGAACCCGCTGAACAGGACCTTGCGGATGTCGGCCTTGTCGTCGCCGTCGCTGTCCTTCAGGAAGAGCATTTCGGTGCCGTTGGTGGCGATCACCCCGCCGTTGGCGAAGACCAGCGAGGTCGGGATCGAGAGCTTGTCGGCGAAGGTGGTGAACTTGTCCGCGCGGCCATCTCCGTTGGTGTCTTCGGCGATGATGATCTTGTCGTTGCCGAGGTTGCCGGCGTGGAGGTTGTTCGGGTAGTCGGTGGTCTGGATGATGAAGGCGCGGCCCCGGTGGTCCCAGTTGACGAAGATCGGGTTCACGATGTCCGGCTCGGCGGCGAACAGCGACAGCTCGAAGCCCGCGGGGACCTGGGCCAGCTTCATCGAGTCCTCCGGCGAGAGCGGTTTCTGCGCTTCCGTGATCAACTGGCGCTTCAGGTAGCCGGGAAGCTCGACCTTTTCCTGTTCCAGCTTCGGCAGCTTGAGGGCTTGCAGCTGCTGGTATTTCTCGGGTCCGACGCTCCAGAAAATGCCGCGCTTGATGAAATCCTGGAATTCCGGGAGGTCCCAGACACGGTGGTCGTGGCCGGCGGCGGTGTAGAACACGCGGCCCTTGCCCTGCTCGCGGACCCAGGTCCAGGGCTCCTGCTCGCGCTTCTCGAGGATCACCCGGTCGTCGCCGTGGTTGTCGTGCACGTAGCTTTCATCCCACGCCCGGAAGCCGCCGTAGGTGCGCATGATCGGGTGGTTCTGGTTGACGTTGGTGACCTTGAACTCCTCGCCGCCGTGCGACTTGAAGCGGCCGCCGACCAGCTTGATGAACTCCGGCGAGCCGCCGTAGCAGGCCGACGCGCAGTGGATCGGCAGGAACGCGCCGCCGCCTTCGACGTAGCCGGTCAGGGCCTTGAGCTGATCGGCCGGCATCGGTCCGCCCTGCTCCCAATTGCCATACATCAGCAAGGCGTCGTATTTCGCGAGGGTGGCCGCGTTCAACGCCTCGGCCGGGTCCTGGGTGTAGGTGAAGTCGATCCCTTCGGTGCCGAGGTGCTTCTTGATCATCCGGTAGCGGGTCACCGGGTCGTGGTGGGGCCCGTTGGCGGTCGGGGCGCCGAAGAACAGGACCTCGAGGCGCCTGGCTTCGGGCTGGGGAGTGACCAGCGGTTTGGCCAGCAGCGCGCCGAGGGCGGCGAGCGGCAGGAGGATGGAGAGTCGGAGCGCTTGCATGAACTTGGATTACGGGTGGATCGGGTCGCGGTGGCAACGTGCCTCAAGCGGGCGGGTTTTCAAGCTGACTCAGAATGGACGAGAGAGCTTGTAGGATTGCGGGAGAGACTTGTATGTTTCTACCAATGGATGCAGCAAGCGAGCGCCGCAACTGGATGGAGGAGATCCCGGCCGGGCAATTCCGCCACCTGTTCGACCATCTTCCGGGGACCCTGTTCTTTGCCAAGGACCGTCAAGGCCGGCTGATGGCGGGAAATCCGGCGTTCGTGAAGCGCTGCGGATTCACGAAGGAAGAACAGATCGTCGGGCTCACCGACCACCAGATTTTCCCGCCGCGGCTGGCGGAGAAATATCACCGCGACGACGAGAAATTGATCACGACCCGCCAGCCGATGCTCGGGCTGATCGAGTTGTTCCCCAATTCCCAGGGGCGGCCGGAGTGGTTCATCACCGACAAGCTGCCCTTGTTCGACAAGAACGGCGGCGTCTGCGGCCTCTGCGGCACGGTCCGCAGCTACGAGGAACAGCGCGCGGCGATCCAACCGTACCTCGAGCTCGCCGAGGTGGCGGAGCATCTCAAGGCGAACTTCCGCGAGCGGCTGGAGGTGTCCGAGCTGGCGGAAATCGCGGGCCTGTCGGTGCGGCAGTTCGAGCGGAAATTCCGCAAGACCTTCCAGACCACGCCGCGCAGCTACCTGATGCGGATGCGGGTAATCAAAGCCTGCGAGCTGCTGGCCGGCACCAACCTGCCGATCACCGAGGTCGCCCTCGAGTCCGGCTTTTACGATCACAGCGATTTCTCCCGCCAGTTCCGCAAGCACATGGGCCAGGCACCGACCGCCTACCGCCGCGAGAAGCGGGGCGGGGGAGGGAAGCCGCTGCCGCGCTAGCCCGCGGAAATCCGGTGGCGGCGGCGGGGATTCCCGCTTAGATGGCGGGGATGAAGTTTTCCATTCTGTTCGCCGCCGGCTTGCCGCTGGTCGCCCCGCTGTCCGCCGGCGTGAAATCCGGTCACGCCGAAGCCGACCTGATCGCCGGTGTGTCTTCGTATCAGGCCGGCAAGGCCTTTCCGGTGGCGGTCCGCCTGAAAATCGATCGCGGCTGGCACAGCTACTGGATCAATCCCGGCGTCGGCGGCATGCCGCTCAAGGCGACCTGGACCCTGCCCGAAGGCTGGACGGCCGGCGAGCTCCAGCAGCCGGTCCCGAAGCGCTTCATGACCGGCGATCTGCCCGGCTTCGGCTACGAGGGCGAGGCGGTGTTCCTGGTCGATCTCACCCCGCCCGCCGGCGCGACGGGCGAGGCGGAGTGCAAGGTGAAGCTGGCCTGGCTGACCTGCGACGACAGCGCCTGCGTGCCGGGGGATGCGGAGCTTTCGGTGACGCTGCCGGCGGGGGATGGGAAGCCGGGAAAAGATTCGGAACGGGTCAAAGCCGCGGAACAAAAGATTCCGGCCAAGAAGGAGTTGGGTTTCATGGTTCGCGAAAACGGAGACCAGATGACCCTGCTTTTTATAGATGCCGATGACATCGATCTGTCCAACGTGTCCGCCTTTCCCGCGACCCCCGACGTTGTCGATCCCGCAGATCCGATCAAGATCGGCAAGACCCGCGATGCATGGCTGGCATCCGTCAAAAAAAGTGAATATGCCGAGGGCCCCGCGACTCAATTGGACATCGTCCTGTCCGGCGGGAAGCTCGAGCGGCCCCTCGTCGTGTCGTGGCGTGCGAAAGAGTGAGCGGATTTCCATTGGACAGCCCGCCGCTCCTCGACAGGTTCAAATTTCAACCCCTACCCATCGAAAACCATGAAGCACACCACATTCCTCGGTGCCATCCTCGGTGCCATCATCTGCAGCGCCACCGCCCACGCGATCGAGCCCGGCGAAGCCGCCCCCGCCTTCACCGTGAAGAACGTGAAGGGCGAGGAAGTCTCGCTGGACGACCACAAGGGCAAGGTGGTGGTCCTCGAGTGGCTCAACCACGATTGCCCCTACGTGAAGAAGCACTACGGCAGCGGCAACCTGCCGAAGCTCCAGGAAACCTACACCGCCAAGGACGTGGTGTGGATTTCCGTCAACTCCAACGCCGGGGTCAATGCCTCCGACCTGGCCGCGCGCTCGACCAAGGAAGGCAGCAAGGCCAGCCAGGTCGTGCTCGATCCAGACGGCAAGGTCGGCAAGGCCTACGGCGCGCTGACCACGCCGCAGATGGTCGTCATCGGCAAGGATGGCAAGGTCGCCTACAACGGCGCGATCGACTCGATCAACTCGACCGACGCGGCGGATGTCGAGAAGGCCGACAAGCATGTCGTCGCCGCCTTGGACGCCGTGCTGGCAGGCAAGACCGTCGAACTCGCCAAGACCAAGCCCTACGGCTGCGGGGTGAAGTACGCGAAGTGAGGTGAGCCCCACCTACCAGGCCCGCGGCATTCGTCCCGCGGGCCTTTTTGACAGGGTCATTGTGTTGGCCTTCAAGCCATCACCGGCCAGAGCAGCAGGGCCATCGCGAGGCCGACCAGCGAGATGATGGTTTCGACCACGGTCCACGACTGGAGGGTCTGGCGTTCGGTGAGCTGGAGGTAGCGGCTGACCATCCAAAAGCCGCTGTCGTTCACGTGCGAGGCGGTCGAAGCCCCGGCGGCGATGGCGGCAACCAGCAGGCCGAGTTGCATCGGGTTGAAGCCGGCATTCTCGAGAATCGGCGACATCAGTCCCGCCGCGGCGACCATGGCCACGGTGGCCGAGCCCTGGCTGACGCGGATCACCATGGCCAGAAACCAGGCGAGGAACACCGGGCCGAGGGAAAAGCGGTGCAGCAGGTCGGTGGCCATCGCCTTGCCCGCGCCGCTTTCGACGAGGACTTCCTTGAACACCCCGCCGGCGCCGGTCACGAGGATGATGATGCCGGCGGGCCCGAGGGCGGCGGTGGCCAGCTCCTGGAGTTCAGCCTTCCCGGCACCCGTGCGGAAGGCGAGCACGGCCATCGCGGCCAGCGTGGTCAGCAGCAGGGCGATCACCGGGTGGCCGAGGAAGGCGAGCGCGGCGTGAAACCCGCCGCGGTTGAGCTTGCCCCATTGCAAGTCGGCGAGGGATCCGGCGAGGATCAGGGCGATCGGGGCGAGGATCAGCAGCAGGGTGATCCAGGCCATGCTTTTGTCGTAGACCGGGTCCTCGTCGTCGCCGCTGGCTTCCGGGACCGGCAACTTCAGCTTCGGCACGATCCAGCGCGAGAAGATCGGTCCGGCGAGGATGGCGCCGGGCAGGCCGCAGGCGGCGCCCATCAGGATGACCGGGCCGAGCGACACCCCGAACAGCTCGGCGACCGCCACCGGGCCCGGGGTCGGCGGGATGAAGGCATGGGAGACCGCCAGCCCGGCCAGCAGCGGCAGGCCGAACCAGTAGGCCGGCTTCCCCTGGCTGCGGCCGAGCGCCATCAGCAGCGGGCAGAGGATGACCAGCGCGACATCGAGGAAAACGGGAATCGAGATGAGGAAGCCGGCCGCCGTCAGGGCCCAGGGCGCGCCTTTGATGCCGGTGATGCCGATCATCCACCGGGCGAGGGCGAGCGCCCCGCCGGAGCGCTCCAGCATCGCGCCAAAGATCGCGCCGAGACCAACCAGGGTGGCGACCAGGCCGAGCGACTTGCCCATCCCGTTGACCACCGTCGTGGGGATGGTATCGACCGGCATGCCGACCAGCGCGGCGAAGATCAGGCTGGACAATAACAAGGCGATGAAAGCCTGCCAGCGCAGCCGCAGGATCATGACGAGCAGGAGGGCCACCGCGGTGGCGACCGCGAGCAGGGGATGGTCGGCCAGCATCCCCGCAGGCCGCCACAGCCGCGGCGGCGCGTCACGCCCGAATCGCGGCAGCCACGATCCGCGTCTGGAGCATTGATGGCGATCCGGCGCGGGCATTCGACTGCTCCCTCGTGCGGCCCGGCCAACTTGCAAGCCATGGCGAGCACCGCAAAATTCAAGCCACACGCCCCGGAAAGGCCATCTCCGTGAGCAAAAGAGTTCTTGGCTTTTCGTTGGGAAAAGCCTGGTTAGCGAGATCTTGAAAATTTTGAACAGGCGAACGCGGTCATCGCGGGCCGGACCTTGCTCCGGCCCGCTGTTCTCCAGCCCTCCGGCCGGCACCGGCGGCCGTGCCCGGATCGTCCCGGCATCTGAAAATCCCCCGCGATGATGTGCAAATTCCTCGACAGCCTGCTTGTTCTGCCTGGGCCTCTCTTCGCGCAAAACGTGGGGATCGGGGTTGCTGATCCGACCAAAGGCCGCCCCGAGGTGGTGAACGGATCCGGGGAGCTTGCGACCGCGATCTTTGGCACCAACGGCGCCGGCATGTCACTCGACCACAATTGGCCGAGGCTTGGTTTCAACATCTACTGGCCGGGAAACGGGAAATACGACCACAATTGGCCGAGGCTTGGTTTCAACATCTACTGGCCGGAAAACGGGAAATATATCGCGTCGGGGGTCTTTTAAAGTGCCGGTCTTTTAAAGTGCCCGGTCTTTTAAAATGCCCGGTCTTTTAAAATGCCCGTCCCTCCGAAGAAGATGCTTGCCTCTATGCACCGTCCCGGTCTTTTAAAATGCCCGGTCTTTTAAAATGCCCGTCCCTCCGAAGCGGTCCCTCCGCGGTCTTTTACGGTCCCGCGGTCTTTTACGGTCTTTTAAAATGCCCGTCCCTCCAAAGCGGTCCCTCCGAAGCGGTCTTTTAAAATGCCCGGTCTTTTAAAATGCCCGTCCCTCCAAAGCGGTCCCTCCGAAGCCGGTCTTTTAAAATGCCCGTCCCTCCGAAGCCAGGTCTTTTAAAATGCCCGTCCCTCCGAAGCCAGGTCTTTTAAAATGCCCGTCCCTCCGAAGAAGATGAAAATGCCCGTCCCTCCGAAGCCAGGTCTTTTAAAATGCCCGTCCCTCCGAAGAAGATGCTTGCCTCTATGCACCGTCCAGGTCTTTTAAAATGCCCGTCCCTCCGGAGAAGATGCTTGCCTCTATGCACCGTCCCGTCATGCTCTTGACATGCGCCGGCCCCGTCTGAAAGCTCCCGCGTCCCACCCGGTGGCCTATTACCACTGCGTTTCACGCGTGGTGAACCGCGACTTCGTGCTGGGCGACGCGGAGAAGGACAAGTTGGTGGAATACATGCGCACCTACGAACGGCTCTACGGCCTGCGCGTGCTTTCCTACTGCATGATGTCGAACCACTTCCACATCCTGGTGGAAGTCCCCCGGCGGCCGGCGGCCGCGGATCTGCCGGATGACGCGGCGCTGGTGGCCAAGGTCCGCGACTGCCTCGGCGACAAGCTCGCCAACGGCTTGGAGTGGGAACTTTCCCATCACCGGAGCCAGGGGAACCTCGAAGCCGCCGATGCCCTGCGCGAAAGCTGGTTCGGGCGGATGTGGAACGTCAGCACCTCCATGAAGGTGCTCAAGCAGCGCTTTTCCCAGTGGTTCAACGGCCGGCACGCCCGCCGCGGAACCTTGTGGGAGGACCGCTACCGCTCGGTGCTGGTGGAAGGCGTTGGCCAAGCGCTGCGGGCGATGGCCGCCTACATCGACCTCAACCCGGTCCGAGCGAAGCTCTGCGACGATCCGAAGGATTACCGCTGGTGCGGCTACGCCGAGGCGGTGGCCGGCGGCATGGAAGCCCGCGCCGCGGTGACCTGGCTGGCCGCCCTCAATCCCCACGGCGGGATGAAGCCGGAGGGCGCCGCCGCGGAGCCCAAGGAAGCCCTGCGCCGCTGGCGTTGCCATCTCTTCGGGATCCCGGAAAGCGAGGAACGGCAGGCGGAGTTGGCGGCCAAGCAAGGGATGGCCGAGGTGTTCCGGGATCGGATCCCGCGGGACAAGGCGCTGGAGGTGCTGGCGCAGGGTGGGAAGCTGTCGCAAGCCGACTACCTGCGCTGCAAGGTCCGCTACTTCAGCGACGGCGCGGTGCTGGGCGGGAAGAACTTCGTCGAAGGGATCTTCCAAGCCTGCCGCGAACGCTTCGGCCCGAAGCGCAAGAACGGCGCGCGGCCGCTGCGGGGCCTTGAGAACACGGGCCGGGCTGAAGATCGCTTGTTCAACCTGCGCCAGCTCCGGAAGGGCGTGTTCGGATAAATCGCGGGCAAAACGCGTCCGTGCGATCAGAGCTAGAACAAACGCGGGACGAGCGTAGTTTGGGGCGTGAAAAAGTTCATCGCCGCGATTTTCGCCATGGTCTCCGGCCTCTACCTGCTGATCTGGGGTCCGATGATCGGGCCGCTCGATCCAATCCCGATCATCGACGAGGCCACCGCCCTGCTGATTTTCGTCAAATCTCTGGCGGTTCTGGGGATCGACCTCAGCCGATTCGTTCCATTTCTGGGAAAAAAGTCCAAGGAAGCGGCGAAACCGCCCGGGCCCGTGGTTGATGTTTGATCTTTCCGGGATTGCCGACGAAAAAACCGCCGCGATTCTCCGTAAGAAACAAACTTCATGATCGATTCTGACACACCCCGCCGCTCCATCAAGGGCCCCGTCTTCCTGACCTTGATCGGGCTGATTGTGATCGCCGCCTTGGCCATTCTTCCGTTCTGGGCCGGTCCTCCGCCCGAGGAGGGCCTGCCTGACATGGCGAAATTTGTCGGCCGCTTCCATCCGGTGATGCTCCACCTGCCGATCGGCATGCTGGCATTGGTGCTGGTGCTGGAAACCGGCCGCTTGTTC
The DNA here is from genome assembly GCA_945883695.1 of Akkermansia muciniphila. Classification (GTDB taxonomy): domain Bacteria; phylum Verrucomicrobiota; class Verrucomicrobiia; order Verrucomicrobiales; family Akkermansiaceae; genus Haloferula; species Haloferula muciniphila_A. Next base: position 15,308 of record CAMCYK010000009.1, on the reverse strand, counting down.
TCGAGAAGGAAGCCAGGCAGCTCCACCCAGGTCGCGATGTTTTTCGCGGCCGCCTCCGCCGTGGTCGCGGTGCTGCTGGGCTTCATCCTCTATTACTCGATGCCCGGCGACTACGGGACGGAACTCGCCCAACGCCACTTGAACGGCGGGCTCATTTTCGCCTGCGGGGCCGTCGCCGCGTTCATCATCAAGGTCTGGGTCGACGTGGCGGGAGGCAAGGGGGCCTGGCTCTATTGGCTCACCTTGCTCGGCAGCGCCGGGGTGATGGGCTTCACCAGCCACGACGGCGCCTCGCTGACCCACGGCGAGGATTATCTCACCCGGTATGCCCCGAACTCGATCCGCCAGGTCATCGGTCTGCCGCTGCGGGAGGAGAAGCCCGGGAAGGCCGCCGCCGACCGGGCGGGTGCCCCGGTGGTGGCCAAGGACCCGTCGGAGCAGGTCGTTTACACCGACCTCATCGTGCCGATTCTCGAGCAGAAGTGCTATTCGTGCCACAATGCCGACAAGCAGAAGGGCAAATACCGGATGGACGAGTATGACCTCCTGGTGAAGGGTGGCAAGGAGGGAGACGGGATCGTCCACGGCAAGGTGGACGACAGCAACATCATCATCCGCATGGACCTGCCCGAGGATGACGACGAGCACATGCCACCTGAAGGGAAGAAAGATCTGGAAGAACACGAAGTGGTGCTGGTCAAGTGGTGGATCGACAAGGGTGCCTCGAAGGACGCCAAGCTGGGCGAGCTGGAGGCTCCGGACGCCGTGAAAGAGGCGATCTCCAAGCTGGTGCCGCCCGAAGTGCTGGCGCAGCAGAAAGCCGCCGCCGAAGACGAGGTCAAGCAGGCCGCGGAGAAACGCGAATCGGTGAAGGTGGAGGTGGAACGCTTGCGCAAGGAGTTCCCGGCCGCCCTGAATTTCGAATCCCAGGCATCGAGCGGCGTGACTTTCACCGCGGTGAGCATGCGCAAGGACTTCGGCGACGAAGACCTGGCCAAGCTCAGCCCGGTGATGCCGGCGATGGTCTCGCTCGACCTGTCGTCCTGCACGGTGACCGACGAGGGGGCGAAGCTGTTGGAGAGCGCCGGCGAACTCCGGACCTTGCGCTTGTCCGAAACCGCCCTCACCGACGCCGGCCTCGACGCCCTCGCGAAGCTGTCGAAGCTCGAATCGCTGAACCTTTACGGCACTCAGGTGACCAATCAGGGCATTCTGAAGCTGGCAGCCTTGCCGAGCTTGAAGAAGCTCTACCTCTGGCAAACCAAGGTCGACGAGGCCGGGGTCAAGGCGCTCCAGGAGAAGCTGCCGGACTGCGAGATCGTGATGGGGCTATGATGGCGGTGAGGGTGCAGTTGTCGCCGACGCCCCCGATTCCCATAACAGATGGGTGACTCGCGGGGGCGCAAACCCGTTCCAGTGGCGTCTCGCCGCAAGCCTCAAAAGGCGCAAGCGGCACCGCGCTCTCAGAACTTCGCCGCAGACCATTTGGGAGGGCGGAGGCGCATCCGGGATCCGGCTTGGATTCCCGTTAACCGGGCCAAAGGAAAAAACAGGGAAAGGTCATTGACACCGCGTCTTTCTTACGGTTCACTTCGTCATCCCCCCCCGGATTTCCCCCTTGCCGATCGCCAATTGTTTTGGCGGCGGCGCGTGGTTTGCCTTGGAGGGGAAGACATCCCCCGAAACCAAGCACCCCCCGCCTCCCCATGAAAAAACGAAATGCAATCGCATTTGCCGGATCGCTCATCCTAGCGTCCAACTTGGCCCAAGCCGCCATTACGGACATCACCATCTTCGACGGTCTGCTCGCCGATAGTCCTGGCGGCAGCAGCGGTTCGAACGGTCTTTTCGGATCATCCACGGATCCGAGATTTGCCGGGCAACCCAAAATGGGCGAGTTTAACGAGGTCGAGAACGGGAATGTCGAGAACGCGAGTTGGGATCTTCGTGCATTCGGCTTTGATCCTGTCACCAAAAAGTTGATTTATCAGGGAGGAATGAATATCGCTTCAGAGCATGTGAATGATGCTCAAAGTTTGAATTCTTCTGTTAATTTGTCGAACCAGACCAATCATCAGTATTTTGGCATCGGCTCGATTTTCCTCAAATTGGGCAGCGATGATGGCGCTTCCGCCGGTTTCGAGCCTCCCATCTGGAGCAACAATTCCACTACTCCGGCGACGAACGGAAATTACGGCACCCTTTCCAACGGGGCGCTCGGCGGTGGAGGCTTTGATTATGCCATCACCTTGCGGACAGGTGCCGCGGGAACGCTGGATTATATTATCTATGAACTGAATGCAAATTCGGTCCTCCGCATGCCCTACTATGGGGAAAATGATGAGGCGGGTCCTTATGCGTATCTCCCGGAGGATAACCAGGTAAACACGATTGCCGTGGCGCAACAGAACGCGGGCGTCTCGTTGAAAACAGCGCTGCAGATGGATGATCCCGCCTACGGTGGTCTTCAGAGTTTCGGTGTGAACAATTACGTCGCCGGGTTCAATTTGGAGGGCATTGGTATTACGAACGGGAGTTATTTCTATCTCACCCAGGAGTGTGGTAACGATTCGCTCGTAGGTCAGTATAGCGGTCCCAATCTGGTCACCATCCCGGAACCTTCCGGCACGGCCGCGCTGATGGGTCTCATGCTTGGCGGGGCATTCTTCCGGAACCGCCGTCCCACGGCGGGCTGACCCGGGTCGAAGCAGTTCGAACGCCCCTCTGAAACAGCCTCTTGGACCCCGTTCCAAGAAGGCTTTTTCTTAGTCAACATCGAGGTCCCGCAGCAGGGAGGCCGCGACGGACGCGTGCTTTCGACAAGGGATTCATGGCGACAGCCGCTCGATGGACCAGCCCGCGCCTTGCCGCTCGTAGTGGAAGCGGTCGTGCAGGCGGGCGGAGCCGCCTTGCCAGAACTCGAGGCTTTGTGGGACGACCCGGAAGCCGCCCCAGAACGAGGGCAGGGGGATTTCGCCGTGGCTGAACTTGTCGCGGATCTCCGAGAGCTTCTGGAGGAGCAGCTTGCGGGAGGAGATCACCGAGCTCTGGCTGGAGACCCAGGCCCCGAGCTGGGATTCGCGGGGGCGGGAGGTGAAGTATTTCAACGATTCGGCCGCGGAGATCTTCTCGGCACGGCCTTGCACGATGACCTGGCGTTCGAGGACGATCCACGGGAACAACAGCGAAACGTGGGGGTTCTCCGCGATGTGGCGCGCCTTACGGCTTTCGTAGTTGGTGAAAAAAACGAAGCCGGAGGCATCGAAATACTTCAGGAGGACGGTCCTCAGCAAGGGTCGCCCGGCGGCGTCGGCGGTGGCGAGGCTCATCGCGTTCGGTTCGTGGAGCTTGAGCTCGATCGCCTGGTGGAACCACTGCTCGAACTGATGCATCGGGTCGGCGGCGAGGTCCTCGCGGTGCAGGCCGCGGTCGGAGTATTCCTTGCGAAAGTCGGACAAATCCATGGGCGGGGATAGTCCGGGTCGGGATGGCGTGCAAGTGCTGCCGGGGCGGTGGAAAGTGTTTTGCCTCGGATCCGAACGATTGGTAGCTTGTCGGCGATGTCAATTTCAGTAGTTCGCAGGGAGTTTCTTGCCGGGGCCGCTGGCTTGGCTGCGGGCTTGCTTACCGGATGCGGCAAGCCGTCGGGAGAGTCCTCCGCACCTTCTAACAGTATGAACGAAGACGACCCGCTCGACCATGTGCATCCTCTCTTGCTGATGATCGCGCGAGAGGAACCCGCTCCGGCCGCGCAATGGCAGCGGATGCTGGAGGTCTTTCGCAAGGAGCTGCCCGCGGCACCCTGGGAGAGACTCCCTTCGCCCGATATTGACCGGGACGTGAACGCGGCAGCCGTATGGCTGGCTGCGGAACTCAAGGACCTGCCGACGGCGAAGGGGATCTTTCTCGGCTTGGATACCCTCAACATGGAGGGTGGACGAGGCACGAATGTCCAGTTTGCCGGCAGTGACCAGTGCGATCCCGTCGACCATGACGAGTCCTGGCTGGAAGAGGACCTCGACTACGGCGACGATCATCTGATCCGCGGGCTGGTGGGTATGCATGCGGTGTATTCCTCTCCGGAATGGGAGCCGTGGTCCGACTTCTGCGACTACGCGGTTTTCCTCGGCTACTCCGGCATCGTGCTGGGTGCGGCCATGGCTCGAAGCGCCGGAACGCGCGATCTGCTGGTCGCCTGGGGCTTTCACGACGCTTTCCTCCTCGGCCGCTCGCTGGGCGGGAAATGGTCGCCGGTGGAGGGTTAGCGGCGCTTCACCGCGACCTAAAATGCCGCCTCGATGACATGGAACTTCGAGCCGAGGTGGCCTGGGTGGGTGAGGGTTTGGAAGGCACGGAGGTCTTTCCGCGTGGCCTCGTCGGTGCGGCCTTCGAGTTCGAGCAGCCAGGGTCTGGCCACCTCGGTCAGGAAGCGGCCCTGGGGTTCGAAGCGGAGCACGGTGCCGCCGACTTGGACGAGCGCGGCGGACAGCGCGGTGAAATCGACATGGGCCGTGATGTCGATCTCCCCCGGTGACTCCAGCGGGTCTTCCGCGGCGCGGTGGCGGGAGAAAGTGCGCAGGGTGCCGGTGGTGCGGGATGGGTGGTAGTAGTCGTCGCGCTCGAAGCCGTAGTCGAGCCACAGCATGCGGCCGCCCTTCATCGCTGCGGCGAGCGGGGCGAGGAAGGCGGGCACGCCGCCGCGGACTTCGCTGCGGTAGCCGGCGGGGCGGGTAGGAATTCCGGCGACGAGTTCCGGCGCCGCTTCTCCGAGGTCGGCCCAGACGAAGCGGCCGTCGGGGGAGAGGGTCACACCGTGGATGCGCCAGCGGTGGCCATCGGATTCGATGACGTGAAAAGGCAAGGCGTCGACCACCTCGTTGCCGAAAACGAAGGACGGCAGGGGATCGGTGGCGAGGGCTTCCGGCGATGCCAAGACCCGGGCGGCGGGCAAGCGCTCGCGCTGGGCCGCGGCGAGCAGCGGGAGCGGCTCGACGATGGCGTATTCGAGACCGGGTGACGCGCCGAGGGCCGCGAGGATGTCGGCGGCGAGCGATCCGTCGTTCGCGCCGCATTCGACGATCCGCCAGCGGTCCGGTGAGCCGGCTTGGCGATGCCATCCGGCGATGTGGCGGGCGAGCAGGCGGCCGAACAAGGGGCCGCTGCTGACGCTGGTGAAGAAGTCGCCGCCCCGTCCGACCTGGCCGGCGGGCCGGGCGTAGTAGCCGTCCGCCGGATCGTAAAGGGCGGCGGCCATGAAATCTGGAAAGGGCAGGGGGCCGTCGCGACGTATTTTATCCTTCAGCCGATCCGCCAAGCCCGGGGTTGCATCCTCCCGGTCAGGCAGGTATGCGGATGGGGCACCGGACAGGATCCGGGAATTGTCACGAACGGATTCCGGCATGGCCACGAGTCAAACACACAAGCCCAACAAGCTGAGGAAGCGACGATTCTACAAGCGCAAACGCTTCTGGCTGGTGCTGGCGGGCATCGCGCTGGTGGCCGCCTGGTGCGCTTACTTGGCGGCGGAGCGCTACACCCGGCCCTACCGGGAGCGGGCGATGACCTATGACCTCGAGCGCATCAACGAGCTGGAAATCCCGAGCCTGATTCTGGACCGCAACGGCAAGGAAATCGGCCGGGTGTTCGTGCAGAACCGCAGCGTGATCCCGATCACGGAGGTGCCGGAGATTTTCAAGGACGCACTGCGCGCCGGCGAGGACCAGCGCTTCAACAGCCACGACGGGGTCGATTACATTGGCGTGGTCCGGGCCTACTACTTGAACTGGAAAGCCGGTGAGACCACCCAGGGAGCCAGCACGATTACCCAGCAGCTCGCGCGCAACGCCTACGATCTGGAAGCCGAGCGGAAGAAACGCGGCGAGGAAGGCATGGAGCGCAAGATCGTCGAAGCCTTCCTGGCGCAACGGATCGAGAAGCGCTACAAGAAGCCGCAGATCCTCGAGTTCTATCTGAACCGGATTTATTTCGGCAGCGGATACTACGGGATCCGCTCGGCCGCACTCGGGTATTTCGGCAAGGAACCGAAGGACCTCGATGCCTTGGAGAGCGCGGCCATCGTGGGGTGCATCAAGAATCCGAGCAATCTCTCGCCGATCAACAATCCGGCCGGCAACAAGACCTCGCGCAACCTGGTGTTGGGGCGGATGGTCGATCTCGGCGCGCTGACCCGCTTGCAAGCCTCCGAGCTCGTCAACCGGACGCTGAAGCTCGATCCGCGGCCGCTCAAGCGCGGCACGACCCACCTCTACGAGCGGGTCGCCGACGAGATCCGCCGCGAGATGGGCGAGGACGCGCTGGCGGAGGGCGGATTCCGCATCCACACCTCGATCGACGCGGAAGTGCAGCGCTCGATGGAAAGCTCGCTCCAGCGCAGCTTCGAGCGGGCCGAGCATCAGCCCGGCTACGCCAACCCGAGGCTTGCCGAATACCGCAAGTCGTCCGGCGTGGCACCCGAGTATCTGCAAGGTGCCGGGCTGATGATCGATCACGGCAACGGCGAGGTGATCGCCCATGTCGGCGGGCGGGATTACGCCGACGCGCCCTACGATGTGATCGAGCTGGGCCGCCGGCCGCTCGGGACCGCGTTCCTGCCCTTCCTGTTCGCGGTGGGGCTGGAGCAGGGCTTGACCCCGGCGACGATTCTGGAGGACGAGCCGATGGACAACCGTTCGGTGATGATCGGCGGCCGCCAGGGGATTGTCCCGGAGTGGGGGATGGAAGTGCCGCGACCGCTTTACGAAGGCAAGATCACCGTGCGGCGGGCTTTGGAGAGTTCGAAGATCGGGGCGTCGGTCCGCCTCGCCGGGATGGCCGGCTTGGAAAAGGTGATCCAGGGCGCCGAGCGCTTCGGGCTGCCGATGAAGGACGCCGAGCTGCTCCCGCGGCTGGCGGCCGGGTGGGAGGCCGCCTCGTTGAAAGAGGCGGTGGGCGGCATCGCCGCCTTCGCGCGGGGCGGCCAGACCGCGCCGCGGCGGCTGACTTACGTCAACAAGGTGGAGGATGCCGAGGGACGCCCGCGCTACGAGCGGGATCTCCGCCTGCAGCCGGTGCGGTTGAGCGCCACCGACGACGCGACCGCCTTCATGGTCCACAGCATGATGCGGGGCAGCATGGACCAGGGCAGCGCGGCCGGCCTGGCCGACCGCATGGTGGAAAAGCCCTTCACCGGTGCCGGCAAGACTGGAACGACCCACGATTTCTCGGACAACTGGTTCCTTGGTTACAATGGCCGGGTGGCCTGCGGCGTGTGGGTCGGGTTCTTGCAGCCCGGCAAGACGATCTACGGCGGGGCGTTTTCGAGGGATCTTGCGATGCCGGTGTGGGAGGAGGCGATGAATGCCGCCGCGCCGGCCTTCGGGGGAAAGGGGATCGCCCAACCCGAGAGCGTGGTCGAGGGGCAGGTGTGCCGGGTGACCGGACAGCGGGCGACGCCCTATTGCTACGAGACCGTGGCCGACCCGTCGACCGGCCGCCCCCGCACCCGGCCGGCTTCGCAGTTGGAATTCTTCCGCAAAGGCACCGAGAACCTGCCGTTTTGCTCGCTTCATTCCGGAGCTGCCGCCGGCGGCAACGACGGATCCGCCGCGATGGGGCTGGGAGCGCTGGCGGTGATCGACACGACGCCGGTCCGGCCCAAGGCCCCGGTGCTGCTCGGGGAAGATCCGTATTTCACCGAACAGATCCTGATGGATGGCGATCAACCCGCGACGACCCGCAACCGGGCGAACGTGCTCGACAGCTTCGATCTCGGCGACGGTGAGGAACCCTTGAAGCTCCCTTGGCCGGAGCGCTTGGAAATTTTTCCGGAGTGAGGGGAACGGCAGGTCTCCCGCGTCAGGGTCAGCCCTGCCGGGCCGGAAACCGCGCTCCGTCCTTGCACCCCTCCCGGCCCCTGACCACTGTCGCCGCGTGTCGGATACGCTGAACCCCGCCAGACGCTGGAACAGTTTCGTCTGTCCCGGCTGCCGTTTCGTGTTCCGGGTGCCGCAGGACCATGATGGCAAAGGCGTGGTCTGTCCGGCTTGCCGGATCATGCTGCGCTTGCCCGGGGCCGAAGACGCTCCGCCGCCTTTGGTTAGCCCGGCGCGGGACGGATCGGACGACCTGCCGGAAGAGATCGAAACCGAGGACGACGGCGATTTTCCGGCCGATCCGGGTCGCGGTAACTTGCGGTTTCTGCTGGGTCTGGCGGTGCCGGCACTCGTGTTGCTCGGCTTGTTCGCGTGGTGGATGCTGCCCGACCCTTCGAAGCCTCCGGTGGCGGCTTCGTTGCCGGCGGCCGCGCCGCCGCGGCCCGCCGAGGTGGCGGCCGTCCCTCCCGTGAAAACCTTGATCGGCGAAGTGGAGTCGGTGGTGAAGGGCTTCCTCGAGGCTCCGACTCCGGAAGACATGCTCCGCCACGTGCGGGACCCCGAACGGATCGCGCCGATGCTGAAAGTCCGGCTTGGCGGGGAGCCCTTCGCCGCCCCCGGCTTCCGGGAGATTCTGGCCGACTCCGTCACCACCACCGGCGGCGGCAGCATTCTGAGCGTCAAGGTCCGCACCGGAGATTTCGAACTGCGGGAGATCGTGCTGCTCGGCGGCGAGGGGAATCTCAAGGTCGACTGGGAGAGCTGGGTCGGTTGGTCGGAGATGCCATGGGAGGATTTCCAGCGCGAGCGGCCGGTCGACGGGAAGTGGTTCCGGGTCACCCTGTCCCGCGTGGTTTACTATAACTTCGCGTTCAAGGACGAGACCGAGTGGGTGTCCTACCGGCTGGATTCGCCCGAAGGCAACAACTCGCTGTATGGCTATGTCCCGCGGGCCGGTGCCATGGACGAGAAAATCCGGCCGATCGACGAGAACGGGAAGGTCAGATTGCTGCTGAAGCTGAAGTTCCCGCCCGATGCCGCGTCCGGTAATCAGGTGATCATCGAGGCCGTGTCCGGCCACGGCTGGGTGGATCAGGCGGAACCCGCGAATCCTTGATTGTCGGCCATGACCAGCACCCTCGACAAGGCCCAGGAGCTGAATCTGGACAGCTCGATCTACGGCACCTTCGCCGAGATCGGCGCCGGACAGGAGACCGCGAACTGGTTCTTCCGCGCCTCCGGATCGGCCGGCATGGTCGCCAAGACGATCTCGGCCTATGACATGACGATGAGCGATGCCATCTATGGCAAGTGCGACCGCTATGTCTCGCGGATGCGGCTGCGCCAGATGCTCGACCACGAGTTCTCCATCCTGCTCGAGCGATTGGGGCCGAAGCGCGGGGAGAACACCACGTTCTTCTCGTTCTGCAACACCGTGCGGGCCCGCGGCTACCTCGATACCGGCGAGTGCCATGGCTGGCTGGGCTTGCGCTTCCAGCTCAAGCCGGGCGACCCGCCGTCCGACCTGTTCGCCCACGTCCGCCTGCTCGATGCCTCGAATTCCGACCAGATGGAAGCCCTCGGCGTGGTCGGCGTGAACCTGATCCACGCCGCCTTCCGCCAGCGCGGCCATCTTGCGCCCTTCGTTGCCGCCCTTACCGAGAACCTGCGGCCGGGCCGCGTGGAGATCGACATGCTGAAGTTCCACGGTCACGGCTATGGCTTCTTCGACAACCGACTGTGCTCGCTCGCGCTGGTCGAAGCCGGTTTGACCGAAGCGGCGATGTTCCTCCCCGACGGCGAGGTCGTCCAGGCGGCCGAGGCTCTTTACAAGCGCCCGATCCTGTTGCTGCGGGGCAGCTTCGACCCGGTCTGCAAACTCCACCTCCAGATGATGGAGCAGGCGCGTTCGGTCTTCGCGACCACCTTGGAGCCGGGTGAGTTGGAAAAGACCATCGAACTCTGTGAGATGACCATGGCCAACCTGCTGCGGGGCAAGGCGGTCGACCACGTGGATTTCATCGACCGCTGCGATGCCCTGCAGGCGCTCGGCAAGACCGTGCTGGTCTCGCGCCACGCCGAGTTCCACCGGATCGCCGCCTACCTCAGCCGCTCGACCGAGCGGCCGGTGGGGATTGTCCTGAGCATCGGGCTGCTCAACGAGTTGTTCAAAGCGAAATGGTCGGAGAACCTCGCGGGCGGCCTGCTGGAGTCCTTCGGCCGCCTGTTCAAGAACCAGGTCACGCTCTACGTCTATCCGTGGAAGAACCGCCGGACCGGCGAACTGGTCGACGCCCTCAATTTCCAGCCACCGGACGACTGCCGCAGCCTTTACCGCCACTTCATCGAGACCGGCCGGATCCGGCCGGTGGCGGCGGGCGACGAGGGTTTGATGCGCTTCACCGGCCGCGACATCCGGGGGATGATCGAGACCGGCGACGAGATCTGGAAGGACTATGTCCCCGCGGTGGCCCACCGCTCGGCCCTCCACGCGGGGCACAACGGGGCGGCGTCGAGGATTCCATGAGTCGCGGTGGCTTCAAATCCCACTTGCCGGACCGGGGCGGGTCGCTCACATTCCCCACGACATATGGAAACGATCCCATCAGAAACACTCTCCCGGATTCTGGAATTGCGCAGGAACAACGGCCTTGAGGCCACGGAAGCCGCGGTGTACGCCGATCTCGAGAAGTCGAAGTGCAAGTGGACCCTGAGTGACACGCCGCGCTACCGCCGCGCCGGAGCCTCGCCGCTCTGGGTGTCCGGCAAGTATCTATCGTCCTACGGCAGTTGCCCGGCATCGGGCGAAGCCGACCAGGGCCGTGACAAAGCGGTGCCGCGGGTTCCCAAGGCGACCGCTCCAAGGCCTGCCGTGGCTCCCGTCGCCGGCAAGGTCGACGAAAGCGTTTTTTACAAGGTGCTCCACGGCAAGGGCTTCGCGGTGAAGATCACCCAGGATCTGCTCACCGGCGAGATCCAGACCCAGATCCCGGAGCCGATCCGCAAGCTGGAACTCCAGTTCGGCGCGATTCCGGGCAATGCCTCGGGCATCCACGTCATCCAGACCTCCCCGCAGATCCAGGTCGCCATGCCGCTCGACAAGTTCTTCGAACTCGCCGGCATCCGCGCCTGATTCGTCCGTATCTTTCCGGAACTCCCGGCAGGGCCCGCCCTGCCGGGAGTTTTCGTTTTCACGCGACGCAAGGAGAATCCTCCAAGCCTGCTTCCGCCATGAAACCGCTCGTCCTTTCCCTGCTTCTTGCCTGCTTTTCCTTTCAATCGGCGTGGGCCGCCGATTTCGCCACCCAGGTCATGGAGGCGACCTTCAAGATCTTCCACCCGGATTCCACCTCCACCTGTTTCCTGGTCAAACGCGAGGCTCCCGATGAGGCGACCTATCTGGTCACCACCGCCCACACCGTGGAGCGGATGAAGGGCAAGACCGCGATCCTCGTGCTGCGGGAGCCGAAGGCCGACGGATCGTATGGACGGCATGACTACACCATCGAGATCCGCGATGGGGAAAAGCCCTTGTGGACGCGCCATGAAAAGCAGGATGTCGCGGTGCTGCGCTTGGTGAAACCCTTGCCGGTCCCGGTGAAAGTTCTGCCGGCGGAAGTTCTGGCGGACGAGGCGACCTTGAAATCGTCCGGCGTTCACATTTGCAGCCCGCTTTTCGTCCTGACCTACCCGCAGCGCTTCGAAGCGAACGGCGCGGGATTTCCGGTCGCGCGGCAGGGCATCTTCGCGAGTCCGCCGCTGCTGCCGGTGCCCGCCCATCCGACCTACCTCGCCGACTTCACCACCTTCGCCGGGGATAGCGGCGGCCCGGTGTTCATCGAGACCGCCGACAAGAAGCCGCTGATCACCGGCATCGTGATTTCGCAGCATCATCACGTGGACAAGTTGAAAAGCGAATATGAGGACCGGACCATCCGCCATCCGCTGGGGCTGGGGACGGTCCTCCACGCGTCGTTCGTCCGCGAGACCGTGGAGCAGGCGGCGGCACCGGCCCGCTAAATCTCAGCGGATCAAGCGCGGGTCCGGGCGGAACGTGCGGGCGGCACCGGGCTGGACCTTCGGGCTGGCGGCCAGGAATTTGCTTCTGGCGGCATGCTCCTGAAACAGCCGGTGGGCCGGACCGGAGGGCGGGGGAAAGGGGGGGGCCTGCTGGTCGACCGCTTCGTCGGGAAGGGAGCAGACCATGTCCCCGATCCCTACTACGGCGGACAGCAAGGATTCGAGGAGGTCGCGGATCTGGTGGAGGATGCCTGAGCCGGGTTGTTAGAGGAAATCCGGGGAAAACTGGCGTGAAGCCTTCGTGCGCCGGGCTGATTCACTCTCGCCGCGCCGCCTCGATCTTACGGATTATTTCGGCCCGTTGGCGCTGATGCAGAGCATCGGCGCTCTGGTGGGCGTTCGCTTTCGACGCGCCATTCACCGCACTGAAAATCGCGAACCCCACGAACACCACTCCGAACAGAACGAATGGCGCCGGCGCTCCCATCGAGCCCGCGGCACCGATCCAGATCACCCCGAAAACCGCGGCGAACAGTCCGCCAACCGCACTGCCCGCGGTAGTCGGAAGCGAGCGATGCCCATGCTTTCCCGTCACCATGAAGTTCTCCCTGCGCTGCTCCCATTCGCGGTCCATCCGCGCCAGATCGTTCTGCAGCTCGATCACCCGCAGATTGTCCGCCATCCGCTCGGTGGACTTCTCCAGCTTCTCCATCAGCCGGGTGTGGGTGACCGAGGGATCGTGCACCACTTCCAGCCGGGCATGGCAGTAGTTGCAGGTCACGTAGCGGACGGTCTCGTCCACCTGCAAGTCCGCCCCGCAGCCCTGGCAACAAACCTTGGTGATCTTCATCGCCGCGCAGGATGACAAACCCTCCCGGCATCCCGCACGTGGAAAATCCCGGCGAGTCTGGAACGCCGGCCTTGGACTGCGGGCAGCCCGCTGCCGCCTTCGGACCGCCAGCCTGCTGGCGAGTCCGGGGAAAGCGAGTGTCCACCATTGACGCCCGGACCTCGTCACTCCTCCCTTCGCCAGCAGGCTGGCGAAGGGAGAGCGGCAGCAGGCTGCCCGCAGTCCAAGGACCCTGCCCACGGCCTTTTGGATTGGCAGCGCGCCCGCGGCCCCCGATGGATGGCCGCGACGTGATCCTTCCCGACCCCGAGCGCTCAGCGCCGTGGCGAGGTGCCACGTCCTGCAGATCCGGAACGCGGAAATCAGGAGAGGACGCCGTGCTCGATGCGACCTAACAGTGCCTCGACTTCCCGGGCTCCCACGTCCGTGTCATAGCCGCGCAGCGGGGTGATGCCGCCGAGCGCGCGCTTCGGCTGGGTCATCCAGCGGCGGACTACCTCCGGGTCTTCCAGCACGTCGAGGGCCTTCTTCAAGACCGAGCCGATCCGCAGCAGGCGTTCGACGACTGGCTTGCCAAGGAGGGTGGCTTACCCAAGGTCACCCAAAGTGACGGCTTGTCCCTGCCGTTGCGACTCGAGGGCCGCGGCGAAAATCTCATGGCTGGCGAGGGCTTCTTCCGGGGTCGTGCAGCCGAAGCGGTCGCCGAGATTGCCTGCGCGTTCCTCCAGGTAAGCCGCCCACATCTGCTGGATGACGTCGGGAAAGCCGGGCTCGAAAATGCCGCCGGTGACCGTCTTGAAGCCGGTGCCGAATCCGAGTTCGGTGCGCTTCCACCACTGCTCCTTGCCGCGCTCGAAGACGTGCAGGGTCTTCGGTTCCGCGGTGCTGAATCGCACGCCGCCGTCGGTGCCGAGGATCTCGAGGAACCAGGTGTTGGTCGCGCCGGGGGCGAGGCGTTTCATTTCGAGCCGCATCGGGACGTCCCTGCCGTCGTGCTCGATCCAGGTGTGGAGCATCGCGTTGTCCCAGGTGTCGCAGGCCGTCGTGCCGCCCTTGCCGTCGGGGCGGACCGGGTAGCCCTTCTGAAGCTGCGCGAACAGCGACTTGGGTTTCCAGCCGAGCCGCAGCGGGACGTGGCAGGCGTGCATGCCGAGATCGTTGAGCACGCCGCCCTCGCCGCAAATCGCGCTCAGCCGCTTCCAGTTGGCGGGCTTGGCGGGGTCGAGGTCGCTCGAATGATGGAAGCCGCTGGTCACCTCTAACAGACGGCCGAGTGTGCCGGACCGCGCGAGCTCGAAGGCGCGCAGCGCGCCGGGGAAAAAGGGCATTTCCGACGAGCAGCGGACGAAGCGGCCGGAGGCCTTGGCGGCATCGACGATCCGGCGGGCGGCGGGGAGGTCGATCCCGAACGGCTTCTCGGCGAGCAGGTCCTTTCCCGCGGCGAGCACGTCGAGGTAGATCGCCTCGTGCAGGTGGTGGGGGACCGCCACGTAGACGACCTCGATCTCCGGGTTTTGTAGTAGTTCGCGGTAGTCGGCGACGAGCTGGGTGCAGCTTGGGATGCGGGTGAACCAGGAAAGGGTGTCCGGATTGAGGTCGGCGACCGCGGTGAGGACCGGGCGGGCGCTTACGTCGGTTAGAGCGCACCAGCGGGCGAAGGCGCTGGCCATTTCGCGGCCCATGAGGCCGCCACCGATGATGCCGACGGGGATGTTTTTCATGTGAGGGATTCGCGCCGGTAGGCCCGGGCGAGCAGGGTGACGGGTTGGATCAGTTCGACCGGCGAGCCGGCCGCCGCGAGGCCGCGGGCGAGCTGCAGGTGGCAGCCGGGATTGGCGGTGGCGAGGTGGCTGGCGCCGGTGGCGATCACGTGGCCGACCTTGCGCTCCATCAGCGCGGCGGAGGTCTCCGGCCGGGTGATGTTGTAAATCCCGGCGCTGCCGCAGCACCACGAGGCCTCGGGCAGGGGCACGGTGGTGACGCCGGGGATCCGATCCAACAGCTCGCGCGGCTGGCGGACGACCTTCTGGCCGTGGGCGAGGTGGCAGGAGTCGTGGTAGGTGACGGTCAGTGGGGTGGCCTGCGGTGCGGCGAGCGGCGGGCGGCAGCCGGTTTCAATCAGCCACTCGTGGATGTCGCGGAGCTTGGAGTCCCACAGCCGGGCGCGGGCGGCGTAAGCCGGATCGCCGGCGAGCAGCTTGCCGTAGTGGCGGAGGTGCGAGCCGCAGCCGCCGGAGTTGGTGATAATGGCGTCGGAGTGGTCGGGCGGGAGCAGTTCGATCAAGCGGCGGGCCAGTTCGCGGGCGGGTTCAAGCGCGCCGTTGTGGGCGTGCAGTGAGCCACAGCAAGGTTGCAACGGCGGGGTGTGGACCTCGCAGCCATTGGCGAGCAGGACGTCGGCGGTGTCGCGGTTGATGCCGGAAAAGACCAGGTCCTGGACGCAGCCGGTGAGCAGGGCGACGCGGTGCTTGGCGGGGACGGTCCGGCTTTCGAACGAGTCGATCAACTCGTCCGAAAAGGCCATGGCGATCCGCGGGGTCTGCGGCTCCAGAGCGCGCAGGTCCTTG
>CAMCYK010000008.1 GCA_945883695.1 Akkermansia muciniphila | reverse complement strand
ATCGGCAGCGGCTACACCACATCGGTCGCCTGCGCCGCCGGTTATCGCTCCCCCGCCGACAAATACGCCGCCGCGCCGAAGGCGCGCTTCCCGCTCGAGGAGCTCATCGAGCATCGCTGAACAAGTCGGCGTCGACATCCGCTCCGGATTGCGGTTGGGCTTGGGCAAGCCGGACGACTTGACCGCGACCGCAACGCAAGCTTGCAGCCCTCCTCGCTGAAATGCTCGAGATCCCCGGGATGATCCGAACCATTCTCGTCCTCGGTGGCGGCAGCGCCGGCTTGCTCGCCGCACTGACCCTCAAGCGGAAGCTTCCCGCGCTGTCGGTTGAGGTCGTCTACAGCAGCCGCATCGGGGTCATCGGCGTCGGCGAAGGCACTGTCCCCTACGTCCCCTTCCACCTCAACGGATACCTCGGTCTCGACGAATACGAGGTCTTCTCCGCCGTCCAGCCGGTGATCAAGCTGGGCGTCCGCTTCGCTTGGGGAAAGCGCCCCCATTTCGACTACACCTTCACCGGCCAGCAGCACTCCTGGCGCTGGCCCGACCTGCCGCGGAACAACGGATTCTACGGCTTCGACGATCCCTCGGCGATGGACCTCTCCTCCGCGCTGATGGACGAAAACAAGGCCCTGCCCCGCCGCCCTGACGGCCTTCCCGACCTCCCGCCGCCCGGCAACAATTACGCCTGGCACATCGAGAACAAGCTCTTCGTCGGCTGGCTGGAATCCGCCTGCCGACGCGAGGGAGTGCGCTTCACCGATGCCGAACTCGCCGGGGTCGAAACCGGCCCGCAAGGCATCGCCTCGGTCCGCCTCGACGACGGCAGCGTGCGCACCGCGGACTTCTACATCGACAGCAGCGGCTTCGCTTCCGAACTCGTCGGCAAGGCCCTCTCCGAGCCCTTCGTGGATTTCTCCGGCTCCCTTTACTGCGACCGCGCCGTCGTCGGCGGTTGGGAACGATCCGGGGAAACCGTGCTTCCCTACACCCTCTCCGATACCATGGACTCCGGCTGGTGCTGGCGTATCGACCACCCGGACCGCATTCACCGCGGCTACGTCTTTTCAAGCGTCCACGCCAGCGACGACCAGGCCATCGAAGACTACCGGAAGATCGCTCCCAAAGCCGCCGACCCGCGGATTGTCCGCTTCCGCTCCGGACACTACCGCCGGAGCTGGATCGGCAATGTCGCGGGAGTCGGAAACGCCGCCGGCTTTGTCGAGCCCTTGGAAGCCAGCGCCCTGATGGTCATCTGCCTGCAGTGCCGCTGGCTCACCGACGGCCTCATCGACTCACTACAAGCTCCGGACGACAGCATGCGGGCGCTCTACAATCACCTCAACGCCGGCATTTGGTGCCAGATCCGCGACTTCCTCGCGCTCCACTACCGCTTCAACGACCGGCTCGATACCGGGTTCTGGCAACGCTGCCGGAGCGAACTCCCCCTTCACGATCTCGAGCTTCTGGTCGACTTTTACCGCGGAAACGGCCCGTCCGCCATCAGTGCCGGCCATCTTCCTGCTGGAAATCCTTTCGGAATCGAAGGCCAGTTGGCGATCCTCGTCGGACTCCGCGTGCCGCACCGGAAAACCTACACCGTATCGCCCGCGGAAAAAGCCCGCTGGGAAAAGCATCGCGACCAGCACCGCGCCATCGCGAGGGCGGGAATGGACATGCAAGAGGTTCTGAACCGCCTCGCCAGCCCGGAAGCCTTGCGTCGCATCCGCGGAAGATAGGGTTTCCCCCTGCTGAAGTGCGCTTTGATTCGCTTCCGGAGTCGATTCTGACAACCGATCCAACAAAGCTGCTTAAAAACTGTCAGCGAGCCCACTTCCCGCTTGCCCTTCCGCTGCCGACTTATTCATAGGTTTAGGAGGCGAAAGATCGTGGCATATTCACCAGAATGGATCCCGACCTGCCGGATGAAACCCCAAAAAACCATGAATACCAATCATGACTTGCCGGGTTGCGTTAGTCCGTGGCGCCGGATAAAACCCCAAAAAACCATGAATACCAATCGCAGTGCTCTTCTTCACGTAGCCCTCCGTACCCTCGCGGCCAGCGCCCTGCCGGTCGCCGCCAGCGCCCAGGACATCATCAGCATCAATCTGGGTGCCAATGAACCCAACGGTTCCATCAACACCGGATCGGCCTTGACCGCCGGTGCCCTGCCCGTCGCCGGGACCTTCTGGAATAACATGAGCGGTGCGACGCAGACCACACCGCAGGCGCTTGTCAACAACGTCGGGGGTGCATCCGGCGCTTCGGTGACCTGGTCATCGGCAAACACCTGGCGCTCCGGATCACCCGGTGGCACCGCCACCTCTCTCAATGGCGGCCTCACCAAGGGTTATCTCGATGACGGCAATGGTGGGCCGCTGATTACGATCACAAAGGTCCCGTTCCTCGCCTACAACGCCTACGTCATCGTCGGCGGCGACCAAGGCAGCAATGCCGCGAACAGCCAGAACTACCGGCCCGTGACCGTGAACGGGGTCGCCTACAGCCACAACGACACCGCCACCGTCGCGTCAACCGCCAACTGGACCGGAGCCGCCTGGGGCAACGCCGACAACCTCACCGAAGGCCAGAACTACTTGCTTGCCGCAAACCAGAGCGGTCTCACGTTAACCGTCCGCGGCGGCAACAACAGCGGTCCGCGGGGTTCCATCTCGGGTGTTCAGATTGAGGATGCCTACACCGGCAGCTTCCGCTATTGGGACACCGATGGGACGACCCCGGGATCCGGCGGAGCACCCCCCTCAGGCACCTGGGATGCCGCTTCGGCCAACTGGAACAACGCCGCCGGCAGCGGCACTGCGACGGTTTGGAACGGCACCAACGAGGCAGCGGTCTTTTCCGCCGGTACCGACGCGACCGGCAGTTACACCGTGACGGTCGACGGCAGCCAAACCGCCGACGCGGTCATCCTCGAAGAAGGTAATCTGAACCTGACCGGAGGAACCATCAATCTGGTCAATGCCGCCGTGATCCGCTCGTTCACCCCCGGAGGCACCCTTATCATCGACTCCGACATCACTTCGGCGGCGACGCTGAGTTTCGATGGAGCCGGCTCCCATGTTTTCAACGGCAGTTCCAACCATCCCGGCGTCACCAACATTTCCTCCAGTTTCACGCTGGGACCCCCCGGTGACATCACCTCCACTTCTTCGGTCAACGTCACCAATGCCACCGCCATCATCAACGGCACCCTGAGCGCCACCGGAGCGATCAACCTGAACTCAGCGAGCATCCTGAGCGAAGGCACCATCGTCGCTGGCGGCAACATCAACCTGAACAACCTCGGTGTGGACAACAACCTCACTCTGGCCGGCGCCGGCTCCCTCACCGCCTCCACGGGCGATCTCCTGATCAACCGCGGCTCCGTGACCTTGAGCGGCAACGCCACGGCGTCCGTCAGAAACCTCTTCAATCGAACCGGCGGCGTCACCGCGACCCTCAATATCAACGACAGCGCGACGGTCACCGTCAACGAGCTCATGACCCTCGGCGACAACACCGGGGCCGCCATGGTCGTCAACCAAACCGGTGGCAGTCTCACCAACACCGGCACCGTCAACAACCCCGGTGGCAACAGCATGTCCAACCGCTGGGGCCACTGGGGCAGCGCGGCCACCACGAACTACAACCTCTCCGGCGGCTCGCTCAACCTCACCGGGGCTCCGCTCTACCTGTCCTGGGATTCGGCCGCCACCCTGAACGTCTCCGGCACCGGTGTGGCCAACATCAAGGGCTTTAACATGGGCTTCGGCACCCGGGTCAACGCCGCCACCATCAACCTGAATCCCGGCGGCACCCTCAATATCGGCTCGGACGGTATCGTCACCGGCGGCCTCACCAACAAATTCATCAATCTGAACGGCGGCACCCTCGGAGCGCTCGCGGACTGGACCGGCTCCGTCCCGATGAACCTCACCGCCAACACCGTGGTCGATACCACCGGTGGCGATATCAGTCTCGCCGCCGCCATCACCGGCACCGGCGACCTGACCCTCCAGGGTGGCGGCACGGTCGTCCTCGGCGGCGTCAACACCTTCACCGGAGCCACCACCGTCACCGGCAACACCACCCTGCTCTTCGGCCTGTTGGGCGGCCATTCGCCCACGGTGACCGTGCAGCCAGGATCGACCTTCGGCGCCGGCAACCTCAACGTCCCGGGCACCGGCATCGCCGGCAACCTGATCGCCCGGAACGGAAGCAAATCGGTCTTCCGGATCAGTTCGGGCACCTCCGACCTGCTCGACGTGCTCGATCTCAACATCGACACCAGCCACACCCTGACCGTGCTTCCCTCCGGCGTGGTCTCGGCGAACACGGTCATCCCGGTCATCGACTACGCCACGATCGGCGGCGCCGGATACGGCGGCATCAGCGTGGTTTCCGGCAATCCCCGCCTCACCGTGTCCAAGGAACCGGACGACGGGTCCACGATCTCCGTGAAGGTCGCTTCCTTCGACGCGGTGGTCTGGAAGGGCACCGACGGCACCAACCCGACCCTCTGGGACATCAACACTACCCAGAACTGGCTCACCGATTCTACCATCGTCGCCACCAAGTTCCTGCAGAACGATGTGGTGATCTTCGATGACACGGCCACCACCAGCGCCGTGACCGTCGTCGGAACCGTCGCCCCGGCCTCGACCCTGTTCGATCATAGCACGCTCGATTACTCCCTCGCCGGCAGCGGCATCGGTGGCAACGGCGGGCTGGCCAAACAAGGCACCGGCACCCTTGAACTGCGCAACGAAAACACCTATCTCGGCAACACCTTGGTCACCAACGGCCTGCTGCGGATCGGCGGCGGCACGAGCGGCTCGATCGCCAATGGCACCATCCAGGTGGATGGCGGCAATCTGGAGGTGAAAATGGCGGCGGCCGCCACCTACGCCCGCCCGACCACCCTGGCCGCCGGCACCCAGCTGTCCTTCACCGGCAGCGGCGACCTGACCAGCACCGCGACGCTCTCGGGTGACGGCAACCTCTTGATCGACCGCGCCGGCACCGTCCTCCATTCGGCCGTCGGCAACCTGCTGCTGGGTACGGTCACGGTAAACTCCGGCACGCTCGCCGTCGATGCGAACCAGGGCGGCACCCGCTTCGCCAACAACAAGCTGATCACCGTCAATCCCGGTGCCGCGTTCGAATACCGGGGGGTCAACGCCACGCCAACCGCAGGCAATGCCATCGACCTCGCGGCGACTTCCGCCACGGTCCGCTTCGTTTCCGGCCAAAGCGCCCTCGCCACCGACAGCCATGGCCACGTCCGCGACCTGACGCTCGCCGGCTCCACCCTCGAACTGAACTACGCGGGCACCGGCACCGCCTACAACGGCGAGAGTTTCCAGCTCAACGGCACGCTGTTCGTCACCGGCACCGCGCCGTCCACCGTGACCACCGGGCCCGGTGCGGACGCCACCAATTCGGGCATCGCCGTCATCGGAATCCGAACCTTCGACGTGGCCAACGTGACCGCATCGCCCGCCATCGACTTCGCGGTCGGCGGCGAAATCGAGAACCACGACGGCGGTGGCGGCGGCATCATCAAGGCGGGAGCCGGCACGCTGGCCCTCAACTTCGCCAATAGCTACAGCGGCCCCACCACCGTCCAGGCGGGGACCCTGCTGCTCAACAGCTCGCTGGCCAGCAGCGGCATCACCGCCGATTCCGGTGCCACCCTCGGCGGCACCGGTTCCACCGCCGGAACCCTGACCGTTGCGGCCGGCGGCACCGTGGCCCCCGGCATCATGGCCGGCGACCTCGCGGTCGGCACCACCCTCCTGGCCGGCACCTACGCCTGCGAGATCGACGGTTCCGAGGCCGACACCCTGGTCGTCAATGGCAACCTCGACCTCAGCGGCGCCACCCTGGCCCTCTCCGTCCTCGGCGGCGGCGCGACGGCTTCCAGCTACCTCATCGCCACCTATTCCGGCACCCTCACCGGCACCTTCGGCACCGTCACCGGACTGCCCGCGGGCTACTCGGTGAACTACGCCACCGCCGGCGCAATTCGCCTCGTCGGCGGCAGCAGCGCCTACGGCGACTGGGAAATCGCCAACGGGATCGCCGGCGCGGGCCCGGAGACCGACTCCGACAACGACGGCGTCCTGAACGGGATCGAATTCGTGATCGGCGGCGATCCTTCCGGTCCGGGCTCGAGCTCGAGCACGCTGCTTCCGACCATCACGAGCGACGCCACCTACCTGAACTTCACGTTCCGCCGGACCGACGTTTCCGCCGTCTACGACCCGGTCGTCGAGTACGGGTCCTCCTTGGCCGGTTGGACGGAGGCCGAAGCAGGCGTGAACGGCGTGGTGATCGAAGAGACCGACGCGGGCTTCGGCGCGGGCATCGACAGCGTGCGGGTCAGGATCCCGCGCTCGCTTGCCAGCAACGCACGCCTGTTCGCCCGCCTCAAGGTGACCATCGTCCCCTGACGAACTCCGCGCGAGATCCCGAACGGGTTCGCGGCGCGCCGTCGGATAGTCCGGCGGCGCGCTTTCGCGTGCAGCCGCGAGCCCCCGTCAGAACGAGCTCCCGTCCTGCCAGTCTACCACTCGGTCCCCAGTCCGTGCCGTCCGGCCAGTTCGCGCAGGTCATCGCGCATCGGCCATTCGTCCGGCCGCTCGCTGACCTCGTGGCGATTGCTCGCGCCCTTCAAGGCCATGCAACCGGTGTTGTCGCCGATCTGCCGCACCTGCTCGACTTCTTCGGCGCTCAGCCGCAATTCCGGCAGCGCGGCGAAGTCGCGGATCCGGTCCTCGATCGGGCGCACTCCTTCGCCCGCTTCCTGGATGAACGTCGGCACCACGCTCTCGACCGCCGGCTGGCTGAGGTTCCAGATCGCCGCGAACTGGATCAGCGTGAGCCCGCGCTTGTCGGCGATCGGTTTCATCTTCGCGATCTTCTCCAACCCGTGCTCGACCCAGCCCTCGGCGCGGTAGGCGCGGTGATCGCCCGGCCTGAACTCGTGGCCCGGCTTCATGTCGCCGTGGAACAGCCCGCCGTAGTCCGCCACCCGGGTCAGCACCTTGACGCCGTGCTGTTCGCAGACCGGCAGCGCCAGCCCGACCGGCCACGGCTCGAGCGGATTGAGGATCAGCATCGCCCAGTCGATGTCCGCGCCGAAGCGCTCGATGCAGGAAATGATGTCCAGCGTGAAGCCGTTGGCCGGCCCCGGCGCGATGCCCAACCGCTCCGCCAGCCCTTCCGACTTCAGCGCGCGCAAGCCGTCCCAGACCGCCTCGCTGGTGTAGCCGGTCTCGTCCGGATTGTGCAGCATCAGCAGGTCGAAGCGGTCCGTCCGGCAGCGTTCCAGCGACTTCTCGGTGGCCTTGCGGATGTAGTCGCGGTAATGCGACGCCGCGTGCAGTTCGGGATCGGTGAAGCGCGGATAGCCGCGGGCACCCTGCCGCTGGCCTTCGTAGAAATCGTGGCCGATCATCCCGACCAGGCAGTATTCGTCGCGCGGCAGTCCTTCCAAGGCCAGCCCCAGCAAGTCGTCCGCCTTGCCGTTGCCATACACGTCGGCCGTCACGAAGGTCCGCATGCCCGCGTCCCAAGCGGTCCGGATGCAGGAAATGAAGCGCTCTTCCGGCAAGGTTTCGCCGAAGTGCATGAAGCGGCCGCCGCTCCAGGTGCCATATGCCGTGGTGGTGAGATCCATGGCGGATTCGTAGATCGGTTGACCGCCGCGGTCAACCGGGGCGCAAAATCTGCGCGAAATGGGTAAGGATATGCCCAATCGCGATTGCCAGATCGATCCGGAAAGGATCGAAATCCCCCACCGTCACCGGGGGCTCGCCAGCGGCAAGGCGCTGCAGCCGGTCCCGGTGGTGCCGCGCGAATCCGCGCCCGCTTGAATCCGGCAATTTCAAGGAAAGGGGCCATCCCCGCAAGCATGGCGGCGAGGACCTGCCGGGGCCGTTCAGCGCCTCACTTCGCCGGGCCGAATTTAGCCCCGGCTAAGTTTCTACATTGCATCAAACAAAGAAACGTGCCATCGATCTCCCCGTGAACCTGCTTCTTCTGAACCGCCGCAGCCTTCTCTGCCTGCTGGCCGGGGCCGGCGTCCTCCTTGCCAGCGGCTGCACCCCGACGAAGAAGCCCTCCGCCTCCGGCAAGAAGCGGGTGGTGACCAGCTTCACCATCATCGCCGACATGGCCCGCGAGGTCGCCGGCGATGCCGCGGAAGTGGAATCGATCACCAAGCCCGGCTCGGAGATCCACGGCTACGACCCGACGCCGAAGGACATCGTCAAGGCCCAGCAGGCCGACCTGGTGCTGTGGAACGGCATGAACCTCGAACTCTGGTTCGAGAAGTTCTTCGAAAACGTCAAGGACGTGCCGAGCGCGGTGCTGACCGAAGGCGTGACGCCGCTGGGCATCACCGAAGGGCCCTGCAGCGGAAAGCCGAATCCCCACGCCTGGATGTCGCCGTCGAACGCGGTGATCTACGTCGAGAACATCCGCAAGGCGCTGGTCAAGGTGGATCCGGCCAACGAGGCCACCTACAACGCCAACGCCGCCGCTTACACCGCCCGGATCAAGGCCGTCGACGAACCGGTCCGGGAGAAATTGGCCGCCATCCCGCCGGAGCAGCGCTGGCTGGTCACCAGCGAGGGCGCCTTTTCCTACCTGTGCGCCAATTACGACCTCAAGCCGCTTTACCTCTGGCCGATCAATGCCGACGCCCAAGGCACGCCGCAGCAGGTGCGCGCGGTGATCGACGCGGTCCGCGCCAACCGGATCCCGGTGATTTTCTCCGAAAGCACGGTGAGCGACAAGCCGGCCCGCCAGGTCGCCCAGGAATCCGGCGCGCGCTATGGCGGCGTGCTGCATGTTGACTCATTGACCGCGGCGGATGGCCCGGCTCCTTCTTACCTGAAACTCCTGGAAGCCAACGCCGACACCATCGTGAAAGGATTTCTCAGCCCGCCATGAGCTCGCGCCCCCGCCTCGAGGTCGAGAAGGTGTCGGTCGCCTACGCCAATGGCCATCTGGCGCTGCGCGACGCCTCGTTCCAGCTCGGCGGCGGGACCATCTGCGCGCTGGTCGGCATCAACGGCAGCGGGAAATCGACGCTCTTCAAAAGCATCATGGGCTTCGTGAAACCGAGAGCGGGCAGCGTGAAAATCAACGGCCAGCCGGTCCGCGCCGCCCTGAAGCAGCACCTCGTCGCCTACGTGCCGCAGGCGGAAGAGGTCGACTGGCAGTTCCCGGTCAGCGTGTGGGACGTGGCGATGATGGGCCGCTACGGCGCGATGAATTTCCTCCGCATCCCGCGCGCGGAGGACAAGGCGAAGGTCGAGGAAAGCCTGCGCCGGGTCTCGATGTGGGAATTCAAGGACCGCCAGATCGGCGAGCTGAGCGGCGGCCAGAAGAAGCGTGTCTTCCTCGCCCGGGCGCTGGCCCAAGGCGGCCGGGTGATCCTGCTCGACGAGCCCTTCACCGGCGTCGACGTGAAGACCGAGGAGGCGATCATCGCGCTGCTCCGCGAGCTGCGGAAAGACGGCTGCATCATCCTGGTCTCCACCCACAATCTCGGCAGCGTGCCGGAGTTCTGCGACCAGGTGGTGCTGATCAACAAGACCGTGCTGGCCTACGGCGCCACCGCCGACGTCTTCACCGAGCAGAACCTGAGCGTCGCCTTCGGCGGCGTGTTGCGGCAGTTCCAGTTCGAGCAATCGACCATCCAGGAACACGACGGCCGGGCGATCCGCCTGCTCACCGACGACGAACGCCCGCTGGTCTTCGGCAAGGACGGCCACCTCGAATACAAGGACCGCCAGGAACACGAGGAACTCTTGAGAAAGCGATCGGAAGAGCAAGAATGACCTGCTCACCCCCTTCCACTACGACTACATGCTGCGGGCCATGGCGGTCAGCGCGCTGGTCGGCGGCACCTGCGGCTTCCTCTCGTCCTTCGTGACCTTGAAAGGCTGGTCGCTGATGGGCGACGCCCTGTCCCACGCCGTCGTCCCCGGCGTCGCCATCGCCTACATCCTCGGGCTGCCCTTCGCCCTCGGGGCCTTCGTCGCCGGACTGCTGGCGGCGGGCACCATGGGCTTCATCAAGGCGAAAAGCCGGATCCGCGAGGACGCCACCATCGGGATCGTTTTCACCTCCTACTTCGCGCTCGGACTGCTCCTCATCTCGCTGTTTCCCGCCCGGGTGGATCTGAAAACCATCCTCCTCGGCAACATCCTCGGCATCTCCGATCCCGACATCGCCCAGGTCATCGCGATCAGCGCCATCACGCTGGGGGTGCTCGGCTTCAAGTGGAAGGACCTCATGCTGTTCTGCTTCGATCCCAACCAGGCCCGCGCCCTCGGGCTGCCGGCCGGCCTGCTCCATGTCACCCTGCTCGCCCTGCTCGCCGCCACCGCGGTCGCGGCCCTGCAAGCGGTCGGCGCCCTCCTGGTGGTGGCGATGCTCGTGACGCCGGGTGCCACCGCTTATCTCCTCACCGATCGCTTCGGGACGATGCTCTGGCTTTCCGCGGCGCTGGGCGTCGCCACCTCGCTGGCCGGGGCCTACGCCAGCTACTTCTTCAACGGCGCGACCGGCGGCTGCATCGTCACCCTCCAGGCGCTCGTCTTCCTCGGCGTCTTCGTCTTCGCCCCGAAGCACGGCATCCTCGCCTCGAAACGCCGTGTGCGGGACAGCCGCGCGACCACCCTGCCCGCGCCATGAACGAGTTCCTCGAGCCGTTCCAATACGCCTTCATGCGCGACGCCCTGCTGGTCGGCACGGTGATCGCCGCAATGTGCGCGGTGCTCTCCTGTTTCCTGATCCTGAAAGGCTGGTCGCTGATGGGCGATGCCATTTCCCACGCCGTGCTGCCGGGCATCGTGCTCGCCTACATCGCCGGCATCCCGCTGGCCATCGGCGCCTTTGCCGCCGGCCTGTTCTGCGCGGTCAGCAGCGGCTTCATCCAGCAGAACAGCCGGATCAAGGAGGACACCGTGATGGGCGTGGTCTTCAGCGGCATGTTCGCCTTCGGGCTGGTCCTGTTCAGCCGCACCGAGTCGGACATGCACCTCGACCACATCCTGGTCGGGAACATCCTCGGCATCCGGCATTCGCAGGTCTGGCAGTCGCTGGCGCTCGGCGGCGTGGTCCTCGCGGTCACCCTCGCCCTGCGCCGCGACCTCCTGCTGATCTGCTTCGATCCCGCCCAGGCCCGGGTCATGGCCTTGCCGGACAAGTTCCTGAACTACCTCCTGCTCAGCTTGCTCTCGCTGGCCATCGTCGTCTCGCTCCAGACCGTCGGCATCATCCTGGTGGTCGCCATGCTGATCACCCCCGGCAGCATCGCCCACCTGTGGACCGACCGCTTCGACCGGATGCTCGCCATTGCCGTCGCCGCCGCCACCGGCTCCACCGCGACGGGGATTTTCGTCAGCTACCACCTCGACGCCTCCACCGGCGCCTGCATCGTGCTGGTCCAGACGCTGCTCTTCGTCGCCTCGCTGGCCTTCGCGCCGAAATACGGGATCCTGCGGCGGAAGTCGGTGGCGTGACCTTGCGGCTTGCCATAATCCCATATTCCCGTATTTTCTTTTCGTGAAAACAACCATCGAGCTCCCCGACGGCTTGCTGCGCCGCCTGAAGGTCCACGCGGCGGAGCAGGGCCGCAGCCTGAAGGATCTTTTCACCGAAGCGATCGAGACCCAACTGTCCGCATCTCCGCCTCCGCCCTCTCCACCCGTGGCGACAGCCGAAGGCTTGGAAGACGATGATCCATTCTTCGAGGCCCTGGAACAGGTGCGGATCTGGGGCAACTCACAGATGCCCGGCGCCCGATGAAGCGCTACCTGGCCGATACGAATGTCCTGAGCGAGTTACTCAAGAAACGCCCCCATCCAAGTGTTCAAGAGCGCCTCGACGCGCTCCCGCCGTCCCGGCTTTTTGCCAGCGAGATCACCCGGCTGGAACTTCGGTTCGGCACCTGCCTGGTTCCCGATGGCGAAGGACTTTGGCAAAGGATTGAAGACTCGATCCTTCCCCGTGTCTCCTGGGTCAGCTTCGATGAGGCCTCCTCACTTGCCACCGCCGAATTGTTAGCCCGGCTTCAACAAGCAGGCACGCCCATCGGCCCTTGGGACGCCTGCCTCGCCGGAACCGCTTTGGCTCACAAGCTTATCTTGAGCACGCGAAACGTTTCGCACTTCAGGCGGGTTCCCGGACTGCGGGTCGAAAACTGGTTTACGGACTGAGTCACCCGCACCCGGGAACACTCATTCCGCTTGCCCCCGCCCAGCCGTGTGGCGAACCTCGCGGGATGCAAACCGCTGCTTTCTTCAAAGAACTGTTCGGCCTCGAGGGACAAACCGCCGTCGTCATCGGCGGCACCGGCGAACTTTGCGGCTGCATGGCCAAGGGCCTCGCCCACGCCGGCGCGGAGGTCGTGCTGGTCGGCCGGATCCGCGAGAAGGCGGAACGCAAGCTCAAGGAGATCGCCGAATTCGGCGGCAAGGGCTACTTCCTGTCCGCTGACGTCACCTCGCGCGATTCCCTCCAGGAACTCGTCGACCAGGTCGTCGAACGCTCCGGCCGCGTCGACATCCTGGTCAACGGCGCCGGGATCAACGCCCCCACCCCTTTCCTCGAGATCGAGGAGGAGGAATTCCAGCGGATCATCGATACCAACCTGACCGCCGTCTTCCGGACCTGCCAGGTCTTCGGCAAGTACTTCATCAACGAGGGCATCCCGGCCTCGATCATCAACCTCGGCTCGATGTCCGGGCTGATCCCGCTGTCGCGCGTCTTCACCTACTCCGCCTCCAAGGCCGCCGTCCACAACCTGTCCAAGAACCTCGCCCGCGAATGGGCCGAATACTCGATCCGCGTCAACACGCTGGTCCCCGGCTTCTTCCCGGCCGAGCAGAACCGTAAGGTGCTCGATGAAAGCCGCGTGCTCGACATCCTGCGCCAGACCCCGATGAGCCGCTTCGGTTCGCCCGACGACCTGATCGGCGCGACCTTGCTGCTCGCCTCGAACACGGCCGGCGCCTTCATCACCGGCACCGAACTCGTGGTCGACGGCGGCTTCAACGCGATGAAAATCTGACGGGTCAGACCGGCATTACGAGTCCCTCCGCCTCCGCCAGTTTCTTTTGGTTCGCCTCGAAAGTAGGAAATTGTCCGGAATGAGCCGCTCGATTCCCATGAATCGTGCCGCTTGCACCCCGCGCATTCCGGGTGTATGGCGTCCCCCCGGTCCGCCCATGGGACCCTACCTTCTTCTCACATGATCAAGTGGATCCTTCAGAAAATCGTCGGCTCGAAAAACCAGCGCGAATTGCGCCGGATCCGCCCGACCGCCGAGCGCATCAAGGAAATCGAAGAAGCCCTGCAACGGGAGCCCGAGGAGAAGCTGCGTGAAATGACCGCCAAATGGCAGGACCACCTCTCCCGCTATCACGAGCTCCAGGTCGCCGCCAAACCGCAGCTCGAGCGGATGGACGCCGACGGTCTCGCCGAGGCCGCCGCCTACATGAACGGGCGGCTCGAGCGACTGCGCGCCGATTTTCCGAACCTGCCCGCCAAGGTGGAGGCCACCGCACCCTCGATCGAGGCCGCCAAGGCCGCGTTCCATGAGATCCAGAGCGAGTTCATTCCCGCCCGCGCCAAATACCTCGACCAGATCCTGCCGGAAGCCTACGCGGTCGTGAAAAACGCCGCGCGCCGGATGTGCGGCACGACCCTCGACGTCTGCGACCAGCCGCTCGACTGGGAAATGGTCCACTTCGACACCCAGCTGGTCGGCGGCGTCGCCCTCCACCGCGGGATGATCACCGAAATGATGACCGGCGAAGGCAAGACCCTCGTCGCCACCCTGCCGGTCTACCTCAACGCCCTCACCGGCCTCGGCGTCCACGTCATCACCGTCAACGACTACCTCGCCCGCCGCGACTCGGAGTGGATGGGTTCGCTCTTCAAGTTCCTCGGCCTGACCATCGGCTGCATCCAGAACCAGATGCCGCCCTGGGACCGCCGCCAGCACTACGCCTGCGACATCACCTACGGCACCAACTCGGAATTCGGCTTCGATTACCTCCGCGACAACGGCATGGCCTCGACCCGCGACGAGCAGGTCCAGCGCGGCCACTACTTCGCGATCATCGACGAGGTCGACTCGATCCTGATCGACGAAGCCCGCACGCCGCTGATCATCTCCGGCCCGTCTTCGGTCTCGAGCCACCAGTTCGACAAATACAAGCCGCTGGTCGAACAGATCGTCCGCCAGCAGACCACCCTCTGCAACGAGCTGGTCACCGAGGCGAAGAAAGCCCAGGAGGCCGGTGACATGGAGACCTGCGGCCGCGCCCTCTTCAAGGTCAAGCTCGGCCAGCCGCGCAACCGCCAGTTGATGCGCATGATGGAGGAGCCGGAAATCCGCCGCCTGTTGGAGAAGACCGAACTCTCGTTCTATCAGGACGCCCAGAAGAAGGAGTTGTTCGCCATCAAGGAAGAACTCTACTTCACCATCGACGAGAAGAGCCACGACTCCGACCTGATGGAGAAAGGCCGCGAATTCCTCTCGCCCGGCGATCCGGAAGCCTTCGTGCTGCCCGACCTCGGCACCCTCTTCGCCGACATCGAGGCCGACGGCGCCCTCGCCGAGGAGCAGCGGGTCATCCGCAAGGAGCAGCTCCAGGTGAAGCTCGATTCCCAGGCGGAGAAGATGCATAACATCTCCCAGCTCCTCAAGGCCTACTGCGTCTATGAGAAGGACGTCCAGTACGTGGTCAAGGACGACAAGGTGATCATCGTCGACGAGAACACCGGCCGCGAGATGCCCGGCCGCCGCTGGTCGGACGGCCTCCACCAGGCGGTCGAAGCCAAGGAAGGCGTCTCCATCGAGAAGGAGACCCAGACCTTCGCGACCATCACCATCCAGAACTACTTCCGCCTTTACGAAAAGCTCGCCGGCATGACCGGCACCGCCGAAACCGAGGCGGCGGAGTTTTCCGACATCTACAAGCTCGACGTGCTGCCGATCCCGGCCAACCGGCCGAACCAGCGCACCGACCACAACGACCAGGTCTTCAAGACCCGCCGCGAGAAATACAACGCCGTCATCAAGAAGATCGAGGAAGCCCACGCCAAGGGCCAGCCGGTCCTCGTCGGCACCGCCTCGGTCGATGCCTCGGAAACGGTCTCGCGCATGCTCAAGCGCAGCAAGATCCCGCACACCGTGCTCAACGCGAAATACCACCGCCAGGAGGCCGAGATCATCTCGAAGGCCGGCCAGCGCGGCGGCGTCACCGTCTCGACCAACATGGCCGGCCGCGGCACCGACATCAAGCTGGGCGAAGGCGTCGCCGATGTCGGCGGCCTGTTCGTGATCGGCACCGAGCGCTACGAATCGCGCCGCGTCGACCGCCAGCTCCGCGGCCGCTGCGCCCGCCAGGGCGACCCGGGGATGAGCCAGTTCTTCATCTCGTTCGAAGACGACCTGATGCGGAACTTCGCCGCCGCCGACCGCATGACCTCGATGATGGAGCGCTTCGGGATGCAGGAGGGCGAGGCCCTCGAGCACTCGTGGCTCAACAAGTCGGTGGAAACCGCCCAGAAGCGCGTCGAACAGCGCAACTACACCTGGCGCAAGCGGGTGCTTGAGTTCGACGACGTGATGAACAAGCAGCGCGAGGTCGTTTACGGCTACCGCAACGAGGTGCTCTCCACCGAGACCCCGCGCGACCTGGTCAACGAGATCATCGAAAAGGTCATCCCGCAGAAGGTCACCGAATTCCTGGCCGACCGCGACGAGGCGAACCCGGATTACAACGAACTGGTCCACTGGGTGAACGCCACCCTGCCGATCCGCTTCACCCCGGAGGATCTCGACAACATCAGCAAGAGCGCCGAGGAGATCGCCAACCTGCTGGTCCAGCGGGTGCAGCAAGCCTACCAGGCCCGCGTCGACGGGCTGCCGCCGGAGATCCTCGACATGGAGGAGCGCCGCATGATGCTGGCCGCGATCGACCGCCAGTGGCAGGCCCACCTTTACAACATGGATGCCCTCCGCGAAGGCGTCCACCTCCGCGCGCAGGGCCAGAAGGACCCGCTGATCGAATACAAGAACGAGGCCTACGAGCTGTTCTCCCAGCTGATGAACAACATCGAGGGCGAGGCCTTGCAGAACCTGTTCCGCTCCGCCGGCAACCTCGAGGCCATCCTCCGCCAGCTCCACCACGCGCCCCAACAGCTCCAGGGCGGCGAGCAACCGATCACCCGCGCCAACGTCGCCTCCACCGGCAGCTCCGGCAATGTCCTGGTCGAAGACGCCGGGGCCGGCGAGATCAAGCTGAACCTGCCGAAGCGCCGCCCGCCGAGCTTCGACATCGACCAGCTCGGCCGCAACGCCCCCTGCCCCTGCGGCTCCGGCAAGAAATACAAGCAGTGCTGCGGAAAAGAAGGGTAAGCCGCTGACGGCCCCATCACCCGTCGGAACGGCCTCCCGGGACCGCTGCTTCAGACCGGCGGAGCGGTCCCCCGGGCCCGCCACCTTGAAAGCCCGCATCGCCCGTTCCGCCGGCCACTCTGCTTCAGAGGACCGGCGGCAAGCCCCCCGGCCATAAAGCCATCAAATCCGCTTTCGCGGACCGCTGCTTGCGCTACCCTCCGCCGCCATGGCCGATCGACGCCGCTTCCTTCTCCTCGGTGCCCTCGCGCTTGCCGCGACGGCATGCAGCGAAAAGTCCACCTCCACCGCGACCGGACCCCCGCTGCGGATCGGCATGGACCTCAGCTATCCGCCCTTTGAAATGCAGGACACCACCGGCCGGCCCGATGGCGTCGGCGTGAAAATGGCCGAAGCCCTCGCCGCGAAACTGAACCGGCCCCTCAAGATCGTGCCGATGGAATTCTCCGGCCTGATCCCGGCGCTCCAGACCGGCAACGTCGATCTCGTGCTGTCGTCGATGACCGCCACCGACGAACGCCGCAAGACGATCGACTTCTCCGATCCCTATGCCTTCACCGGCCTCGCGGTGCTGGTGGGGAAGGACTCCGGCATCCAGTCGATCGACGATCTGAAGCAGCCCGGCCGCAGCCTCACCGCCAAAACCGCCACCACCGCCCAGACCTGGATCACCGCCAACCTCCCGGCGGCCAAGCTGGTGGTCTTCGAGGACCAGTCCGCCTGCGTCGAAGAGGTCGCCCAAGGCCGCGCCGACGCCTTCATCTACGATCAGCTTAGTATTTACCAGTACGCCCGTCAGAACCCGGACACCACCCGCGGCCTGCTCACGCCCTTCGTCGAGGAAAGCTGGGCGCTCGGCATCGCCAAGGGCAACGACGCCCTGCGCGAACAGGTGAACGCCTTCATCGCCGGTTTCCGGGCGGAGGGGGGCTTCGAGAAACTGGGCGAGCAGTACCTGAAGGAGGAGAAGAAGTTCCTCGAAAGCCAGGGCATCCCGTTCATCATCCGCTGAGCTCCGGATGACCCGCCGCCAGCAGATCGCCAACGTGCTGACCGCGGTCGTCCTCGCGGGCGGCTTCGCCTGGCTCTGCGTGGCGATTTTCGGGCGGCTCGGCAAGACCCCCGACTGGGCCAAGGCCTGGGAATACCGCGAGGCGCTGTGGCGCGGCTGGAAGCTCACCCTCGGCATCTCCTTCGCCGCGCTGGCCGGCAGCACCGTCATCGGCCTGCTGTTCCTGCTCGGCCAGCGCTCGCCGCTGCCGGTCCTCCGCTGGACCTGCCGTGCCTTCCTTGAGTTCGTCCGCGACACCCCGCTGCTGGTCCACCTGCTGTTCGGCTACTTCGTGATCTTCGCCCCGCTGCTGTCGCGCCCGCTGGCGGAGGCCGGCTTCGAGGACAAGATCGTGATCGGCATCCTGCTGCTCTCGCTGTTCGGTGGCGCCTACCTCGGCGAGATCCTCCGCGGCGGCGTCGAAAGCATCCCGAAAACCCAGTGGGACTCGGCCCGCGCGGTCGGCTTCAGTCCGGTCCAGGTCTATCGCCACGTGATCTTCCCGCAGGCCCTGCGCCGCGTCCTGCCCGCCGTCGCCGGGCTCTTCGTCTCGCTGATCAAGGACTCCTCGCTGCTCAGCGTGATCGGAGTCTCCGAATACTTCTACAACACCAAGAACTTCATCTCCCGCTCCTACGCCGGGCTCGAGGGCTACCTCCCGCTCGCCCTCGGCTACCTCGTCCTCACCCTGCCGGTCGCGTGGCTCTCGCACTGGCTGGAAAAGCGCTTCCGCCATGAGACTTGAGATCGACGGCGTGACCAAGACCTACGGCGCGACCCGCGCGCTCGACGGCCTCTCGCTGGCCCTGCCGGCGGCGCGCATCCTCGTGCTGATCGGCCCGTCCGGCGGCGGCAAAAGCACCCTGCTGCGGGTGCTGGGCGGGCTCGAAACCGCCGACCAGGGCACGGTCCAGGTCAATGACCACCGGCTCGTCGCCGACCCCGCCGCCTTGCAGGCCTACCGCCGGAAAAACGGCTTCCTGTTCCAGCAGTTCAACCTGTTCCCCCACTTCAGCGCCCGCAAGAACATCACGCTGCCCTTGGAAAAGGTCCACGGCCACGACCCCGCGAAAGCCCGCTCCATGGCCGATCACGCGCTCGGCCGCTTCGGCCTGCTGGAGCACGCCCACAAGCTGCCCGCCCAGCTTTCCGGCGGCCAGCAGCAGCGCGTCGGGATTGCCCGCGCCGTCGCCTTTTCGCCGGAAGTCCTGTTCCTCGACGAACCGACCTCGGCCCTCGATCCCGAAATGACCGCCGAGGTGCTGGAACTGATCCAGGAGCTCGCCGAGGCCGGCCAGGACATCATCCTCAGCACCCACGAGATGGGCTTCGCCCGCGCCGTCGCCGACCATGTCGCCTTCGTCGCCGCCGGCAAAATCGAGGAATGCGGCCCGCCCGCGCGACTCTTCGGCGCTCCCGCCTCGTCGCTTTGCCAGCGCTTCCTGTCGCGGGTCATGCGCTATTGAGAAACCGGACCTGCGGCACCGGGGATTGGTTTCACGCTCGAAAACACTTATCCCCCGCCCCCGCGGAATTTCCCGCCACCCCCTGCCTTATGAAAAAAACCAGGGGCGAAGGTAGAACCTTCACCCCTGATCAAATTCCAATCTTCCCGAAATTACGGCTTGGTGCCGGTGATCGCGAGAAGGCGCTCCAAGGTGAGCGTGACGAGAACCTGGCTACCGGTCGAGGTCACATAGGTGGTCGCGTCGTTCGCCTTGGCACCGAGGCCACCGAAATCGAGATTAAGCTTCTCGATCTTCGGGTCGATCCTGTCCTCGAGGATTTCGCCCGTGATGATGTTCAACGAACGGACAATCTTGAAGCCCTTGCCCGAGAGCACCTTCAAGACGGCGTCCTTGTCGATCCCACCGCTCTTGATTTTCTTCGGGCTGGCGCCCGAAGCCTTCTTCCAGTTGGTCAGTGTCAGCGGACTGATACCGAACTTCTTCGCGGCCTGGGTCGCGCCACCGCGACCCTGCTGGGCGATGAAGTTCAAGATTTCCGCCTTCTCCGCATCCGAGTAACGTTTGCCCTTTTTGTTTGCTGCTTTCTTAGCTGCCATGCGGGTGACTTAAGAAGCCATGACCCGCTTCACAAGAAATTTCTAAAGAAGATCGGTTAATAACCGATATCCCGAAGCAACACCTCGCGGCGGTAGAACATCGGACGGAGGACCAAGTTAGAATGAAAGTCGAGCTCCTCGCGGCATACCAAGCCCGCAGATGCCATCCCCGGGACGGGATTCCGCGAACCAAAACGAACCGTCCCATGCCCGAAGCGCCCCCGCGCTGCCGGATTTGCCGGATTTTGCCGCCCGGCCTTTTTACCCACCGCACGGGATCCACCGGACAAGAGCAGCCCCCCTAGGACTCGAACCTAGAAAGACGGAACCAGAATCCGTAGTGTTACCATTACACCAAGGGGCTCTTTCGCGTCGCGGCGAGGACGCTAGGCTGAACTTTTCGCTTTGGCAACAGGAAGGTCGCCCTGTGATTTCTCCGCGGGCGCCGGTCTGCCGGACTTCCTGATTCCCGAACCGTGGAAGAAAGCAGCCCCCCCAGGACTCGAACCTGGAAAGACGGAATCAAAATCCGTAGTGTTACCATTACACCAAGGGGCTTTTTGCCGACGGCGGGCGGAAGCTAGGAGCCCGCTCTTCGTTTGGCAATCCGGAAATTGAGCCGATCCGCCGCCGCCCCCGGCAGGCTTGAATCCGTTAGTGTTCCCCGCGTGACATTCCGCGAATCGATGGGATACTCCCCGCGTCCCGACCTTCAAACTTGCCGAAGATGTTCCGGAAATTCCTCACCCTCGCCTTCACCGCCATCGCGGTCCCCCTTGCCGCCCAGAACGAAGCACTGCGCGCCTTGCCGGTGGACCCGTCGGAAATCACGCCCGCATCGGACGCGGATCCCGCTGCCCCGGCGCTGCCCGCGGAACCGGTGGCCGAAGTGACGCCGCTGGATCCGGGCACGGTGACCTTGCCCCCGCGCAAGCCGTCGGTGAAGACCGACGCGCCGGAGATCGCCAATCTGCCGGACGGCGAGGACGCGGTGCGCCTGCAGGTTTTCCTCGACCAGTCGAACTTCGGGCCCGGCGTGATCGACGGCAAACCCGGCCGCTTCACCGTGCTCGCCGTGGCTTCGTGGAACGAAGTCCACGGCTATCCGGCCGACGACCTCGGCCCGGTGATGGACGCCGCGCGGAAAGCGGTGCCGAACGCCTTCGCCACCGCCCGGGTCCCGGACGTCGCGACCAAGTGGGTCAACAGCGGCCTCTCCCACAACCGCGCCGCCCAGGCGAAAGCCAAGCGCATGAGCTACCGCAGCCTCGCCGAGTTCATGGCGGAGCGCTACCACACCGACGTCGATTTCATCCTGCAACTCAACGGTTCCAAGAACACCTGGGGCGTCAAAACCGGCGGCACGCTGATCGTGCC
The DNA here is from genome assembly GCA_945883695.1 of Akkermansia muciniphila. Lineage (GTDB taxonomy): Bacteria > Verrucomicrobiota > Verrucomicrobiia > Verrucomicrobiales > Akkermansiaceae > Haloferula > Haloferula muciniphila_A. The sequence goes on along the minus strand of CAMCYK010000008.1, from coordinate 35,250 downwards.
GAACGTGAAACCCTTCCACATCGAGGCGCTCACCGGCAACCGCTACGAGGCGGACCCCGCGATGTCGGAGCGGCACGCGGTGGTGGATACCAAAATGAACCAGGTGCGCATTTTCGAGGCCGCGCCCGCCGCGCTGCTGGTCGAGGAAGACGAGCAAACGATCGCCGACCAACCGGTGCTGGTGAAACCGCAGGTCGCCGTCAAACCGAACCGCGCCCTAGTCGCTTCCTTCCCCATCACCCCGGGCAAGCCGCAGTTCATCCACAAGGGCGTCTGGAAGCTCAACAACAGCGTCGAGCTGCCGGTCTGGCGCTATGACCAGTCGCTGCTCGACACCGGCAAGCGCAGCAACAACGCCCTCAACATCCCGCCCGGTCCGAACAGTCCGGTCGGCATCATCTGGAACGGCCTGAGCCGCCCGGGCATCGGCCTCCACGGCACTTCCGACCCCGAGACGATCGGCCGCGCCCGCAGCGCCGGCTGCATCCGGCTGGCGAATTGGGACGCGATCCGCATCCCGACCCTGATCCGCCCGGGCGCGACCGTGGAGGTGCGGTAAGAGCGAAATTCCTATCCACATCCGTGCGCCACACCAAAGGTTTCGTCATCCGCATCTTCCTGTTCTCGGCCCTCCTGCTTTATCTCGGCGGCGACCTTTTCCTCTTCAACGGCCCGCTGCGGAAGCGGATCCAGCGCGGGTTGCCCGACAGTCCGGAGTCGATCGCCGCGGCCAAGGCGCAGGGCGTGGTCGCCCGCGTGCTGCACCTGCCGATCCTCGATTCGCAGCTCGAACGCGCGACGCGGGAACGCTTGTGGCTGCGCGGCAAGAAACTCGAAGACCTGACGCCGAACCAGCGGCGGGTCGAACGCCTGGCCGCCCTCGAGGACCTCATCGACCACCAGCTGCTGCGCGTCAAGGTGAAGCACAACGCGACCGAACTGCCGGTGAGCGAGGCGGAGATCGACGAGGCCTTGAAGCGGCTCGCCGCCCGCTTCGAAAGCCGCGACGCGATGCAAAAGGAACTCGCGGCGGAGGGCATCGATTCGGAGAAGGAACTCCGGCTGCGGCTCGGCGGACGCTTGCAGCAGCAGAAGTATGTCGAAAGCCGGATCGCCCCGGAGATCGCGGTCACCGAGGAGGAGGCGCGGGCCTGGTATGAAAGCCACGCCAAGGAACTCGCCCGGCCGGAACGGATCGAGGCGCGCCACATCTTCCTGTCCACGCTCGGCCACGACGCCGCGGCAGCCCGGGCGACCTTGCAGACGGCGCTCGGCGACCTGACCGCGAAACGCAAGGACTTCCCGACCCTCGCCGCCAAGCTGAGCGGCGATCCCCGGACCAAACAAGCCGGGGGCAATCTCGGCTGGCTGACCCGCGACCGCTTGCCCGCCGATTTCGCGACGCCCTTGTTCTCCTTGCCGCTGAACCAGCCCTCGCTGATCCGCACCAAACTCGGCTGGCACCTGGTGGAGGTCACCGCCCGCAAGCCGGCTGAAGCACGGAGCTTCGAGGACGCCCGCGACGAGGTGATGGCCGCCATGGAAGCGGTCAAGCGGCGCGACGCGACCCGCCGCTTCCGCGCCGCGCTGCGTTTCCAGGAAGGCCGCTACATCCGGGTCTTCGCCGACATGATTCCGGAATGAGGCGACTACTTCCCTGCCTGTTGCTGGTGCTCGGCGGCTGTCGCGACGCGGCCCCGCCACGGGCCTTCGCGGTCGATGGGGAAGGCCCGCTCGAACTCACGCTCGCCACCTTCAACATCCGCTACGAGAACCCGGCCGAAAAGGACTGGCGGGCCTGGCCGCAACGGATCGACCGGGTGGTCCGCTCGATCCGCCAGATGGATCCCGATGTCTTCGGCATCCAGGAGTCGCTCCACGGGCAGTCAGCCGACTTATGGGCCTCGCTGCCGGACTACGACTTCCATGGGATCGGCCGCGCGGACGGCAAGAAAGACGGCGAGTATGCCGCGATCCTGTTCCGCCGGGACCGCTTCGCCAAACAGGACGGCGGCACCTTCTGGCTGTCGGATTTTCCGGACCTGGCGGGATCGACCACCTGGGGCAACGGCTTTCCCCGCACGGTGGCCTGGCTTCACCTGGTCGACCGTGCGAGCGGCAAGGGCTTCTACGTCTACAACACCCACTGGGACCACCGCAGCCAGTATTCGCGGGAACGGGCGGCACCGTTGATCGCGGAGCGGATCGACCGGCGCTCCCGGCCCGGCGATCCGGTCGTCCTGTTAGGCGACTTCAACGCGACCGAGGGCAACCCCGCGGTCGATTATTTCACCGGCAAGCCGGTGACCCTCGCCGGCGCTCCCGCGCCCCGTTGGGCGAACCCGCTGATCGACACCTACCAGGTGCTCCATCCCCGCGTGAAAGACCGGCGGACCCTCCATTTCTGGGAGGGCCACCGGACCGGGTGGGCGAAGGTCGATCACATCCTGGTGAGCCGCGGTGCCGAGATCGCGGCCGCCGGCATCCGGGTCGAAAAGACCCGCGAAGAGCAACCCTCCGACCATTTTCCCGTCTGGGCCCGCGTCCGCTGGCCGTGATGCCCGGAGCGCCGGCCGTCAGACCGGAGTGTCGCCTACTCCACCAGCTTCCACCCGACGTCCAGCACCACCCGGTCCCCCGCCGGCGCGGTGAACCCGAGCAGCCGGAAGCCCTTGTTCTGCTGCTCCCCGTCGGTCTTCGGCTTGAGCGAATATTCCTCCCACCGCCCGCCCGCCTGGTCATGGCGGGTCAGCAGCAGCCGCTTGCCCCCGTCTTCCAGAATCACCGTGTTGCCTTCGATCCTCGGGGTCGCCTGGGTCACCACCGCCCAGCGGACCGGACCGGCCGGCTTTGCGATCGTGTCAACCATCCGCACCGAGCCGTCCGCGGCATCGAGCACCGCGCGACGCGTCACGCTCTCCGCCTGGCCCTCGTAAGCCCGCCCGAGGTCCACCAGCGTCCCGCTCGCCGTGCCCTGGCGGTCGATTTCTGAAACCGGGCAACCTTCCTCCGGCGCGGCTTGCAGCTGGTCCCCGATCACCAGCGTGCTGTGGGAGAAATTGGTCAGCCGCAGGTAGTCCCAGCGCTGCTTCCCGAAGTAGCCGGGCATGTTGTAATTGTCCTTGCCCAGGTCGTGGAACCAGCGCCGTCCGCCGGCTTCATACACGAAGGATCCGGCATCCAGGTGGCCGTGGCTCGCCGCCCCGGTGCCGCCCTTGATCGCCAGCCAGGCGGCATCGGGAGTCCAGCCGTCGCGCAGGAAAACGAACGACTGCTCCCCTTCGAAGCGCGCCGCCAGCGCCACCCCCGCCTTGCCGTCCGGAGCTTCCGGCAACCACAGCAGGTGCAGCGGGAAGAAACGCTGTTCATTGGTCGTCCCGCCACCGGCTCCGTTCTTCAGCGAAACCTCCAACAGCGACCGCACGTGCGCCGCCTGGGCCGCGTCCTTGAACTTCGTCGCGATCCAGCTCTGCGCCGGCGACGGCACCGCCTCGCGCGCATCGCCGTCGGCGAAGTTGAAGTCCACGCCGGTCGGCCCGACCACGTGCATCATGAAATCCCCGCTGCCCTTGAGCACCGCCGGCACCTTGACCGGCTGTCCCAGCGACTCGCGCGCGGCGAGCAACAGGATGTGGTAATTCGTCCCGTAATGCCAGTAGCCGGGACCTTCCGGATAGGCCCCGTCCGGCAGGTAGAACCGCTCGCATTTCGCGATCAGCTCGTCGCCATCCCGCACCAACTCCGCGCATAACTCCGGCTCGCGCTCCTTCACCGCTTCCGCCGCCAGCGCCATCCCGGTGCCGCAGACCTGCGACCAGTTGTTGGTCGCGCCACGCCACCAGGCGGTCTTCAGGTGCTGCCGGCTCAGCGCCCGCAGCCCCTTGTCAAGCAGCGCGTCCTCGTAGCGCTTCCGTTGTTCCGCGCTCAGCGCCGGATGGAGCCAGTCGTAGCCGATCGCCACCGCCGTCGCCATTTCCGCGGTGTCGAGAAAGTGCGAGGGATTCCAGTCCTTCAGCGCGCAGGCGGCATCGAGCTCGCGGATCACCCGCTCGCGGAACCGGGCGTCGCCGGTGGTCCGCCATGCCCAGCCGCAATGCAGCACGTGATGCAGCGCCTTGCGGGATTCGGATAGCAGCCGCTTGCCGTCGGGAATCCGATACTCGCAGGTCCGCTCCTTGAGCACCCGCTCGGCCCGCTTCACCACCTCCTGCTGGATTTCCGCCGCCAGCGGATCCGCCGCGATCCGCGCCTTCACCTCCGCCTCCCGCTCCGCGGGAAACAGCAGCCGCGGATGCGGCTCCGCCATCGCCACGCCCGCCAGCGCCATCATCACCCGGAAGAACTTCATCCGGCTTCCTACGGCGGGAATCCCCCGCGACTTGCCGCGCTGACCGAGGAAGCGCGAAGTTGTCGCTCGACCCCGCCGCCCGGCTGGTCGAAGCTGGCACCGATGAAATCGCTCCTCCTCCTCCTTGCCCTCGCCGCCACCGCGCTCGCCGGACCGCGGGTGAAGTTCGGCGGCGACCGTTACTCGCTGGCCTTCCCCGAAGGCTGGAAGAAAGCCGACGCCCCGAATGAAAAGGCCCTGGTGCCCCACCAGAACGCCGACGCCAGCGCCCTCTTCGCGGTCAACCTGCTGCCCGTTCCGAAAGACGCGAAGCCCGATCTCGAAGGCACCGCGAAGGACCTCGCCGGCCAGTTGGCCAAGAGCCTCGGCCTCACGGACGATCCGGACATCCAGGAAGGCGAGCTCGACGGCCTGCCCGCCCGCTTCGTCACCATGGTGCCCGCGAAAAAGGGCGACGACGAGGCCCAGCTCGGCATGATCCTGGTGCTGATCGAAGGCAAGACCGAGGTCGTCGTTCTCCAGTCCACCATCACCGTCCCCGCCAAACAAGCCACCCGCGAGGCCTGCCTCGCCATCATCACGTCGTTCAAGCGCGAGGATGTGAAGTAGCGCGCTCCAGGCAGCTCGGCTGAAAGCCATGGACTGCGGCAGCCTGCTGCCGCTTTCGACCGCCAGCCTGCTGGCGAGTCAGGGCCGGCTCCACAGCAGGCTGTGGCAACAAAGCGGCGACGAGTCGCCGCAGTCCAAGGCCGCGTCTCTATTTCCCCAACCGCAAATCCAGCGTCACCGGGAATTCCATCCCCGGGTCCTCCGGCGGGACTTCGACGTAGTTCACCGCGGGCCCACCGGCACACTCCTCGTCACGGTGCAAACAACCCGCACGAGAGGAAGATTCCACCTTGCCAACCGAAGGCGCACACAGCCATATGGCCGGTTGAGTGAATCACGGAAGAAATTCAAGCTGGCAGAATGGCGCCATCAATAAGCTTTTTCTACTTTCGGCAGCGGTCATTTCCCTTTGTTCATTTCTGACCCCGGAAGAGCAGGGTGAATGGACCAAGCACTTCCGGAACGAAATCGCCGCTGTTGATGCGGATCCCACCTATGAGCAGATTCGCATGCTATGCGACTTGACTCTGGTTCGAGCAGGTGAAAGCGGGAAACCGGATGTTCCGCCTCAAAGGCGATCCACAGGAGTATAGTCTGGCAGGACCTCTTCGTGAAGCCCCTGTCCCGGCAAGCGCCGGGCCGCGGGATTTGCCGCCCTCATCCGAACAAGCTTCCGTGGGCAATGAGCGCAAGTCGGGAATTCCGGTTGTCGCCATTGTGACCGCGGTCGGATTGCTTGCCGTGGCGGTTGGGACCGTGGCACGTCGAAGGGCGGTTCGGGGTTGATTTGCTGACAGGTGTGTCAGTTCGGCCGGGTTGCTCTCGCGAGGCCTTCAACGTGGGTGGCGCAGCGGCAGATCGCTTCAACCTTCCGGGAGAAGAGGGCCGCCAGAAGTACGCAACTTGCAAAGTCGCGCTACTTCCCCAGCCGCAGATCCAGCGTCACCGGGAACTCCAGCCCCGCGTCTTCCGGCGGCACCTCGACGTAGTTCACCGCGGGTCCGCCGGCGCGTTCCTCGACCCGGTGATAGCCGAAGCCGCCGGTCGATGCCGGTTCCATCACGCCGGGCGTATGGCCGTGCTGCCAGAAGCGGTTCACGCGCCGCGACTCCGCCTCGTAGGCGTTCACCGGCAGCGTTTCGTAACTCCGCCCGCCCGGATGGACCACATGATAGACGCAGCCGCCGAGCGAGCGCTTGTTCCAGGTGTCCACGACATCGAAGGTCAGCGGCGTGTGCACGCCGATCGTCGGATGCATCGCCGACCACGGGTCCCAGGCCTTGTAGCGGACGCCCGCGACGTGCTGGCCGCGCCGGCCGGTCGGCTGCAGCGGGATCCGGCGGCCGTTGCAGACCAGCACGTGGCGGCCTTCCACCATCCCGCTGACTTTGACCTGCACGCGCTCCACCGAGGAATCGACGTAGCGCGCCGTGCCCGCCGACGAGCTTTCCTCGCCGAGCACGTGCCACGGTTCCAGCGCCGCGCGGATCTCGATCTCGACGCCGCCGTGACAAACCCGGCCATAAACCGGGAAGCGGAACTCATGGAAGGGTTCCAGCCACGAGGCTTCGAAGGGAATCCCGGCGTTCTTCAAATCAGCCGCTACGTCCTTCATGTCCTCGCGGATGAAATGCGGCAGCATGAAGCGGTCGTGCAGCTCGGTGCCCCAGCGGACCAGCTTGCGGTGGTAGGGATTCTCCCAGAAGCGCGCGACCAGCGCGCGGACCAGCAGCATCTGGACCAGGCTCATCCGCGCGTGCGGCGGCATCTCGAAGGCGCGCAGTTCCAGGATCCCGAGCCGCGCGCTGGCGGCACCCGGCGCGTAGAGCTTGTCGATGCAGAACTCCGCGCGGTGGGTGTTCCCGGTGAGATCCGTCAGCATGTTGCGCAGGATCCGGTCGACCAGCCACGGCGGGTCGCCGCTTTCCGGCAGCTCGTTGAACGCGATCTCCAGCTCGAACAAGCGGTCGTCGCGCCCCTCGTCGACCCGCGGCGCCTGGCTGGTCGGCCCGAGGAAGAGCCCGGAGAACAGGTAGGAAAGGCCGGGATGGTGCTGCCAGTAGGTGATGAAGCTGCGCAACAGGCCCGGCCGCCGCAGGAAGGGGCTGCGCTCCGGCGACTCGCCGCCGAGCGTGACGTGGTTGCCGCCGCCGGTGCCGGTGTGGCGGCCGTCGAGCATGAACTTCTCCGTGCCGAGCCGCGAAGTACGAGCGGCCTCGTACAAGACCGTCGTGTTTTGCACCAGGTCGCGCCAGTTCTTCACCGGATGGACGTTGACCTCGATCACCCCGGGATCCGGCGTGACCTTGATCCGTTCGACCCGCTGGTCCCAAGGCATCTCGTAGCCCTCGATCACCACCGGCAGCCTGAGCCGCGCGGCGACGTTCTCGATCGCTTCCAGCAAGGTCAGGTAGTGCTCCAGATGGGTGACCGGCGGGAAGAAGATGTGGAGTTTCCCGTTCCTCGGTTCGAAGCACAGCGCGGTGGTCGAGACCGGCTTGCCGGAATCCGCCGCCGGAGGTGCGGGCGGGGAGAAGCCGATCGCGGTCTGCAGGGTCTTGCCGGCCGGCAGGATGGCACCGTGCGCCGGCAGCTTGCCCACCGGTTCCATGGGCGAAGCCTCGAGCGCGACCTGTTCGTGGCGCAGTTCTTCCACGACTTTCGGCAGCGAATCGAGCGGCAGCCGGAAGCCCATCGGCGAACCGCCGGGGACCAGCGACATGCGGCCGCGGCGGAAGGTCCACAGGTTGCTCTTCCAGCTGTCGCTTTCGGCATCCCACTCCAGCGGCAAGGCGAAGCCGGTCGGTTTCGACAGCCCGCGGTCGAGCAAGGTCGCGAGGTAGCGCCGCTCCAGCGGGTCGTCGATGTCCGCCGAGTAGGGGTCGACGTTGGCCGGCAGCGTGCTCTCTTTCCACGCGTAGTAAAAGGCGTCCTCGAAGCCGGCGATCAGGTGGCCCTGGTCGCAGGAAAGCAGGTCGGTGACCATCGAGGCGAAGCGCCGCGCGTCCTCGACCCCGTGGCCGAGATCGGCGGTCGGGGCCGCCAGCAGATGCTCGTCCTTCCACAGCGGCTCGCCATCTTTCCGCCACAGCACGGTGTAGCCCCAGCGCGGCAATGGCTCGCCGGGATACCACTTGCCCTCGCCGTAATGGAGCAGTCCGCCGGGGGCGAAAACGTCCTTGAGCTTGCCGAGCAGGCCGAGCGCGAGCTTGCGCTTGGCCGGGCTGTCGGCGGTGAAATTCCACTCCGGACCTTCCATGTCGTCGATCGACACGAAAGTCGGCTCGCCGCCCATCGTCAGCGCCACGTCGCCGGCTTCGAGCCGCTGGTCGACCTGATCGCCCAGCGCGTCGATCGCCGCCCACTCGCTGTCGGAATACGGCTTGGTCACCCGCGGGTCCTCGTGGACGCGGGTCACCTCGTTGGCCCACAGGAATTCCGTCTCGCACTCGTCGACCCCGCCGACGACCGGCGCGGCGCTGGCCGGCTCGGGCGTGCAGGACAGCGGGATGTGCCCTTCGCCGGCGAACAGGCCGGAGGTCGGGTCCAGCCCGATCCAGCCGCCGCCGGGGATGTAGACTTCGGTCCACGCGTGAAGGTCGGTGAAATCCGCGGTCGGCCCGCTCGGCCCGTCGAGCGACTCCTGATCCGGCTTCAACTGCACCAGGTAGCCCGACACGAAGCGCGCCGCGAGGCCGAGGTGCCGCAGCGCCTGGACCAGCAGGTAGGCGGAATCGCGGCAGGAGCCGGTGCCCCGTTCGAAGGTCTGCTCGCAGGTCTGCACGCCGGCTTCGAGCCGGATCACGTAGCCGACCGCCAGGTGCGCGCGGAAATTGACGTCCACCAGGAAATCCACCGTCCGCTTCTTCTCGCGGGGAATCGCTTCCAGCCACTTCATCAGGCGCGGCCCGCTCTCCTTGATCTTCAGATACGGGGCGAGCTCGTGCTTGAGGCCCGGCGAATAGGTGAAGGGGAAATCCTCGGCGTCCGGTTCCAGGAAAAAGTCGAAGGGATTGATGACCGTCAGGTCGGCCACCAGATCAACCTCGATCTTGAGATTCCGCGTTTTTTCCGGGAAAACCAGCCGCGCCACCCAGTTGCCGAAGGGATCTTGCTGCCAGTTGAGGAAGTGGTTTTTCGGCTCGATGTTCAGCGAATACGCCAGCACCGGGGTCCGCGAATGGACGCAGGGCCGCAGGCGGATGACGTGCGGGGACAGGTTCACCTCGCGATCATAGCGGTATTCGGTGACATGATGGAGGCCGACTCGGATTGCCATAGGGTTCGCCCCTATGTAGCGCCCGCCGTGCCAAGCGTGGCAAGGACATACGCGGAGCGGTTCCTCCCGGGCCGTCCAGGTCCTTCCGCGGGGCGGAGGAAGCGCACCGCCCGCTTGGCCGTAGTCACCCCATGGTTGTCAAACGCTTGCTCCTCTCGCTCTGCCTCGCCGGATCCACCCTCGCCGCGGAGCCCAAGGCCGGCTTTTAACCGATCTTCGACGGCACGCTCAAGCATTGGGAAGGCGATCCGACCTGATTCACCAACGGCGTCCTGATGTCCGAGGTCCTCGACGAGGATCCGGAAAAACGCCGCGCGAGCGGTCTGTTAGGCGTCCAGGTCCACGTCGGCCCGCCGATGAAGATCGAATACCGGAAGATCCGGAAGATCCGGGTGAAGCGGCTGTGAGGTCGCTTGAGGCCCGCGGGGAGTGTCGACGTGCCGTCGACACCGTGTTGACCGGAGGTCCACACTCCTTAGGGCTCGGGCTCCCTACTTCTTCGACAGGCTCGCCAGGTAATCCAGCAGGCTCGCGAACTCCCGCAGGGTAAGGCCGTTCACCAGCCCCGGCGGCATCAGCGAGTTCGGCAGCTTCTCGCGCTTGGCGATGTCGCCGGTCTTGTAGGTGAATTCCTGCGCCGCGATGTCGCGGACCTTGACCTCGTCCGCGCTCTCAAAGGTGACGAAGCCCATCCGCGCCGTGCCATCCTTCAGCGTGAAGAGTTCCGTCGCGAAGCCCTGGGCGATGGTCTTGCCGGGATCGAGGATGTTGGTCGCCAGGTCGGCGCGGGTGTAGGTCTGGGCGATGGTGCCGAGGAAGGGCCCCTTTTGCGGCTCGTCCATGCTCGCCGCGTGGCAGGCGGTGCAGGTCTGGCGGGCGAAGAGCTGCTGGCCGAGCGCCACGCTGCCCTTCGTCTTGAGAATGCCGGCGACGACTTCCTCCGGCTTGAGCGTGCTGACCAAAGGCGTCTTGTCCTCCACCGGCTTTTCCAGCTTGAGGTGCTTCGCCGTCTCCCCGGCTTCCCGGGCGACCGACGCGTCGGCATCGCTCACCGCGAGTTGCACCTGCTCGTCGAGTCCGCGGAAATCGGTCAGGCGGATCGCCTGCAGGATCTGGATCCGGCGCTTCGGTTCCTGCCAGCCCTTGTCGATCGCCTTCTGCGAAAGCTCGCGCGACTCGGGGCTGCCGTCCTTGCGCGCGCTCAAGGCGAGCACGGCGGCATCGGCCCAGGTCGAAGAGCCTCCTTCCATCTTCTCCGCCCGCTTCTCTAACAAGAGGTGGTGGTTCTCCAGCTTCGGCGCGGCGAGAAACGCCTGGCGCGCCTGGTCGCGCTCCTTGCCGGCGGGGAGCTTGGCGAGGGCGGCGAGCGAGGCCTCGCAGCCTTCGGCGGAGTCGGCTTTGGCGAGAATCGCAACCGCCCGGGCGAGCATCTCCGGCGGCCCGTCCATGGCGGCGGCCTTCAGCAGGATCGGGATCGCCGGTGCGGGAACATTGTCGGCCCCCGCGAGCTGCGCGACGACGTCGGGGACCAGGTCGGCATGGTCGTTCGACAAGGCGAGCAAGCGGTCGAGCGCGTCGTTCGATTCGATCCGGTTGCGCTTCATCTCGCGGGCCAGGAAACCCGCTTCCACCGGCGTCGCCTTGGCCAGCGCCGCCTTCAGGGCCGCGGCGATCTTCGGCGTCTCGCTCCACGCTTCCGGCTGGTAGTAGGGCCCGCGGGTGTCGGGGCGGGTGCCCCAGGAGTCGCCCTTCCAAGTGCCTTCGTGGAAATGCAGGCGGCACAGCGCGCCTAACAGATCGTTGCGGGCCGCGGCCTGCGCCGGTTGGTCGAGCCGGGCGAGCAAGCCGTCGACCACCGCCGGCTGGTGCATCCGCATCAGGGCGCGCAGCGCGCCGGTCCGCTGGGCGGAAGGCGCGTCCGTGCGGTCGACCACCGCGAAGCAGGCCTCCGCCGCGCCAAGCATCGCCAGCCCGCGGAACGCGGTGTGGGCGAGCACCGGATCGGCAGCGCCGAGCTGGGTGGCGATCTCCGGCCCGAGTTCCTTCAAGTTCTGGCGCGTCGCGCCGACGATCGCTTCCAGCCGCGTCCGCGGATCCTCGCTCTTCAAGCCGGCGGCGAAGACCCCGGCCGGCGCGGTCGATTTGCCGGCCGCCAGTTGATCGAGACCCATGTCCCCCAGCGCGCGCAGCACGAAGCGCTGCAGCTGCGGATCGGCCGCCAGCGGGGTGAGCAGGGTGATCACCGGACCGGCGAAGTCCGCCTTCAGTCCGCGGTCCGCCAGCGCGAACACCGCCGCGACCCGGCCGGTCAGCGGCTTCGAGGGGTCGCGGGCCAGCGCGACCAGTCCTTGCGCCATCGCGGCATTCGGTGCCCGGCGGTTCAAGGCGCGCTGCGCTTCCATCGCGCGGACCTGGCTCGGCGATTCGAGCAGTTGGATCAATTCCGCGTCGCTCGCCTTGTCGAAATCGGGCAGCGGCTCCGGCGTGTAACCCTTCGGCGTGACGCGGACGATGTAGCCGACATTCGGGCCTTCCCAGTTGAAGGTCGCGCCGCGCCAACTCGCCTGATAGATCGCGCTCATGCCATCGACGTCGGCATCGGTCGGACGGGTGACCCGCACCAGCGGCTCCGGCTTCGCGGTCTCGGCGAAGGTCGCGCCGCGCGGTTCCACCGTGTGCTTCCACAGCGCGCCGGTGCCCCAGTCGCAGGTGAAGGGCGCGTCGTTCCAGGCCTTCGGAATGCCCGGCTCGGAGATATACACCGAGCCGCAACCCGAGCCGCCGCCGTAGTCGGCCAGCGGCTGCACGATCTCGTCGCCGAAATTGATGTACATCCGCGGGTAGCCGTGATCCTCGAGGCCGGTGAAATGGTGGAGTCTCACGTCCCAGCCGCCGCCGTCGTTGTTGTTGTCGCGGGAGAAAAGATCGAGCAGCGGGCTGATTGGCGTGCCCAGGATGTTGCGGGTGCCGGTGCTGAAGACTTCCAGTCCCGAACCGTCCGGGCGGAAGCGCAGCACGCCGCCGTCGCGGAACTGCAACTTCTTGCCGTCAGTCCCGGTCGCCTCCATGAAGCCGAAATCGCCGCCGGCGATGTAGAGCCAGCCGTCGATGCCGAGGCTGAGCCCGTTGGTCGTGTGATCGGCCGGACGATCCTTGAAGCCGAACGCGATGCCGGTGATCAGCGTCTTCTGCTCGTCGGCCTGGCCGTCGCGGTCGTGGTCGATGAAGACGCTGACATCCGGCGGATGCACCACGTAGAGCCGGTCGTGGTCCCACACCATGCCGCGCGGGGAATCGACGTCCTTCACGAATTCGGTCACCTGGTCGGCGCGGCCGTCCTTGTCCGTGTCGCGCAGCCGCATGATCCGCCCGCGGTTCGGCTCGCGGCCGAGCGAGCCGTTGCCGTCGCTGGCCACGTAAACATCGCCGCCCGGTGACGCGGCGACATAGACCGGGTAGTTCGCCGCGGAAGCGGTGGAGAACAGGCTGACGTCGAAACCCTCCGCCACCTTCACGTCGTTGAGAATCGCCGCCTCCTCCTCCGGCGTCAGCTGCTCGATCTTCGGGATCGTGTTGCCGCGCTTCTGATAGGGATCGGCGATCTTTTTCTTTTCCGCGTCCGGGATCTTCGCGTGGAGCGGCCCCACGCCGTCGCCGACCGCCGCGATCTCGCGGATGCAGGCCCAGCCGCCCTGCGAGGTGCCGCTGCAGGTGACCTTGAGGAACTTCACCTCCGTCGCTGCGAACTCCGTGGCGGTGTCGCCGGGCTTGGTGTTCTCCTTCGCATCGGCAAGGACGGTCCACTGCTTGCCATCGACGGAGCCTTCGATGACGTGGCGGTAGGCGTTGTTGCCGCTCTCCCAGACGATCTTCACGCCGGTGAGCTTTTGCGGTTTTTCAAACTCGAGTTGATACCACTGCGGGAACGATCCGCCGTCCGCGCACCAGCGGGTCTCCGGCGTGCCGTCGACCGCTTTCCAGATCCAGTTGTCGGCCTGCACGCTCGATGCCGTGGCGGTGACCAAGGTCGCGTTCGCCGGCACCTCGCCGCGCATCTCGGATTTCGGCGGGACCAGCGTCGTGCGGCCTTGCGGACCGGCGTAGGGTTTCAAGTAGTCCGCGTTGAGCTTGTCGCAACTCCACAGCAATCCGCGCGTCACCAGATCGAGATAGCGGGCATCGCCGACCGTCGAGTTGTTATGGCCGATCGTCGTGCCGAAGCCGCGCGTGCCGTGAAAGTCGTTCGTCCACACCACCACCGCGCTGTCTTTCTTGCCATCGCCCTGGACCTGGCTGCCGAGCGCCAGCGGGGTGGCGCTGCCGAAGACCTTCACGCTGTTGTAGAGCTCCTCGTCGCCGGTGGTCCAGTTCGCGAGCCCCTGGGTCACCGGATGCTCGGCGACGGTGTAGTCGATCTCGATCGGCTTTTGCCAACCGTGGCCGGTCGACTGCAAGCCGAGGAATTCGAACCAGCGGTCGTCGCCGGTGCGGTAGCTGTGCATCGCGCAGTGCAGGTTCACCGCGGCGACGCCGTTCTTGTGGGCGTCGATGACGTGCTGCACGTACGGCAGGTCCTTCACATCGGCCGCGCACTCGTCGTGGATCACCACGTCGTAGCCCTTCGCCCAGTCCTTGTCCTCGTAGATCGGGAACCACGGCTTGGTGCCGTTGTCCTCGCTGCGGATCACGTCAACCTGGACATTCGCCCGGGCCTGGATGCCGTCGCGCAGCAGGGCGGACTGCTTTTCGTAGTCGTGGCAGCATCCGCCGCAGACCAGCAGGGCACGGAGCGGGGCTTCGGCGGCGGCAAGCGGGGACGCGGCGAGGATCAGGAAGAAAAGGGAACGCATGGCGGGAATCGGGTGCGGGACCCGGCCTTCTACGTCGGCGGGGCAGCCAATCCAACGACCGATTTCGGCGGCCGCCGCCACCCCCTCTCAAGCCAGGATCTCCCGCACGACGTCGCCGTGGACGTCGGTCAGCCGGTAGTCCCGGCCGTTGTGGCGGTAGGTCAGCGCCTCGTGATCGAAGCCGAGCAGGTGCAGGATGGTGGCGTGGAAATCGTGGACGTGGACCTCGTCGCGAGCCACCCGGATCCCATGGTCGTCGGTGGCCCCGTGGACGATGCCGCCTTTGACCCCGCCACCGGCCATCCACGAGGAAAAGGCCCAGTGGTGATGCTCGCGGCCCGGCTGGCCGGCGGCCTCCTTGAACGGCGTGCGGCCGAACTCGGTGGTCCACACGACCAGCGTGTCCTCCAGCATGCCGCGCTGCTTCAGGTCCTTGAGCAGGCCGGCGATCGGTTGGTCGACGTTCTTTGCCAGCGGGCCGTGGGCTTCCATGTTGCCGTGGGAATCCCAGTTGCCGCTCGAGGCGGATCCGCCGTCGATCAGCTCGATGAAGCGCACCCCGCGCTCGGCCATCCGCCGGGCGACCAGGCATTGCCAGCCGAAGCCCTCGGTCGACCCGCGCTTCAATCCGTAGAGCTCGAGTGTCGCGTCGCTTTCTTGCGAGAGGTCGAACAGCTCGGGCGCTTCCATCTGCATGCCGAAAGCCGTCTCGAACGAGCGGATCCGCGCGGCCAGCAGCGGATCGGCCGGGCGGGCGTCGAGATGGCGGCGGTTCATCCGGGCCATCGCCTGCAGCTCGAGTTCCTGCAAGCGGCCGCTCGCGGCGCGGCGCTGGATGTTGGCGATCGGCTCGGCCCCGGGCACCACCAGCGTGCCCTGGTGCGCGCCGGGCAGGAAGTCGCTCGCCCACACCTGGTTGCCGGCATACGGCATCTGCGGCGAGATCACGACGAACGACGGCAGGTTGCGGTTCTCGCTGCCGAGGCCGTAGCTGACCCACGAGCCGATGCTCGGCCGCGCGAAGTTGAACGAGCCGGTGTGCATCCCGAGTGTCGACTCGTAGTGGTTGGTGTGGTCGGAACGCATCGAGCGGATCACCGCGATGTCGTCCACGCACTCGGCGATGCGGGGGAACAGCGCGCTGACCTCGGTGCCGCAGCGGCCGTGCGGGCTGAACTCCCACAGCGGGCGCGTCAGGAACATCTGGTAGTCGCCCTTGCGGCCTTGCCACTCGTCGACCGACACCGACTTGCCGGCATCGCGGAACAGCAGCGGCTTGGGGTCCCACGAATCGACGTGCGAGACCCCGCCGTTCATGAACAGGAAGATCACCCGCTTGGCCTTGGCGGGAAACGGCGACGGGCGCGGGGCCAGCGGATCACTCTCGCCTTCCGCGAGCAGTTGCGAGAGCAGCCCGGGAAAGATCGACGAGCCCGCGATCATCGAACGCAGCATGCCGCGGCGGCCGATCAGCGGGGAAGACGGGGGAATCATGGCGGTCAGTCGCAGTGGAGGAATTCGTTGCTGCCGAAGAGCACCCGCAGGTAGGCGGCCAGCGGCTCCAGCCCGCCGCTCGCGCCAGCGGCAGGGCCGAGTTCGGCGCGGTAGGCCTGGAGGAAACCGGCTGCCTCGGCGAGTTCGGCAGCGGTCGGCGGGCGGCCGAAGGCCAGCCGCGTGGCGAGCTCGAGCTGGCGTGGCTCGTCGGTGCCGGCCGCTTGCAGGCGGCCGGCGAACTTCAGCGCCTTGGCGTGGACGAAGGGATCGTTGAGGAAATAGAGCGCCTGGGTCGGGACCGTCGTGATGCGGCGCTCGGCGGTCGAGGAGTTGGGATCCGCGCCATCGAACAGCGCGAGGAAGGGATGCCGTTTGATCCGCTGGACCATCAGATAGACGCTGCGCTGGTCGTGTTCGTAAACGGCGGTGAAGGGCCCGTGCTGGGTGTAGCTCCAGCCCGGCGCGGGCGGAAAGGGATGCGCGCCGCCCGGCGCGGGATCGAGGCTGCCACTCACGCTCAGGATGCTGTCGCGGATTTCCTCCGCGCCGAGCCTTCTTCGGGGAAAAGCGGCGAGGACATCGGCGGCTTGCGGCGACCCGCCGGACCCCGCTTGCTGCCAGGTGGCGCTCGCCAGGATCAAGCGGTGCATCGCCTTGATCGACCAACCGCTGGCGATGAAGCGCGTCGCGAGGTGATCGAGCAACTCCGGATGACTCGGCGGCTGGCTGCGGCTGCCGAAGTCATTCGAAGTGGCGACCAGCCCGCGGCCAAAATGGTACTGCCAGATCCGGTTCACCATGACGCGGGCGGTGAGCGGGTGGTCCGGCCGGGTCAGCCAGTGGGCCAGCTCCAGCCGTCCGCTGCCCGCGACGCCGGGCGGCAGCTCGGCCTGGCCGAGGGCGCGGATGAAGCTCCGCGGCACCTCCGCGCCGGGCTTGTCCGGTTCGCCGCGGATCTGGATCCGCGCGGCGTGCGGCGTGCCTTCGGCCACCCCGTAGGCCATGGCCACCGGCCCGGCGGCGAGCCGGGCATCGAGCTCCGCGCGCCGCCGCTGGTCCTCGGCGCGGTGCTGGTCGATCTTCCGCCGCAGCTCCGCGATCGCCGCCTGGCGCTGCTCGGGCGACCCGCCGGCGGCCGCCACCTCCGGCGCGTCGAGCGGCGGCAGCGGGCTTTCGGAGAACACGAAATTGTCGGCATCGAGCGCGGGCTTGGCTCCGGCGAGGTGGCCGTTGCTGTCGATGAACAAGTAGTCGACCGGGCCTTCCCAGCCGCTGCCGAAGTCGCCGGAGAACTCCGTGCGGCTCGTCCGGGTGGCGATGGCTCCGGTGTAAGTTTTCGCCGTGAGATCGAGCACCAGTCGCACCTGATGCCACTCGCCCGGCTGGAGCCGCGCCACGGCCTCGCGGGCCTCACCGCTGCGGCGGAACAGTTCGGTCGCGTTGAAGCCGAGTTCGACCGCCGCCGTGGTGTGGCTGCGCCCGACGTGGAAGCGCCAGGTGCCGGTCTCCCCGCCGCTGGCGCTGCGGACATCGAAGCCGACATGGAGCTTCCCGGTGGCCGTGGCGTCCCAGGTTTTCGCCAGGTGATGACCGAAGCCGTTGTAAGTCCCCGCGGCGGTGGCCGGCAGATGGATCCCCCGGGTCCCGGCGGGATGGAGGTTGCGGAACGGGCTCTGCGAAGCCGCCGCGATCGTCACCGCGCTGTTCGGCCCCGGATGCCACGGCAGGCCCGGCACCGCGCCGTCGGTCTGGGCTTCGAAATCGCCGTCCATCCCGCTGACCGCCTGCAGCTCCGCTTGAAGCCCGGCCAGCGTCGGGCCCGCGGCCGGCACCCCGGACGGCGTGGTCGAGACCGGCGCGACCGGCGTTTCCTGGATTCCAAAATGGTCGAGATCGAGCGCGGGCAAGCGACCTTCCGCGCCGCTGGAATCGATCGTCACGCCCGCGATCGCCGCCGTGCCCGGGAGCCGCCGTGGGCCAAATTCGGTGACACTTCCCGGCAGCCCGACCGACCCGGAAAAGGTGCCGCCCTGCCGGTCGATCGCCAGTTGCAGGCAATGCCACTCCCCGGGCTTCGCCAGCGGCAAGACCAGCGGTGCCTCGCCGCCGGACAGCGTCAGTTGCCCGGACGAAAGCCAGGCATCGATCACCGCCGCCCCGTCCACCGGTCCCAGCGCGAAGCGATGCCGGCCGCTCGCCGCGGGATCGCCGGCCGCCACCCGGAACTCGAGATTCACGTGCAGCACGCCGGTCGCCGGCAGCATCGGCAAGGCCTGGCGGATCCGGTAAGCCCCGGCATCCGCCGCCACGCGGGCCCCGGCGATGCCGAAGGGATGCAGGTGCTTGAACGGGCTCTGCGCGTCCTGGCTCACCGCGACCTTGCCTTCGTAAAGCCACGGCGGCACCAGCACCCCCTTGCTGCCGCCGGACGCCACCTTCTGCATTTCAAAATCCCCGTCCGGCTCGTCCAGCGAGCGCAGCACCGAGGCCGGCGCCAGTCCCAGCGCCGCGAAGCCCGCCTGCATCTCGCGCCACTTTTCCCGCGACTCCGCCGGCGGCACCAGCGGCGTCATCGCGCGGTATTTCATCTTCTGCTCGGACCCGGGGAAGGCGTAGCGGGTGCTGGCGAAGATGCCGTAAAGTCCGTAGTAATCCTCCATCGAGACCGGATCGAACTTGTGGTCGTGGCAGCGCGCGCAGCCGACCGACAGCCCGAGCACGCTCTGGCCCAGGGTGTCGAGGGTGTCTTGGATCGTCAGGTGCTGGTAGTTCTCCGAGTCGAAACCGAAGCGCCGCGACAGCGCGAGGTAGCCGGTCGCCGCCACCCGCTCGGCATAGCGCCCGGGCGGTCCCTCGCGGGCCAGGATGTCGCCGGCGATCTGCTCGCGGAGAAACTCGTCGTACGGCTTGTCGGCGTTGAAGGAATCGATCACGTAGTTCCGGTAGCGCCAGGCCTCCGGCAGCGGATAGTCGGCGGTGTCGCCCGCGGTGTCGGCATAGCGCGCGACATCGAGCCAGTGCCGGCCCCAGTGCTCGCCGTAGCGGGGCGAATCCAACAAGCGCTCGACCACCTTCGCGAATGCGTCCGGCGACCCGTCGGCGAGGAACGCGTCGATCTCGTCCGGCGTCGGCGGCAAGCCGGTGAGGTCATAGCTCGCGCGGCGGATCAGCGTCCGCTTGTCGGCCCGCGGCGACAGTTCCAGGCCGCGGCCGGCGAGATCGGCGAGGATGAAGGCATCGACCGGCGCGAGCGCGCGCGGATCGTCCCGCAGCAGCGGCGGCGGCGGATCGGTGAGCGGCGCGAAGGACCACGGCATGACCGCCACCTTGAGCCGGTCCGGCGGGGTGGCGGGATAGGCCGCGCCCGCTTCCACCCAGCGCGTCAGGTCGGCGATCACCGCGTCCGGCAATTTCTTGCCGCCCTTCTTCGGCGGCGGCATCTGGCGCTCCGGATCCCCGAACCCGATCGCCCGGATCAAGGGACTGGCCGCGGGGTCGCCGGCCACCACCACGACGCCATCGGTCCCACCCTTCAGCAGGTCTTCCCGGGTGTCCAGCTTGAGCCCGCCGCCGACCTTCTCCGCCTCCGCGCTGTGGCAGGGATAGCAATGCTCCGCCAGCACCGGGCGGACCTTGTTCTCGAAAAACTCGAACTCCTCCCCCGCCGCCGGGTTTCCCAGCATCAGCGCGACGACCAGCGCCGCGCCCACGCCATCGGCGGGACGGATCGCGCGGCGCGGGTGCTCGAACTTCATGGAAATTCCGGATGGTCCAAGACCCGGATACCCCGCCGCGCGGCGGAACCTTTCGGACGCCGGAGATCCGGACCGCGGCGGCCCGCTATTTCCTGCCGTCGGTCACGCCCGGCCACTCGTCGCTGCGGAAAGGCCCGGCGGGCAGACCGGCCTGGTTGAACAGGGTGGCGTCGGGATTGTTCTCCCAGCCGTAACGGACCGCCACCGGTTGCGGAACCTGAGGCGATGACACCAGCACCGTCTCGCCGTCGATCTTCGCCTCGGCCCACACGAACTTCCGGTCCTCCCCGGCGATCGAGAAGCCCTTCAGCGCGCCGTCCTTGGCCACCAATCCGCCGCCCACCGAGTCAAACCCCAACCGGATCGCGCCGCCCTCGACCTTCGCCGCCTTGAACTCAGGCCCCGCCGCCACCACGTCCTGGCCGTAGGTCTTCGCCAGCGCTTGCAGGGCGAGCCGCTTGCCGACGTCCTGCTTGTTGCGCGGGTGGATGTCGGCCGCGTCACCGATATCGATCGCCACCGCGATCCCGCTGTTCGGGACATTCTTACCGGTCATCGCCTGGGCTTCCCGCAGCTCCGCCCACTCCGAGGGACCGGGCTGCGGCTGCTTGGGCATGAAGTTGGCGAGCTGGACGATGTAGAACGGGAAGTCCCCCTGGCCGAAGCGCTTGCGCCAGTCGCCGATCACCGCCGGCAGGACCTTGCGATACTGCTGCGCGCGGCCGGCGTTGCTTTCGCCCTGATACCAGATCGCCCCCTTGATAGCGTAGGGCAAAAGCGGCGAAATCATCGCGTTGTAGAGCACCGTCGGGACGTTCGGATTGCCTCCCGTGCGGCGCGGAAACGGCGCGCTCTTCGCGAGGTCGGCAGCGATTTTGAAACGCCACGGACCGTGGAGCGGGATCGCGACGTCGCCGGCAACCAGCTTCATCGGCTCCGCCGGTCCGACCAACCCGCCGCCGCCGCTGTGGTCGAGGACCCGGACCGCGACGACGTTCTTGCCCGCCTTCAACAAGCCCGCGGGCACCTTGTAGGAACGCGGCCGGTTCCAGCCCTCGCCCTCGCCGATCTTGCGGCCGTTCAACCAGACCGTGTCGTCGTCGTCGATCGCACCCAAATGGAGCACCGCTTCCCGGCCCGCGGCCGCCGCGGGAACTTCGAGCGCGCGGCGGAACCAGACCACCCCGTCGAAGTTCGCCAACTCCGCCACCGGCGAACCTTCCCATTGCAGCGGCTGCTCGATCGCGGGCCAGGCCTCGTCGGCGAAGCCCTCGGCGGACCAGCCTTCCTTGGTGCCGGCATCGTGCTTGGCGAACCAATCGCCCTGCGGGTCCGCGGTCGCCGCGGCGGCCTGCGACTGCCGCTCGAGTTCCGCCAGCGCCGCGTTGAAATCGCCGAGCGGCGCCAGCCCCTCCCGGCTCGCCCAGGCCTCCGCGATGGTGCCGCCCCACGAGGTGTGGATCAGCCCGATCGGCACCTCCAGCTCCTCGTGCAGCTTGCGCCCGAAGTAGTAGCCGACCGCCGTGAAATCACCCGCCGTCTCCGGCGAGCAGACCTGCCAACCGGAGCTCGAAAAAGTCGTCTGCGGTTGGGCCGCCGTCACGTGGGGCAGGGTGATCGAACGGATCCGCGGGTGGTTGGCCGCGGCGATCTCGGCGGCGTCGTCGTTCGAATTGGCGACATTCCATTCCATGTTCGATTGCCCGGAGCAGATCCAGACGTCGCCGACCAGGATGTCCTGCAAGGTCACGGTTTCCGGCCCGGCGACCGTCATCACGTGCGGACCGCCGGCGGGCAGTGGCGGCAGCAGCGCCTGCCAGCGGCCGTCGGCCCCCGCGACCGCGGAAGCGGATTGGCCGGCGATCGTCACCGTCACCTTCTCGCCCGGTTCCGCCCAGCCCCAGACCGCGTCGTTGCGGTCCCGCTGGAGGACCATGTGATCGGTGAAGACGGGGCTCAGGAACGGACCCTCGGCCCGGCAAAATGACACGGAAAGGACGATCGCCGAAGCGACCCGGAGCACGAGCGGTTTCATGGTGGTGGGAATTGAGAAAAGCCATCCGTAGCGACGGCCCGGCTTCAACGGAAGGGAGCCGCCCGACCTTGCGGCGGTGACACGGGCAACCCGCGCCGCCACCAATTACCGCCGCAATTATTTGCTGCTTGCGATCCCCCGTGGCTCTCGTCCATCTAGCCCCACGTCGCGCGACGGGCTACCACGCCCGCCGCTGTCGCTCACATGCTCGAACAATCGTTCCGTTCATTCGCCGGCATCACCGGTCTCGAGATCCTCGCGTTCCTCGTGCCCTTCCTGATCGCCATCTGGATCGACTTGCGGTCCCACCGTGCCGGCCAGGCCATCACCATGAAGGACGCGGCGACGTGGTCGGCCATCTGGATCGCCTGCGCGATGGCCTTCGCGGGCTTCATCTGGTGGGAACGCGACGGCGAGGCGGCCAGCCTTTACGTCACCGGCTACGTCCTGGAGAAAGCCCTCGCGGTCGATAACCTCTTCGCTTTCTTCCTGATTTTCAAGTCGTTCGGCCTGACCCTGGAGCACAATCAGCCGCTGCAGCACCGGATCCTCTACTGGGGCATCCTCGGTGCCATCGTCTTCCGGATCCTGTTCCTCGGCATCGGTGCCATCATCGTCAATCTCAGCCCCTACGTGCTGATCGGCTTCGCCCTGGTGGTCCTCTGGACCGTTTACAAGATGTGGCAAAGCGGCGGTAACGACGAGGAAGTCGACTACACCAACCACTGGTCGGTCAACCTGGTGAAGAAATTCGCCCACGTGAACCCGTCGATCGAGTCCCACCGCTTCTTCCACCACGGCGTCACCCCGCTTTTCCTCTGCCTCATCTGCATCGAGGTCTGCGATGTCGTGTTCGCCTTCGACTCGATGCCGGTGATCATCGCCGTGGTCCGCGATCCCTATCTGATGATCACCTCCAGCCTGTGGGCGGCGGCCGGCTTGCGGAGCCTCTACTTCCTGCTGGTCGCCGCGCAGAACAAGTTCTGGGCGTTGGAAAAGGCCGTCATGCTGCTGCTGGTGTTCGTGTCCTGCAAGCTGATCGGTGCCGCCTTCCACTATCATCTCCCGAACGTCGTGAGCCTCAGCATCGTGGCCCTGATCCTCGGCACCGGTATCGGCTGGTCGCTCAAATTCCCGAAACCTGAGGAAGAAGAAGCCTGAGGGCTCTTTCTTGCTTCCCCCTCCCTGCCCGAGTCCGTAGCCTACGTCAGGCTCCGATGATGGGCCGCGCTCAACCGATGGTCACCCACCCGCAGCCAGTTCAACTCCTCCGTCCCGGGAAGCCATGAGAAGACTTCCCGTGTTCCTGTTGCTCGACACCTCCGGCTCGATGTCCGGCGAACCGATCGAGCAGGTCAAGAACGGCGTCCAGATGCTGGTTTCCGCCTTGCGGCAGGATCCCTATGCGCTGGAAACCGCCTATCTTTCAGTCATCACGTTCGGTTCCACCGCCGTCGAAGCCGTGCCGCTGACGGAACTGGCGGCCTTCCAGGTGCCGCCGCTGACCGCCTCCGGCGCCACCGCGCTGGGCGCTGCCCTCGAACTGGTCGCCAAGGTCGCGTCCGGCGCGCTGGCCAAGACCACCGCCACTGCAAAAGGCGATTGGAAGCCGATGGTCTTCCTGATGACCGACGGCGCGCCGACCGACGACTGGTACCGGGGCCTCCAGCGCTTCCAGCAGGAGAAGTGGGGCATCGTCGTCGCCTGCGCCGTCAACAAGGGCGCCGTGAAAGTGCTCCACGCCATCGCCGGCGAGGCGGTGGTCCAGCTCGATACCTCCGACGCCACCGCCATGTCGAAGTTCTTCAAGTGGGTCTCCGCTTCGGTGAGCAACAACAGCAAGGCGGTGGAAACCGCCGGCAAGGAGGTCGAAGGACTCGACCAACTGCCGCCACCGCCGCCGGAAATCAAGATCGTCACCTGATTCCCGCCCGACTCCCGCTCCCGCACCCTTTTTCCAAGCCATGCGCCGCCTGCCCGTCTACCTGCTGCTCGATACCTCCGGCTCGATGAAAGGCGAGCCGCTCGAATCCGTGAAATCCGGCATCCACGCGATGCTCGGCGGGCTCCGTCAGGATCCCCACGCGCTCGAGTCGCTCCACCTGTCCATCATCACTTTCGACCGCGACGTGAAGGTGGTGGTGCCGCTGAGCAGCCTGGAACACCTCCAGATGCCCGAGATCGTTTGCCCGGATTCCGGGCCGACCCATCTCGGCGCGGCGCTCGAGGCGCTTTGCCAGCGGGTCGATACCGAGGTCCTGCGCAGCGAGGGCGAGCAGAAAGGCGACTGGCGTCCCCTGCTCTTCATCATGACCGACGGCGTGCCCTCGGACATCCAGCTCTACAAGGAGATGATCCCGCAGGTCAAAAAGCGCGGATTCGGCTCGATCATCGCCTGCGCCGCCGGGCCGAAAGCCCGCAAGGAGGACCTGCAAGCCCTCGCCGATCACGTGGTCACCTTGGAAACGATGGATGGCAACGGCTTCGTCAGCTTCTTCCGCTGGGTTTCCGCCAGCGTGGCGGCCGGCAATGTCAGCGCGGGCGGCACCAGCCAGCTGCAGCTCCCGCCGCCGCCGCCCGAGGTCAACCTGGTGTTCTGAAGACCGCGCCATGTCCCTCGACCAGACCTTCACCCCAACCGTCGTGCCGGGACAGCCGCTCCACCTCTTCCTGAAGAGGGGGCACCCGCAATTCGTCGCCGAGCCCGCGCGGCTGCTGCAGCCGCTGCTGGACGCCCTCGACGAACTCCACCGCTCCGGCAAAACCCATGGCGCGGTGATGCCGAGCCGGCTGATGGTCGCGCCAACCGGCGAGATCGACCTCGGGCATTTCCTGGACCAAGCCGGCCTGCCCGACCCTGGCGAGGCCTTCACCTACTACCCCGACGGCGCGGGCGAGTCACCGGAGGAAACCCGCACGCGCGACGTGCAGGCGATCGGCGCGGTGCTGCATTTGATCGTCACCGACCAGGCTCCCGCCCGGCCCGGCCGCCGCACCCAGCAACTCGCCGAACATCCCGCGGCGAAGGATTGGCCGGCGGCGTTCATCGGACTGCTGGACAAGCTGTTGGATGGCGGCCCGGAAGGCGAAGCCCCGACCTTGGCCGAGCTCTCCACGTCCCTCGGAGCCGCTCCGGAGCAGCCTGCCGAATCCCCAGCAGCGGGCCCGGAAACCGCAGCGGTCGAGGCACCGGCCGGCGAGTGCGCTCCCCCGGCGGAACCCGCGGCGGAAGAGCCTGCCGAAGAACCCGCGCCACGCCTTCCGGCGATCCGGCTGCCCAACGCCATGGTCGCCCGCGGGTATTCCGCCGACCTGTTCTCGCTGCTCGGCGAGCAAATGCCGCCGTCCGAACGGATCGAGCCGCTCGACGGGCTGCCGGCCGGCCTGACGCTCGACGCCGGTCAACTCGGCGGCACCCCGCAGGCATCCGGCGATTTCGAAATCCGCCTGCGCTGGCACACGACCCGGCCCGCAGCCGGGCAAGCGGCCTTCATCGACCTCGGCGCGATCCTCACGATCAACCCGGATCCCCGCTCGCTGTGGAAGAACACCCCGTCGGACCCCGACGGCCCGTTTGCCAAGCCGGACAACGCCAGCGGGTTCCTCGTGGATGGCCCGCTCACCGTCCTCGGTGCCAGCCTCCGCGGCCGCTCCCACGCCCATGTCGGCGGCTATCGCGACGACGACCTGGCGATGGCCTGGTTCCCCCGCGACGGCTGGTATTCGCTGACCGTGGCCGATGGCGCGGGCAGCGCGAAATTCTCCCGCCAGGGCTCCAAGGTCGTTTGCGACACCGTGAAGCGCCATCTCGAGGCCTACTTCACCGACGAGCAGGAAAATCCGCTGACCCGGCTGGCCGGGGCCCAGGCCCTCGCCCCCGACGACGCGGCGGCGATCGCCGCCGTGCGGGCCGAGCTCTATCAACTCTTCGGCAGCGCCGCCCTGGTGGCCCGCCGGGCGGTCGATGACCAGGCCGCCGCGTGCCAGGCGACCGCGCGGGATTTCCACACCACCCTGATCACCGCGCTGCTCCATCCGCTGGCGGACGGCCGCTGGTTCGTCGCCGCCTTCTCGGTCGGCGACGGCGCGGCCGCCCTCGTCGCGGGCGGCGAGACCTGCCTGCTGACCACCCCCGACGGCGGCGACTTCGCCGGCCAGACCGTATTCCTCACGATGCGGGAAGCGCTGGCCACCGGCGAGGCGATCATGGCGCGGATCAAGGCGGCGATCGTGCCGTCCTTCGATGCCCTGCTGTTGGTCACCGACGGCATCTCGGATCCCCGTTTCACTTCCGACGCCGCCCTCGCCGACCCCGCCGCCTGGGACGCGCTGTGGCAGGAAATCCGCGGTGCCATGGCCGGCAGCGGGTCACGCGAAGCCGCCGCCGCCGCGCTGCTCGACTGGATGGGCTTCCATTCCCCCGGCCACCACGACGACCGCACCCTCGTCCTCGCCACCTCACCCGCCCTGTTCTCCCCGCCATGAGCATCATCCGCCTCAAGTCGACCGACGGCACCCCCTTCGAATTCGACGACGAAGCCCCGGCCGGCTCCGGCGGGATGAAAGACGTCTTCTTCTCGAAGGACCGCAGGCAGGTCGTCGGCTGGTACCGCAAGACGCCCGACCTCAACGCGATGGAGCGGCTGAAGAACATCACCAACGTCTATCGCCCGCGGATCTTCGAACAGGAGGGCGGCGCCTACTGGGAGCCGCTGTTCTGCTGGCCCAGCCACATCATCGAGGAACGCGGCATGGTCGGCGTGGTGATGCCGACCTACCAATCCCACTTCTTTTTCGAGCACGGCTCGAAGAACAACGACTTCCTGGGGATCAAGGGCAAGGAGAAGGAGGGCAAGTGGTTCGCCTCCGCCAACCACCAGCAGAAGCACCTCGACCCGCGCGAACGCGGCAACTGGCTGAGCTACTTCACCACTTGCATCAAGATCTCCCGCGCGGTGCGGCGACTCCACATGGCCGGCCTCGCCCACTCCGACCTCTCCTACAAGAACGTGCTGGTCGACCCCGCCGGCGGCAACGCCTGCATCATCGACATCGACACCCTGGTGGTCCCGCAGAAGTATCCGCCGGACGTGGTCGGCACTCCCGACTTCATCGCCCCGGAAGTCATGCGGACCCTCAAGCTGCCGGTCGGCGACGCGGCGAAATTCCTGCCGCGGATCGAGACCGACCGCCACGCCCTGGCGGTGCTGGTTTACATGTATCTGCTCTACCGCCACCCGCTGCGCGGCCGCAAGATCCACGACGCCGACGCCCAGCGCGACGAGGAGCTGGCGATGGGCGCCCACGCGCTGTTCGTCGAGCACCCCGGCGACCCCTCCAACCGCCCCGACCCCAGCTCGATGAAGCCGGGTTTCCTGCCCTTCGCCGACGCCTCGCGCATCCCGTACGAAATCTGCGGACCCTACCTGAAGGAAATCTTCGACCGCGCCTTCATCGCCGGCCTCCACGATCCCTCGCTGCGGCCGACCGCCGATGACATGGAGCGCGCGCTGGTCAAGACCGTTGACCTGATCCAGCCCTGCGCCAATCCGGCCTGCGACCAGAAGTGGTTCGTCTTCGACAACTCCACCCGCCCGAAGTGCCCCTTCTGCGGCACCGCGTTCGTCGGCCCGCTGCCGGTGCTGAACCTCTACTCGTCGCGCGGCGGCGGGAAGTTCCTGTCTGACAACCACCGGCTGATGGTGTATTCGAACCAATATCTCTATCCATGGCATGTCTCCCGCTCGGTCTTCCCGAACGAGCGTCTCACCGCGGAACAGAAACGCCCGGTCGGCTACTTCGTCTTCCACGGCGGCCGCTGGCTGCTGGTCAACCAGACGCTGGCCGGATTGAAAGACGTCACCACCGGCGAAGGCACTCCGCTCCCGCCCGGCACCCAGGTGGTCCTCGAAAACGACCAGAAGCTGCTGCTCAGCCCGGAAGACGGCGGCCGGCTCGTCCACGTCCAAATGGCCAACGTTTAACCCCAGCCCTCCCAGCATCATGCGCCGCCTCCCCATCTACGTCCTGATCGACTGTTCGGAATCCATGATCGGCGCCGGCATGACGGGCGTCCAGACCGGCATCGAAACCATGGTCCGCACCCTCCAGCGCAATCCCCACGCGCTCGAAACGGCCTATCTTTCCTTCATCACCTTCGACAGCCGCGCCGAGCTCAAGACCCCGCTGCAGCCGCTCGACGAGGTCCAGGTCCCCAAGCTCCGGGTCCGCCCCGGCACCGCCTTCGGCAGCGCGCTGCTGCTGCTCGCCGAACGCATCCTGCAGGAAGTCCGCCGCAACCAGCCGGGCTCCAAGGGCGACTTCCGCCCGATCATCGTGCTGATCACCGACGGCCAGCCGAGCGACGACTGGCGCCCCCCCCTCAAGGAGCTGCACAACACCGCCAGCATCGGCAACTTCTACGCCATCGGCGCGGGCGACGACATCGACTTCGCGGGACTCAAGGAAGTCACCGACATCGTCCTCAACCTCCATCAAACCGACGAACAGGGCTGGGCCAAGCTCTTCGTCTGGATCAGCGACACCCTCAGCACCGCCAGCATGGGCGTGGCCGACGGCGACGAGAAGGAGGTCATGCTGGCGAAACTGCCGCTGTCGATCGAGAAGGTCGACGACACCCACTGGGGCAGCGACCACCGCAACGACGGCCCGCCGCGCCAGCTTTTCCTTTACGGACTGTGCGGGGTGAAGCGCCTGCCCTATCTGATGCGCTACGGCTTCGACCCCCACCACGGGATCTACCACCCGACCGCCGCCCACAAGCTCGACCAGGAGAACGCCGACTTCGGCGAGCGCGGCGGGCGGCTGCCGCCGGTCGACTCGCGGGTCGTCAACGGCTGCCCCGACTGCCCGCACTGCGGCAGCCCCGGCGCCGGCTCCTGCGGCAACTGCGGCACCGTCTTCTGCGGCGGCGCCCGCCAGGACGACGGCAAAAGCGTCTGCCCCGGCTGCAACGCCCAGCTCACGATCAACCGCGGCGACAACGGCGGCTTCAAGATCCGGGCCAGCGAGGGGTGAGCATTTTGATCAACAAAAGGCACGCGATGATTACAGACCCCATCCCTTTCCTCGCGAATATCGCATTGGTTGCGCACGCCGACGGCAAGCTATCGGCTTCGGAGTTAGGTCAACTCGAATCCTTCCGCACAGAGATGAAGGTTAAAAAGGGTGATTTCAACAAGGCATTGACACTTGTTGGATCCAACGAATACAAGCTCACGCCAGTTGGAACATTTTCAGATCAAGTGACGAACTTGGAAATGATGTTGCGCGTCGCTTATGCTGATGATGACCTGGATGACACTGAAGCGAGATTAATAGGTGATTTCTGCCTCATGATAGGAGTCACCCAAGAACAAGTTGATCGCTTGGAGAAGGAGGTCATCGCCTCGCTGAAGCAGACGGGAAAAGTATGCACCTTCTGCGGGAGTCCAGCAGTAAGCAACGCGAGATTCTGCCCGGGCTGTGGCACAACGCTGGACAAGAATGACACCTCCGTCCAAGTGGACTTTGATATCCCACGCTCGGGCATTGCCATTGAATTCGCCGACTCTACCGCAGCTTCATTTTCAAAAGCTCTAGAAGTCGCAAAATCTTCGCATGGGTATCAAAAATGCCAGAAGCTTAAAAAGACTTGGCACTTGGCGACATACCCTTCGGGCAAACTCGTTGATGCCCTTCCCTTGGCTGAGGCTCTTGGTGCAGTTCGTAACAAAAGAGCATTCCAAGACGGTGAGGAAAAGCTGTGGGATGAAATCTTTGGATTTGCATGGTGTGCCGCACAACGCAAAACCGCCTACCGGCCAATCGAATACTGTTTCGGAAAGGACGAGAACCGAATCAATCCATGGGGATGCAAGCAGGCCCGGATGGATTGGACGGAGTGGGCGGATTGGTTCTCCTACGGAGCGTGGGAAAAGGGCGGTTTACTGGGACCCAAGGTAGTTTGGCGCTTCAATCGGGAGAAGATCCGACATGAACTTGCCACGCATTTGTTCCGCTATCGGTTCTGTCCGCACCTGGTGCCCAAGTTGGCTGAAGCCGTTTTGAAAAACCTTCCCGAGACAGTAAATCCAGAGAAGGACGGAAACTGGTCATTTAATCGCCTCTATGAAGAGGTTCCCGGCTCGATCAAAGTCGTTGAAAGGGAAGCATCCGGTGCCTACATCTTTACCGACGAATTTTGGAGTGATGGAGTACGACCTAAGGGCCTTCGGCTGCTGGCGGACCTCCTCACAAAGTCCATGGCAGACGCAGGTTGCTGCGGAGTTTCTCCGCAAACTTTGCTGAAGTAGCCACGAGTTTTTTCGTGCCTAGTTTCATGGTCCCGACGATCAGTCCCTTCACGATCACACCTGCACCCGTGATACCGGTCACGGCCAGAGCGGTGTGGCTTCTCGCGAACCCCAAGTCTTCAGTTGCGCCGGCGGCGAAGCAGTCCGAAGGCGGCGAGCAGGGCCGATCCGGAAGTGGTCGGTTCCGGTACCGAGTTAAGATTGAGATTCTGAAAGGGCTGTGAAATAGCCGCTTCCCACAAATTCTCCGTTGGAGATGAAATCCACATTATTGGACAAGGACGTGAACCTGATGCCCCCGAGGTTATCGGATGCGAAAATCCCACTGCCCGTCCTGTCAAAAAAACTTAGGCTTTTTGTCGAGTTACCCGCCTGCTGAATGACGAACCCCTGACTTTGGATCGGGCCAAGAGTGATCCCGTCTCCTTGGGAAGAGCTGATCGCGATGCCGGCTGACTGGATGTCGAACTGCCAGGAATATTGGGCAACGGAGCGGAATGATTTGATCGACGAGCCGGAACCGGAATAATCCTCAAAGGAGACAACGCCGGAGCCGATTTGGACACTTGTGGTGTCATAGAATGCGAAGTCGA
The DNA here is from genome assembly GCA_945883695.1 of Akkermansia muciniphila. GTDB lineage: Bacteria > Verrucomicrobiota > Verrucomicrobiia > Verrucomicrobiales > Akkermansiaceae > Haloferula > Haloferula muciniphila_A. The sequence continues at coordinate 4,972 of CAMCYK010000008.1, read as the reverse complement.
ATGCGACGACAGCGGCATGGAGATTACCGCAACTTATCATAGCGCCCGCGATCCAGGCTGATTTGAAACTTTTCATATTATTTCAGGACTATGGTATAATATCCGTTGTCGGATGAAACAAGAATCGCAAACTCCGAAACGGCTTCTATGTTAATGCCATTGTTAAGCGTTTGTTGGATAGCGTCGGGAACTTTTATTCGCGAAAGGGTTTTTGTTTGAAGATCGTATGTGTAAATTGAGCTTCTTACCGTCGTGTGGCCTGAAAAATCCTCCTCATTGACCGTTCCAACGATGGTTGATTTGGAAAGAAAATGTTTCCATCCGATAGTCCATCTCCGGGGATCATCATAATTGATGGAAGGAATAGCTTGCCCGGATTGTTCGTCGATCTCCCCTTCGACTATGTTGAAGACGTTGGATCCTTCAAGGTAGTCCATGGGAACGAACAGCGCCTTTCCCCCGCTTGGAGAGAGGATTGCGCGGCTCCATCTCACTTCATTTCCGGGGGTGGTTTTGCCATCGATTGAAACTCTATGGGGAGCTTTTTGCTCGTTGAAGGTATTCTCGACCATCCAATCAATTTCTGTCGATTTTCCTTCGGCGAACTCCGGGTGAATGTCCTTTCCAAACGAAAGCCAAGCTGGAGGCGGGGCTGTCAGGGCTTTTTGGACTTCTGGCGTGCGATCCATTGCCAAGCCTTTCTTGTTCTTGTAATCCTTGGAGGGATCATAGTCAGTCGCTGGGTCACCGGTTGTGATCACGCCGGACTCTTCCGTCGGAATCTCGCTCCGAGACGGCTCTCGTTTCGGAGCGGTGTTTTCCGCCTGGGAACTCGCGGCTTCCTTGTTCTCGCACGCGGGCAGTAGGAATGCGGGCAACAACACTGCCCAGAAGATGGCCTTCCTTTGGATCATGGTCTTGCAAGTATATCAGTTATGATCGCTCCGGCAACCCCTTCCGCATAAGTCTGACGGGTAGCCACTCCGTTCGCTCCCGCCACTACCTCACGGGCGTCTGCATTGGAAATGAACTCGATCTCTGAAATCACAGAACGAATGTTGATGTAGGGTTGGGCTCCGCCAACGTTGCCGAGCAGACCATCGTTCAGGACTACCCACGTGCTGGGAACATTCTTTTTCTTTGAGTGGCTATACATGTAATCCTTCACGCCCGGGACTCTCTGTACTGTGACGGCAGCAGCGCATGCGGCTTGGATCAATTCCGCGAATGCGGTGTCATGGAGAGTATTCACGTTGTTCACACCTTGGATTAAGGTTTCGCACCCACGAGCTGTTGCTGCACCGGAGTTTAGATGAATGCTGAGGAAAATATCTGCTCCATTGTTCCTAGCGCGAGCAGGGCGTTCTTCTCTTTCGACAAATACATCAGTTGACCGTGTCAGGATCACACGATGGAACGGAGCCAATTCCCAAAGATCATCAAGCAAGCGATTCCTTGTTTCCAGCGTGTAATCCAAGGCGAGATCCGATTCCCTGTGGGTGGGTGCATTGTTTGGTCCGGCGATCGCCCCGGAATCGCGTCCGCCGTGCCCGGCATCAAGCACCACGACTGCGGGTACCTCCATATCGATGACATTGGCTGGATCCCCTTCGACATCCTCGATCTCGATCCTTACCCGGCCCTTGTTGAAGCCAATGGGCGGCATGTTCACTCGGATGGCGCTTTCCCCGTCTTCATTGATCACATTCCGGGCGGAAGATTGGTTCACCGCCTGAAAACCATTGGCCCCGTATGCCGCGGAAACTTCGTAGCGATTCTGGTGGTTCGGACTCCGTGCCCAAGTTCCCCGGAAGAATGGTCCGGCGTCCCGCTGAAACAAGGGATCGAGGGTCCAAGTGATTTTCCTGTCCTCAAGGAACTCACCGCCCACTACCCTCATTTTAATTTCCCGGTGAGCGATTCGGTCCGCGAAGGGGGATACCTCGGTCATGCCATTAGTTTTCCCCCCTCCCAAACGGGGAAGCTCGGAACCGGGGATCGGCTGACCAGGACCATTACCTACAACGTTGCCATCTAGCAGAATCGGATGGAGTTCCACCGGTTCTACCGGAAGAATTCCCGCGGTGATATAGCTGGCGAGAGTGGCGTCACCAACATTGGTTGCTTTCAATGTGATTTCCAATGTCAATGGAGCGTCGCTGGGGGCATTGAACGCACGAGCCACTTCGATGTGCCCCGGCTCTATTCCCAAGATCTCCGGATGGTCGGAACCCTCCGCTTCTTCCCAATCCCCGTGCCGTTGGTTGACGTTGATACTGCCAGAAACATTGTCGCCCTCTGATGGAATAATTTCCCATTCAAGGGTATCATTGTATTCCGAGGAGTCCCCGGTAAAGAAAGGGTATTCCTCGCTCCCAACCGCAACCACAACGATGGCACTTCTTCCCGCCGGAATGGTGACGGTTTCAGTCTTTGAAATAATCTCGTCCTCCTCGCCATTGCCTGTCACATCGACATATGAGGCTTCGAATTGTTCATTGGGATCTTCGGGCAGGTTAGGATTTTCCGGGTAATCGCCGGGCGCCGACGGCGGGGTCTCGGGATCGTCGGCAGTTGATGGATCTGTTTCGTCCGCAAGCTCCTGGGCATTGTTTCGCTGGTCCGTGTCAGGGTCTCCGTTGGGACCGTTGTTGACGTTGATGCTGCCGTCGTCGTTGGGATCTAATCCAAAGCGGACTTCCCATGCGTCAGGGAGGCCATCATCATCGGTGTCGGGATTGAACGGGTCAGTGCCATAAAGGTATATTTCCTCCTCATTGGTCAAACCGTCGCCGTCAAAGTCCTCAGTGTCGGGGTTGTCCACAACCTGATCCGTGTACTTCAGGCGGATGAAGAACTTTTCGCTGGAGGAGGTGAATCCATAACTATGTACGAGATCATCGCTCGCCTCAATAAGCGGCAGATATTGCCATTTCTTGAGGTCGTGCGACCACTGCATGAAATAGGTGCGGTCCTCGATCGACTCCCATTCGGCGATCCAACTATCCGAAGCTCCCCGTGTGAGCACCACCTGTGGCTGAGGAGTGGGATCCGCGAGAAGAGAACCCGTCAGCGCGGCAACGCACAGGAAACCCTGGTGAAGCGAAGAAGTCGGTCTCATCGGCTTCCCTCCATTTGGGAGTTGTTGGCAGAGCGGCGCCAGACGCGGATGGTCACATCTTTTGGCTCTTCCGGGTTGGCCAAGAGGAAGGCCTTCCGCTCCTGCCGCGCCTGCTCCCGGGCCAAATACTGTTCCTTCAAGACGTCACCCGATTTTCGGAAGAGATCATGGATCTGCTCCAAGGTGTCGAAAGCAGGGCTTTCGACGTCGCCTTCGACCAAGGCGAACGATGGGCCAGCGGTCGCCAGGGCGGGCAATGCCGGAATGTGAGGTTCCTCGACCTCGCGGCCGACACGGGCAGCCATGCGTTGCCTCATGTCACCGTAAATCGGGCTGATGCCCATGAGAATGCTGTAATCCTTGTAGGTGCCGTCTTCGGAGTTGACGCGATAGAGGCCGTGGCCAGTCAGGTGAAGTAGGTTCAGGTTGGTCCATGCGGCGACTTTCTTCCCGACTTTACCGTTGGGATAGATCTCCACCAGCGTCCGGGCCTCCCCCGCATCCTTGTGAGCTTGGTGAACCGATGCACTGAGAAACACCAATTCAGAACCGCGGTAGGTTTTCTTCAACTCTTGGAGGCGGGCAATCACTTCCGGGTCAGTCGGTGAAAGCGCCGGCAATGGCTGGGTGAGATCTGGCAGTCCCGGATCGGCGACTCTTTCAACCGTCACTTTGATGATTCCTTCGACCGGTGGAAGGTCGGCCATCTCGGGAGCCTCGCTGACGAAGACCTTCTTCGTATTGGAACTGAGAACCTCGAATTCGATGGGGGCGGGTTCCTCCGCGGGCTTGGCTGGGGCCTCCACGACCACAAGAGGTGGAATTTCCACGTCCCACCCGGGAGCGGGTTCTTGGGCGACCACAGTGAAAATTCCCGCGAGGAGGGCGAGAGCGATAGGTTGGCTCTTCATGACAGGATTGATTCTTAATGGGATTTGAGGGTTGTCGATCCCGGATTCGGGGATGATATGGCAGATCGCGTTACGATTTGGTCGGTAATCGCTTGCAGCGTCAACGGCAAGAGGGCTTGAGCGGGGCCAATAGTCACCGCGACTGTTGGGATTGATCCTTGCAAGCTGGTCGCTTGCATGATTCCGACCAGCTCCGTTCTTGCTTCGCCGAGGTCATCACCCGGCGACGTATTCGCAAGGGGTGGAGCCAGGCGGATCTTGCAGGCTATTGCGGCTTGGAACGAAGCTACGTTTCGAGGCTTGAAAAAGCGATCCGGACACCATCGCTGGATGTGGTGTTCCGTTTTGCGCAAGCTTTCGGGATCTCGCCCCCAACCCTCATCAAGGAGATCAATGATGCGCTTTCCAGGGCGGATGGTTGCCGCTGATTGGTCGCCATCGGCAGATTGACGAAGGAAGGGCACCGTGGGTTTTCGAACCGGGCGCTTCCTAATCGGGGAGTGGTCCATAGTTGGTCCACGTTCAACAGGGCCTCCCTGCAATATTTCCAAGGAGATACGAGCGGCTCCTCAACGAGTTTCCCGACTGGCTCAAGGAAGCCCGGGCCAAGAAAATCAGGCTCTCCGTCAGATTTGCTTGATCGATTGAGCCCGCATTTTGAGGAACAGATGTTTGAGGTTGGTCATGCCGCAGGCCCGGTGGATCAGCCGGGCGATCTGGTTGTTGAAGGCCTCGATCCGTCCGGAGGTGATCCGGTGTTTGAAGAACGCCGTCACGGCCGGCAGGTCCCTCAGCAGGCCCTTGGCGAAGTGGATCAGTGGAGCGATGCCGGAGGCCTCGACCGTGGTGCACCATTGCCGCATCCTCTTCTGCGCCCAATCCATGCTCAGCGTCGTGTTGTAAATCAGGCGGAACTCCTCCTTGAGGATGTAGCTTGCCG
>CAMCYK010000007.1 GCA_945883695.1 Akkermansia muciniphila | reverse complement strand
CTCTCCTTATTATTTCTTCGAACCGCAGAATACGGACTGCCGCGCGGAATACGACGGAGGCTGGAAAATCAGTGAAGCCATGCCGGTGAACAGCGCCGGGTTCATCACCGCGCGAGATCACTTCGTTGTGGACTTCGACAAGGAGGCGTTGCTCTCACGCATCGCCGATTTCGCAAACCCCAAGCTCTCCGACTCTGAGATTCGCACGAAGTATTTTGATGGCAGCGGCTCCGCCAAGTATCCGGATGTAGATACTCGGGGTTGGAAGGTTCCTAGTGCACGCAAGCGTGTTCAATCAGACAAGCATTCATGCGACCATGTGCGACGCTGTCTTTATCGCCCGTTTGATCAGCGCCAAGTTTATTGGGCCGACTGGATGGTGGATTGGCCGCGACCGGAACTGACGCGCCATCTCGACGTTCGAGGCAACAAGGCACTCATCACCACGCGGATTACCCAAGATATTTTCTCGGTGTTCGTTTCGCGTCTGCCTCCCGCGCACAAGAGCGTCAGCGCCTACGACGTGAATTACGTCTTCCCGCTAATAACTGCGCCAAGCAGTGGAGCGCAGCGGTCATTGCTTTTCGACGACAACAACCAGCATCCGAATTTCGCACCGGCTTTTCTCAAGGCTTTCGCCAGCTACCTTCAGATGCCGCAGGCCGCTGACGGAGTTCCGCGCGGCTTGACGCCCGAAGACATCTTCCACTACGCCTACGCCGTTTTCCACAGCCCCGGCTACCGGAACCGCTACGCCGAGTTCCTGAAGATCGACTTCCCGCGCCTGCCCTTGACCGGGAACCTGGAGCTGTTCCGCGCGCTGGCCTGGCTTGGCGGCGAACTCACCGCCTTGCACCTGCTGGAATCGCCGAAGCTCGACACTCCGATCACCGAATTCACCGGCCCCTCCAAGCTCGTCACCAAGCCCGGCTGGGCCGACGGCACCGTCTGGCTCGATTCCGCCGGCAAGAAGGGCGCGACCACGCCCGGCAGCTCCGGCTTCCGCGGCGTGCCGGAGAAGGTCTGGAACTTCCATATCGGAGGCTACCAGGTCTGCGAGAAGTGGCTGAAGGACCGCAAGGGCCGCACCCTCTCCACCGAAGACATCGCCCACTACCACAAGATCGTCGTCGCCCTCTCCGAAACCATCCGCCTGATGGCCGAGATCGACCAGGTCATCGAAGCCCACGGCGGCTGGCCGGGTGCCTTCACCGCCCCCGCGTCATGAGCCTGGAAGAAGCTCTCAAAGCTTTCGAGCTTCTCGTCCAGCGCTGGCACGGCCTCCACTGGATTGAGGACTCCGACGAGCGGATGTTGGCGACCTTCGAGGTGCGCCGTTGCTGGGAGCCGCGAGTCGCCGCACTGCTCGAACACGCCGAAGAGGGAGGACCTCGACTTTGGTATGCACTGGGTTTTGCATTCGAAGGCGGCCGCGGCGTCGAGCGCGACCGTGCGACCGCAGAATCCTGGTACGAGCGGGCGGCGACGGCCGGCTACGCCCGGGCGATGCTGCGTTTGGCCCTGTGCAAGAAACAATCGGAGAACCCGAGGGAGCGGGAAGCAAGCGTCGAATGGTTGCGGAAAGCAACCAAATTGGGCGACGGCGGGGCCATGTGGTTTCTAGGGTCAGCCTATCGCGAAGGGCAAGGTGTCGACCGAGACTACGAGCAGGCGATCGCATGGTTTTTGAAGGCGGCGGAGGCCGGGCACCACTCGGGATGGATCAGTGCCGCGGGAGTGTACGACGACCACCTGAAAATGCCCGAGCGCGCGCTTCCCCTGCTGCGGCGGGCGGCGGAACTCGGACTCACCGACAGCTACAGCCGTCTCGGGAGCATTCTGGAGCGGCGCGGCACCCCGGTTTCCGATCCGATCGAGGCGGCGGCATGGTATGAAAAAATGGCCGATTTAGGTGGTATCTCCGCGCCCCGGGCGATGATGGCGTTGGCTCAGCTCGCCCGAAGCGGGAACGGGCGGACGCCTGATCCGGCCACAGCGCGGAAGTGGCTGTTGCGGATTTGCTCGACCACTTCGCCGAATGAGTATTGGCACAAGCAAGCGACCGATTTTCTTCGGAAAATGGACGGTGAACTTCTTTGAATTGAGCGTCGACAGATGAGCTGGTGGCAAGACCGCGCTCGGCTTTCACGCCAAGGACGATTTGCCGGAAGTGCGTTACGAGGTGCTGAAACTCCTGCGATCCGAGGGCGACAACCTGCGCTTCTACGCAGTCGTGAAGGACAAAGTGGCGCTCGCTCGGGAAGTGGCGGAACGGCAAGCCCGCGCACAGGCTTACGCCTACCAGAAGAAATCGCTCTACGACGATCTCGTCCGGCAGCTTTTCAACAAGTTCCAGCGGATCGCGGACACGCTGGACATCAGCTTTTCCGAGCGCGGCAGCAGTGACCGGACGAAGGCATTTGAGAAAGCGATCAACCATGCCGGGCGCGAATTTGAAGCGAGCTACGGCCTGCCCTTGCCTGCTCGCACCGTCAGTTGCTCGACCCCTCGCAGCGATGCGGGGCTACAGGCGGTCGATTATTTTTTGTGGACCCTCCAGCGTTTCTTCGAGAGACGGGAAGAGCGCTTTTTGTCGGTGCTCTGGCCCCAGTTTGGCGAGATAAGCGACTTGGATTTCATCAGCCCGACCAAGGGGCGAAAGCCCACCTTCTGGAATCAGCAACATCCGCTCACGACGCTTGCACGATTCGATCCTCCGAAAAAGAAAAGGCCCCGGGTATAGGGTTCATAGAACCACGCGGCATGAGCCCGAATTTCGTCCGGAACCGATTAGAGGTTATTCACGCGTTACTCACAGTCAATCTTCCCGTCATCGGACTTCTGGAAGTGCTGGTGGGTGGGTGGGCGTGGCCTTGCGAAAGCCCCGCATCCTGTGATGCTGCCGCCGTGACCGACGATCTCGATGCCGCCTGCCGCCGCGCCCTGGGTTTCCTGGAACTCGGGATGCCGGAGGATGCGATCGCGGAGCTCGACGAGCTGTCGGTCAGCTCCTCGCTTGCCCTGCACCTGCGGGTCGACGCCTTGTTCCGTCTCAAGAACTGGGAGGAGGCCTCGGCGATCTGCCTGCCGATGACCGAGCAGGAGCCGTCCGACCCGGGCTGGTGGATCCAGGCCGGCTTCGCGCAGCGCCGCGCACGTTCGATCGAGTCGGCGGAAACCATCCTGCGCAAGGCCCTGCGCCACCACCCGCGGCACGGGTTGATCCTCTACAACCTGGCCTGCTATGCCTGTGTCCAGGATCGCCCGGAAGAGGCCCGCGCGCTCATCTTGCAGGCGATCGAGGTCGATCCCGCGCCCGTGCTGGCGATGGCCAAGAAGGACCCGGACCTGCTCGCGATCCGGCCCTGGCTGGACGAGCTCAAGCCCGCGATTCCCGCCCAAGCCGCGGACGACGACGATGCGGACGATCTCGGCATTTTCTGAAAAGCAGGATATGCGCAGTGCCTGAGTCGCGGGGCGTGGTTTCGATGCCGGAGTTGGCGTTCTCTCTTGCAACGCCATGGTCGCGCCTCTTGATGCCTTCCCGTCTTTCCGCGATCCCTTCGCGAAGCGTCCCTTTCTCGTCTTTTTCCCATGATCAATCTCACCCGCCTCTGGACCGGCCAGGCCCAGCCCGCCGACAACCTCCGCTACGGCCACGGCCACGCCGCCGCGAACAGCGCCCGCGAACGGCGGCCGATCGTGGTCTGGAACATCACCCGCACCTGCAACCTGCGCTGCGTCCATTGCTACTCCGACTCGATGGCGATGCAGTATCCCGGCGAGCTGAACTGGGAGCAGATGCAGGCCGTGGTGGAGGACCTCGCGGGCTACAAGATCCCCTCGCTGCTGCTTTCCGGCGGCGAGCCGCTGATTCATCCTCGCTTTTTTGATCTGGTCGATCTCGCGACGGAGCACGGGCTGAAATTGACGATCTCCACCAATGGCACACTGATCACGCCGGAGAAGGCAGCGCTGTTGAAAGCGGCGAACGTCGCCTACGTCGGGATCTCGCTCGATGGCATCGGTGAAATCCACGACCAGTTCCGCGGCAAGGCGGGTGCCTTCGACTCCGCCGTGCGCGGTTTCCGCAACTGCCACCAGGTCGGCCAGAAGACCGGCCTGCGGCTGACCTTGACCCGCCACAACGTCGAGAACATCGAACGCATCCTCGATTTCATCGAGGAGAAGGAAATCCAGCGCGTCTGCTTTTATCATCTCGTGCCCGCCGGTCGCGGCAGCTTGATGCAGGTGCTGGAGCCGGAAGCCGCGCGCGGGGCGATCGACACGCTGCTCGCACGGGTCGAGGACTGGCACGCGAAGGGGATCGACCGCGAGGTGCTGACCGTCACCCAGCCGGCCGACGGCGCCTACCTGCTGGTCCGGATGGAACGCGAGAATCACCCGAACCTCGAGCAGGCCAGGCAGCTGTTAGGTTGGAACGGCGGCGGTGCGAACAGCTCGGGGCGGGGGATCGCGAACATCGACACCCAGGGCAATGTCCACCCCGACCAGTTCTGGCAGGACGTGCAGCTCGGCAATGTCAAGCGGATGGCCTTCTCGAAAATCTGGGAAGGTGGCAACGAACTCGCCGCGCCGGTGCTCGACGAGATCCGCTCGGTCGGCTTGCTGTCGGCGGACCAGCGCAAGGCCCGCATGCACGGCCGCTGCGCCGGCTGCCAGTGGTTCAAGCTCTGTGGCGGCGGCTTCCGCACCCGCGCCGCCTTCGCCAACGGCGACCTGTGGGGCAGCGATCCCGGCTGTTACCTCTCCGAGGAAGAGATCGGTGCGGAGCTGGCAGCGTGTTAGATCGATGCCTCGACCGCAGAGACGCCGAGTTCGCGGAGGAGCGCGGAGAATTCGTTCGATCGCCCCAAAAAGAGATCAGAACCACGGAAGGCACGGAATCTTTGCAAGTCGGGGAGCCCTGGGCTCTCTTTTCAGAGGTCTTCTAAGCGAATCCAATCACATTTCCAGTTCCGTGTGTTCCGCGTATTCCGTGGTTCTCATTGCTCCATCCTGATGGATTCTTGCTCTGCGATCCTCCGCGACCTCCGGACCTCTGCGGTAGTCTCTGCTGAACCAAGATGAGTGCCTTTCTCGACCGCTGCGCCGCCGAACCGTTCCGGGTGTTCTTCCCGCTCGGGGTGCTCGCGTCGGCGATCGGCGTGCTGCTGTGGCCGGTGTATTTCCAGGGCTGGGCGACGGTTTGGCCGCTGGAGGCGCACGCGCGCTGGATGGTGATCGGATTCGGCGGCTGCTTTGTCACCGGCTTCCTCGGCACCGCGGGCCCGCGCTTGCTCGGGGCGGACCCGTGGTGCCGTTTCGAGATCCTGTGGCACGTGGCGATGGCCGTCGCGATGATGGCCTGCCTGGCGTTCCACCCAATCCCGGCCGCCGACCTGATGGCCGGGCTGTGGTTGTCAGGCGTGCTGCTCAGCCTGCTGTTCCGGGTGCTGACCGGCGACGGTGACGTGCCGCCGCCCGGTCTGCCGGTGGCGGTGCTCGGCCTCGGTGGGGCCGCGCTCGCGGGCTTCGCGCTGAGCATGGATCCGATCCTCGGCTTCACCGCGCCGGTCCGGCTGTTCTGGCGGCTGCTCTATTTCCAAGGGTTGCTCTGGCTGCCGGTGATCGGGGTCGCGCCCTACCTGCTGCCGCGCTTCTTCGGCAGGAAATCGCCGCACGCCTTCGAAGACGGCGATGGCATCCCGCCCGGCTGGCGGCGGGCCTTTTTCACGTCGCTCGCGGCCGGGCTGGCGGTGATCGGCAGCTTCTGGATCGAGGTCCGCTTCGGCGGCCGCGCCGGGATGATCGTCCGGACTGCGGTGGTGGTGCCTTACCTCGCGTGCTCGGTACCGGGTTTGGTCGGCTGGGGAAAGGTCAACGGCCTCGGCCTCGCGCTGCGCTGGTTCCTGCCCTGCGCCGCCGGCGGCTGGCTGCTGGCGGCGTGGTTCGGGCCGCTGCGCACCGGGATGCTGCACCTGATGTTCATCGGCGGGGCCGGCCTGCTGATGCTGGCGGTGGCGAGCCGGGTGACTCTCGGCCACGCCGACCGCCACGACCGCCTCGCCTCGCCGTTGCGCTGGTTCCACGTCGTCTGGGTGCTGGTCCTGTTGACCGCCGCGACCCGCCTGACTCCGGAATTCGTGCCGAAAGTCCGCGTCACCCATTTCCTCTACGCCGCCATCCTGTGGGTCGCGATCCTCGCCTTCTGGGGATGGAAGCTGCGGCGCGAACTGCGCCTGCCGGAGGCCCGCGAAACGGAGATCCGCCGCCGCTGCCCGCGGCGGAAGCCGGGGTAGCGCGACTTTGCAAGTTGCGCCGGGGGCGACGGGCTTCTCCCGCTTGCTTCGAACGGTCGCGGTGGGCGGACCGCAACGCGGGTCATTGCTTGCCGGTCTGGCAAGGCTGCTCCCAGGCGGATAACCTGGATCCTCGCCAGCAGGCTGGCGAAACGAAAGCGGCAGCAGGCTGCCAGCAGTCCAAGGCTCGCGGATCGAAAAACGCAGCTGGCGACCGCCCGCAGTCCGGGCCTGCCGCGATTCACCGCGATTCGCCGCGTCGGATTCCCTTCATCTTAGCGCTGGATGCATAAAAACGAAAAAGAGAAAGTTATTTCGGGTAATAGGCCCGGGCCGCTGCCACTCTCCGGCTGAATCTGGAACCTGAACCGAACCATGAAAAAAACCGCCATCCTTCTCAGCCTCCTGGGAGCCTTGATCCCATGCCACGCGGCATCGGAAGTGAAAGCTGAAGCCGCGATCAAACTGCCGCCGGAAATCCGCGGCGAGGAGATCGCCGTGCTGACCGATCCGCCGAACGTTCCGCCGCCGATCAAACGCAAGTACCCGACCAAGGTGATCGTGAAGCTCGAAGTGATCGAGAAGACGATGCGGATGTCGGACGGGGTCGACTACAACTTCTGGACCTTCGGCGGCTGCGTGCCGGGCAAGTTCATCCGGATCCGCCAGGGCGACTTCGTCGAGTTCCACCTGATGAACCACCCGACCAGCAAGATGCCGCACAACATCGACCTTCACTCGGTGACCGGCCAGGGCGGCGGTGCCGCGGCCTCGTTCACGGCACCGGGTCACAGCTCGACCTTCTCGTTCCGCGTGCTGAATCCCGGCCTCTACATCTATCACTGCGCGGTCGCGCCGGTCGGAATGCACGTGGCGAACGGGATGTATGGCCTGATTTATGTCGAGCCGGAGGGCGGTCTGAAGAAGGTCGACCGGGAGTATTACGTGGTGCAGGGCGATTTCTACACCAAGGGCCGCAACGGCGAGCAGGGCTTGCAGCCCTTCGACATGGAGAAGGCGATCGACGAGCGGCCGGACTACGTGGTCTTCAACGGCTCGGTCGGCGCGATCACCGGCGACAAGTCGATGGTCGCCAACAAGGGCGAGACCGTTCGGGTGTTCTTCGGCAACGGCGGACCAAACCTGTCGTCGTCGTGCCACGTCATCGGTGAGATTTTCGACAAGGTCTACGTCGAAGGCGGGACCAAGACGATCAACGAGAACGTCCAGACCACCATGGTTCCGGCGGGCGGTTCGGCGATCCTCGAGTTCAAGTGCGAGGCTCCCGGCACGCTGATCCTGGTCGACCACGCGTTGACGCGGGCCTTCAACAAGGGCGCGATCGGGACGATCCTCCACGGTCAGACCGGCGAGGTCACCGTCAACGGCAACACCTACAACAGCGTGATGCCGGCGCTGGCGCTCCATGACGAGGATGTCGCGAACGTGATGACCTTCGTCCTCAACTCGTGGGACAACCAGGGCGGCGAAGTGAAGCCGGCCGACGTGGCCAAAGTCCGCGCGGCCACCGTGAAGAAGTGAAACCGATGAACGCGTTCCTCACCGGCTTGCTCGCCCTGCTGTCCGTCGTTCCGCTTGCCGGCGAGGTCGCGATGGTGCGGATCGACGGCGGCCCCTACACCCGGCCGCTGGAGAAAGCCGGGCAGGTCCGGCAGGTCGCGCCCTTCGAACTCGATGTCCGGCAGGTGACCAACGCGGAGTTTCTCGCCTTCGTCACCGCCCGGCCCGAGTGGCGGCGTTCGCAGGTGAACCCCTTGTTCGCCGACGCCGGCTACCTGCGGCACTGGGCGGGCGACACCGAACTCGGGCCGCTGGCTCCGCCCGACGCGCCGGTGACGAATGTCTCGTGGTTCGCGGCGCGCGCTTATCTGAAGTCGCTGGGCAAGCGGTTGCCTTCGCTCGACGAGTGGGAGTTCGCCGCACGGGCCGACGCACGCCAGGCGGACGCCACCAAGGACCCGGAGTTCCGCAAGCAGATCCTCGCGTGGTATTCGACGCCGACGCCGGCCGTTTTGCCGGCCGCCGCCACGATGCCGGCGAACTTCCACGGCGTCCGCGGCCTGCACGGGCTGGTCTGGGAGTGGCCGCGGGACTTCGTCGCCTCGATGAGCGGCGGTGAATCGCGCTCCGACGGCACCCTGCTCCACAAGTGGACCGAGCCCGGCCAAGGGGCGGAGCCCTCGGTGGAGGCGGTCCGCAAGGCGGTTTCCAAATAGTTCCGGCCGCTTCCAGAAAAGAACAGCGCCACGGCCTCCGATGAAGGCCGTGGCGCTTTTGGTTCAATGGCTTAAGGACTTATCCTCATCGTCCCGGCAAAGGACTCAGTCGAGGGTGATCTCGACGCGGGCGAAGCGTGGGACCTTGGGCCCGCCGGTGGTCGGGATGGTGGCGGGATAGGGGACCCGCACGGCCTGGATCTCCGAGTCCGCGGCGATGACCACGGGTGGGGTGGAGTTGTCCACCCATTCGGTCAAGTCCGCGCTGAACTGCACCGTGTAGGTAAGGCCCAAGGCCACGTAATCGACCTGGCGGCCGAAGACCAGGGAGTAGCCGCCGTTGCTGTCGAGCAGCGGCTGGCCGTAGGCGGTGACATTGCCCAGGGAGAACTCGATGACCCCGGATTTTCCGTCGCCCGGATTGGTGCCGAAGGCGTATTCTTCCAGGTTGCTGTTGCCGTCGCGGTCGCCGTCGCCATTCGGACCGGCTTCGGAGCCGACGAGGGCGGGATAGTTGGCCCGCCATGCGTCGTAGGGCGAGAGCGGCACCAGGTCGGTCGTTGGAATGACCACGTTGTCCATGGCCAGCCAACCCCAGCTGCCGCGGTCGGAGTTGATCAGATCCAAGGTGCAGGCCACGCCGTCGAAGGGTTCGAGTTCTTCCTTGGTGAAGGTGATGGTCCGGAAGACATCCCCGTCGGCACCGGTCCGCGGTTTCACGAGCAGGAAGGCACCGTCGCTGTCGCGGCGGAGTACCACGCCCTTCCAGCCACCGCCGGGCGTCGCCACGTGGGAGATCTCCGATTCGTTCACCGGATCCGGCGCTTTGGCGGTTCCCATGCCCAGATCGACCGTCAGGTCTGCCACCGCGTCGAGGTAGAACGCCGGGGAGCGCAGCCACTGGGTGTTGAGGTGGGCGTCGATGTCGCCGTTCACCCGCACCTGGCTGTTGAGCGGGGCGAAGATCCCGTTGGCGGCCGAAGGGGGCTGCAGCGCGCCGCCGTTGACGTGAGACGGGAGGCTGGTCGCGTTGGGAGCCAGTTCGATCCAGCCGCCGGCGCCGCTGTTCGCGGCGAGATCCCAGACCCGGTTGCGCCAGCCTTGGAGGGTGGCGTTGTTGAAGTCATAGCGGAGGGTCCGATAGACCGTCACGGTGTAGACCGTGGTGGTGGAGAGGTCCTGCGAGGTGACCGTGTAGGTTTGCGGGGTCGTGAAGTTGCGCGGGGTGCCGGAAGGCGGCACGCTGCTGGCACCCGGCGAGACCAGGAAGTCGGGATCCAAGGTCGTGATGTCGGTTTCCTCCGGAACCGCCAGCACGAGGTTGGTGCCGCTGCCGGTCGCGAGGTTGTCGAGGTAGGTCAGATACCACAGGGCGGCTGAACCGGGCTTGGCCGCAGGCGGGGTGGTTGTGAAGGTCCCGATGGCTCCGCCGATCAGGTCCATGTCGGGGTAGGCGAGGCCCTGGCCCTTGCCGTAGCGGGCCTCCATGGTTTCGCCGCCGCCCTCTTCGAAGTAGGCGATCGCGATCCGTACCGAGTCCATCGGCAGCCAGACCGTGTTGGTGACCGTGGTGGGAGCTTGGAGCTGGTTGTTGCTGACGATCAATTCGCCCGTGTCGCCGAAATCCCCGTCGTTGTTCAAGTCGAGGTAGATCACGCTGCCGTCATCGCTGCGGGTGCCGAAGGTGTAGAATCCCGGGCCGTCGGCGGCGACATTCAGCCAGCCTTCCCAGAGGACCGAGAAGGTGTCGGGTCCGGTGAGGCCGGGGATGGTCGGGTCGAAGGCCGCGAACGAGATGTCGTTCGGGGCGGCGAAGGAGGCAGTCGGAGTCAGTCCTTGCAAGTTGGAGAGCGGAGCGAGATTCCCCGTGCCGCTCACGGTGTCGTAGGTCTTGACGTCGAGCGCCCCGACCGCCCGCGCGGTGACGGTGTAGACCGTGGTGGTGGAGAGGTCCTGCGAGGTGACCGTGTAGGTTTGCGGAGTGGTGAAGTCGCGCGGAGTGCCGGAGGGCGGCACGCAGGTGGCACCGGGCGAGAGGAGGAAGGTGGGCGCCACCGTGGTCAAATCGGTTCCGGTGGGCAGGCTGAGGAACAACGCGGTGCCCTTGGCCTTGGCGGTGTTGCCGGCGAATGCCAGGTTCCACAGGGCCGCCGAGGCGGGATTGGCGACCGGGCGGTCGATGGTGAAGTGCCCGGTCTTGCCGCCAATCCGTTGCAAGGAGCCGAAGGCGACGCCGTTGCCCTGCTGGAAGCGGGCGTCCATCCCTTCGCCGCCGCCGGCCTCGAAGAAGCCGATGGCGATGCGGACCGTATCCATCGGCAGGTTGATCGAGCCGGTGCGGATGTCGTACCCGTGGAAGCCGTTGTTGTCGACGATCAGCTCGCCGGCGTCGTTGAAGTCGCCGTCGTCGTTGAGGTCGAGGTAGATCATGCTGCCGTCGTCGCTCTGGGTGCCGAAGGTGTAAGCGCCGGGACCGTCAAGGCCGACGTTGAACCAGCCTTCCCACAGCACCGAAAACGATTCGGGGCTGGTCAGGCCGGGCAAGCCGGCGACGAAGTTGCCGTAGAAAATGTCGTCGACCTGGATGCCGGTGGCGGTAATGGGAGCCGCTTGCAAATTGGAGATTGGGGCGAGGAAGGCGGGTCCTTCGAGCGTGTCGTAGGTTTTGACGGTGAGCGAGCCGGCGGCGATCACGGTGACCGTGTAGGTCTCGGTGGCGAGGGTGTCGCCCGAGGTGACGGTGTAGGTTTGCGGCGTCGTGAAATTGCGCGGGGTGCCGGCTGCCGGGGCAAGCGTGGCTTTTGGCGAGACCGCGATGGCCGGGTTGAGCGCGGTGACATTGGTGCCGGCGGGCAGCCACACCGTGATGTTGGTGCCGTCGATCTCGGTGACGCCGTATGGGGCGATGCTGAACGAGGTGAGCAGCGCTTCGGTGCCGGGCTCCTGCGAGACGCCGGGAATCGAGACGTTGTCGAGATAGGTCCAGCCCCAGCCGCCCTTGTTGTAGTCGATGTAGTCGAGGGTGTACTGCTTGCCGTCGTTGGCGAAGGGCACCAGCTCGGCGGCGGTGAACTGGTTCTGTTGGAACCCGCCTCCGTTGCCGGTTTTGCGGCGGCTCAGGACATAGGTGTTGGTCGCGACATCGCGCAGGGCGACCCCGGCGAAGCCGCCGCCATTGATGGCCAGTTCGGGAATCGCGGCCGGGCCGACGGCCGGCGCGGCGAGCGGCGACTGGCCGCCGTCGAGGGCGAAGGTCAGCGGCCCCGAATCCAGAAGATAGAACGCGGGCGAGCGGGCGAAGCGGGTTTCTCCGTCGTCGTAACCGGAACCCAGGGCGTTGTTTTCCCACAAGACGCCGGGCGGAGTGGGCCAGGTCTGGGTCCAGTTCTGGAGACCGCCGGTGAAATCATAGGTGATCGGGCTGATCAGGGTGACGGTGACGGTGTAATTCTTGGTGCTGCCATCCTCGGCGGTGATGGTGTAGGTCTGCGGGAAGCGGAAGTCGCGCGGGGTGGCGCTGGCCGGGCTGCCGGTGGCGAAGAACGAGGTCGTGTAGGTCGGTGCCAGCGTGCTCAGATTGGTGCCGGCCGGGAGATACTTGTTGATCGTGGTGCCCGAGATCACGGCATTGCCGAGGCTGCCGAAGCTGAGGGTGAGGAGCTCCTTGGCGCTGTCCGCGGTGCCGCCGGTGGCGGTCCCGGTGGCTTCCGGAGCGGACACGGGGCTGTCGCCGCCAAGATTGGTGCCTCTCACCACATAGTAGTAAGGCGTGCCGATCGCGACCGTGGTGTCGGTGAACGAGAGGGTGGCGGTGTTAGCCACCTCGACGTAGCCGGAGCCGGACACGGTGGAACGCAGCACCTTGTAGCTCGTGGCTCGCGGCGCGGCGGTCCAGCTGAGGACCAGGCGGTTGGCACCCGCGGTCACCGCGACGGCGGTCGGCGCGGGCGGTTCGATGTCGTTGCCGGGGATCGAGACGTTGTCCATGACGATCCAGCCCCAGCCGCCGCGGTCGGAGTTGATCAAATCCACGGTGCATTTCACGCCGACATACGGTGCCAGTTCGGCGGCGGAGAAGGTGACCGTCCGCCACTCGCCGCCATTGGCGCCGGTCCGCGGTTTCGTCAGCAGGAAAGCGCCGTCGCTCGAGCGGCGCAGGACCACGCCTTTCCAGCCGCCGCCGGTCACCGCGGCGAAGGGAACTGCCGACTCGGAGGCCGGATCGGGGGCGTTTGCGATGCCGTGGTTCAACTGCGCGGTCAGGTCGCCGGAGCCGTCGAGGTAGAATTCAGGAGAGCTCAACCACAAGGTGTTGAGGTGATTGTCGGTTTGGCCGTTGACCCAGACCGCGCTGTTGGCGGGGGAGAACATGCCGTTTTCGCCCGAAGGGGGCTGGAGGGCACCGCCGTTGATCGAGCCCGGGATCGCCGAGACATTGGGCGACAGGTTGACCCAGCCGCCGGACCCGCCGTTCGCGGCGAGGTCCCAGACCCGGTTGCTCCACCCTTGCAGGGTGCCGTCGTTGAAGTTGTAAGTGATCGTGTTGGCGATCACCGGAGTCGCGCCGGCAAAGGCGGCGAGGGCGGTCAGCAGGCCAAGCGCACGGCGCTTGAACGCTGCCCCGAGGGGTAGGTTTTCTGGGTTCATGGGTTGGAGCCTTGGGTTGAAGGCTGTAGCGTTTGTTAGCCAATCAAGTCTGATCGCGGGGGCAAGAATTATCTGCGCTGTAATCAAGTCCCCCGTTCGCGGATGATTCCGGACTCGTGCCGAGCCGGTGTTTCCCCGCGGGCGAGGGGGCGTTCCGAGGCGTTGCGAATCCCCGCGAAGGCAGGATCAACCGTCGCTATTTCGGCGAATGGCGATTCATCGGTTCGGCCGCCCGGATTCCTTCGGACTTGAGTCCGCAGGTAGAAACTTTTGGCGCGGGGATCGGCGCCGGTCGAGGAGGTGAGGGCGAAGGCGCGGGTGCCGTGGTCGCGGGCGAGGCTTGCGATCTGGAGCGGGAGGTCGTGATCGATGCGGCGGAATTCTTCTTTCGAGCCGGCTTTGCGGAGGGTGGTGCCGAGGGTGCAGATCACCGCGGCGGCCTTCCACCACAGGTTGTCCGGCGGAAGCGCGTCGAAGTCGATCCGGGGATTGGACAGATGGGAATGCGGCGGCAGCGGGCGGCGGGTGGGGGCGGTGAGGTGCTTGACCCGCGGATCTGCCAGCGCGAGGCGGAGCACCTCGCGTCCCACCAGGCCCGTCGCCCCGACCAGTAGAAGGATCGCCATCGGGAGCAAACCAGAGCAGGCAATCGAGCGGGGGCAACCGGATTCGCGAGGGGACGGGGGAGGGGGGATCGCGCCGCGTTAAGGAGTGTCGACCTGTGGTCGCCACGGTGTCGACGGCACATCGACACTCCTTATTCGGTCGGCCCGGGGCCGGTGTTCCACGTCCGGTGCATCTCCTTCACGTCGGGCACGGCGAGCGGGCGGACGACGCGGAAGCCGATGAACTGGCAACTGGTGAGATACCAGATTGACTTCGGGTTCTGCGGGTCGATGGCCTTCCACGCCGGGTCCGACGGCACGCGGGCGGCGGAGCGCAGGGTCTCCGGACCGCCTTCGTAAAAGTGGCCGCCGCGGGTGACGTGCGGGTAGCGGCTGAGCGCCGGATGCCAGGGGTTTTTCGCGCCGTTTTCCCACTTCGCGAAGGCGTCGGGCAGATAGGCGTCGAGACACCATTCGGCGACGTTGCCGTGCATGTCATGGAGGCCCCAGGGATTCGGCTTTTTCTGGCCGACCTGCTGATAGGTGTATTCGGCGTTGACCATGAACCAGGCGTGGTCGGCGAGTTGCGCGGGATCGTCGCCGAAGGACCAGGCGGTGGTGGTGCCGGCGCGGCAGGCGTATTCCCACTCGGCTTCGGTCGGCAGGCGGTAGTAGTGGCCGGTCTGGGCGCTGAGCCATTCGCAGAACTTGCTGGCGGCGTGGTGGGTCATCGCGATGGCCGGCCAGCCGGCGCCGTAGCCCTCGCCCATCTCGAAATGCATCGGCACGTAGGGCGGGGTCGGCTGGCTGACGACATCGACCAGGGTTTCGCCTTCCAGCGCCACGGGCGGTTCCGGGGTCCGGTTGTCGGAGTCGCGGTTGAGGGTGCCGTCCTTGTTGCGGGCCTTGCCGTTCTCCATGAAGGCGCGGTAAACGTCCCACGTCATCTCGCACTTGCCGATCCAGAAGGGGTCGACGCTGACCTTGACCTGCGGGCTTTCGTTTTCCTGGCGGCCGGCTTCCGTCGCGGGGGAGCCGAGGGTGACCTCGCCGCCGGGGAGCGGGACGAGGTCGAAGGGGGCGTCCTTGGCGGCGGGGACGGTCTCGGTGTAGGCCGCCATCGCCGCAGCGTCGGGCGGGGTGCCGGACTTTTCCAGCACCCGGGCGTGAATCTGTTCGGTGACCGGCAAGTACTGCGGGCTTGGGAGTTCGCCGGTGGCCGCGGTGGCCTCGATCGGCGGCGTGGTGGCGGAGGAAGGAACCGGTGGGGTCGCCGGAGCGGGTGGGGTCGCCGGAGCGGGTGGGGTCGCCGGAGCCGGTGGGGTTGCCGGGGCGGGCGGGGTTGCCGGGGCGGGCGGGGTTGCCGGAGGGGCTGGAGCCGCCGGGGTTGCGGGCGCCGCCGGAGCCGCGGGTGTTGCGGCCGCGCCAGCTTCCGCGGCCGGGGTTGCTTCCGGCGCCGCTGCCGCGGGTTTCGGATAAGCACCGGGTGCGAGGATTTCGAGGCCGCGCGGGTTCGGCGGGTAGGGTTGCTTGTCGCAGCCGGTGAACAGGGCGAGGGCGAGAAGAGGAAGTCGCTTCATGACGGAAAGTATGAGGCGCGAACCGGACTAGGTCCAGCCCGCGCCTCGCAGGAAGTGTCGGGGAATCAGGCCAGCTTGTGGGTGCCGGGGACCGGAACCGGGGCGACCGGGAAACTGTCGCCCATTTTCAGGGTATCCGGCGCGTGATCCTGGCTGGCGGCCCACATCTGCTCCCAGGTGACGCGCTGGCCGGTGTGGGCGGCCTCGCGGCCGAGCAGGCCGAGCATGGTGCTGTTGGCCATGTATTCGCCGGTGTTGATGATCTCGCCCTTGCGCAGGGCGGCGAAGAACTCGTTGTGGCAGACCTGATACATGTTCTGCTCCATGCCGGCCGGCGAGCGGTACATCCAGCTCCGCTTGCCGTCGGGCCCGAGGACCATCGGGCTGTTCGGCGCGACCGCGGTGCCTTTCTCGCAGTAGATGCGGTCGACGACCTCGGTGTGGCAGCCGTTGAACTGGCGCTCGCCGAGGTGGCAGATCACCCCGCCCGGGTATTCGTAGGCGATGTTGTAGTGGTCGTAAACATTGCCGGCGTCCTGGCGGATCGCCCGGCCGCCGTTGGCAACGGCGGAGAGCGGCGCGACGTCACCCATCGCCCAGGCGATCTTGTCGATGGTGTGCACCGCCTGTTCCAGCAGCGGGCCGCCGCTGGTCCACTCGAAGTTGTTCCACCAGCGGAGCTGCCACTCGACGTCGCTCATCCCCTCGGGCTTGGTCATGCCGGCCTGCAGCGG
This sequence comes from Akkermansia muciniphila, assembly GCA_945883695.1. Taxonomy (GTDB): domain Bacteria; phylum Verrucomicrobiota; class Verrucomicrobiia; order Verrucomicrobiales; family Akkermansiaceae; genus Haloferula; species Haloferula muciniphila_A. The sequence continues at coordinate 42,069 of CAMCYK010000007.1, read as the reverse complement.
CTTCGGCGCGCTGCCCATGTAGGTGCCGTAGACCGAGAAAATCCGGCCGAGTTCGCCGGAGGTGATCTTGCCGTAAAGTTCGCGGACGCCGGGCGCGAAGCGCCAGCAATAGCCGTGCTGGATCGCCACGCCCTTCTGCTTGGCGAGCTTGGCGGACTCCATGACCGACTTCACGCCGGCCACGTCGACCGCCATCGGCTTCTCGGCGAAGACGTGCTTGCCGGCCTCGACCGCCGCGCGGAGGTGCTGCGGGCGGAAGCCGGGAGGGGCGGCGAGCAGGACGACGTCGACGCCGCTGTCGATCACCTTCTGGTAGCTGTCCAGCCCGCTGAACTGGCGTTCGGCCGGGACATCGACCTTGGCTCCGAACCGCTGGAGGCCGGCGAGGCTGCTTTTGACCGACTCCGGAAAGGCGTCGCCGACGGCCCACAGCACCAGGTTCGGGTCGGCATTGAGCGCCTGTTCCGCGGCACCGGTGCCGCGGCCGCCGCAGCCGATCAGGCCGATCTTGAGTTTTGCGGTGTTGCCTTGGGCGAGCAGCAGATTGGGAAAGCCGGCGATGGCCGCGGTGGCGGCGGTGCCCACGAGGACTTGGCGACGGGATACGGATGGCGGGTTCATGGAAATGCTAAGCGAGAACAGACACTGTTTACGGCGGAAAGCCAAGCCGGGCTTTCAGGAAAAAGGAATCCAATTTCAGCGATGCGCGCTTTTTGGGAGAGAACCGGACGATTCGCGCCGAATTGGGTCGCGATCCTGCTTGCCCGAGGGCGGGCCTTTCGTGGAGTCTAACCGGCGTTATGGAAAAAGCCGCCCCGTCTTCCGTGCTGCCCCGCTTGTCGGTGATGATGTTCCTGCAATTCTTCGCCTGGGGATCGTGGTTCGCGACCCTCGCGCTGGCGATGGGCAGCAACGGCCTCAGGGACTTCATCGGGGGTGCCTTCGAGAGCGCCCCGATCGGTGCGATTTTCGCGCCGCTCTTCCTCGGGCTGGTGGCGGACCGCTTGTTCTCTTCGGAGCGGGTCATGGGCGTGCTGATGCTTCTCGGCGGTGCGATCATGGCGGGGATCGCCGTTCTGGCGCCCCAGGGGGCGGAGAAGGGCGGACTGATCGTCTGGCTGATGGTCGCCTACATGCTCTGCTACATGCCGACGCTGGGCCTCGGCAACACGATCACCTTCACCCACCTCAAGCAGGAGGAATTCCCGAAAGCGCGGGTCTGGGGCACCATTGGCTGGATCGCCGCCGGGCTGGCGGTGGGTGCGGCCGGCTGGTCGGCCTCGCTGGGGATTTTCTGGCTGGGTTCCATTTCCAGTCTTTTGCTCGGCATCTACAGCTTCACGCTGCCGCACACCCCGCCGCCGGCGAAGGGCAAGCCGCTCGACCTGGGTTCCTTGCTGATGGTGGACGCGCTGAAGCTGTTCAAGAACCCGGCTTTCCTGGTCTTCGCGGTGTGCTCGATGCTGATTTGCATCCCGCTCGCTTACTATTACGGCCAGACCTCGGAGTTCCTCGGGGCCGCCGGTTTCAAGCAGGCCGCCGCGACGATGACGCTGGGCCAGATGTCGGAGATCGTGTTCATGCTGCTGATCCCGTTCTTTTTCCGGAAGCTCGGGGTGAAGTGGATGCTGCTGATCGGAATGCTGTGCTGGGTGGCGCGCTACGTCCTGTTCGCCTTCGGCGCGCCGGACCAGGTCGCCTGGATGCTGCTGCTCGGCGTGGCCCTCCACGGCATCTGCTACGATTTCTTTTTCGTCACCGGCTTCATCTACACCGACCGCAAAGCCCCGCCCGAGATCCGCGGGCAGGCGCAGTCGCTGCTGGTCTTCCTGACCCAGGGCCTGGGGATGTTCTTCGGCTTCCGGATGGCCTTCGGCGGGAACTGGCCTTTCACAACGACGCCGCTGCCGAACACCTTCGGCACCATCGGCGCGGCACCCGCCGGACACGCGCCGCTGATGGACGGGATCAAAACGCTGAACGAGGGGAAACCCGCCCCGTCCTTTTTCGAAAGCCTGGGTGGCATGTTCGGCCAGGGTTTCCCCGACGGTCTCGACCCCGCGCTGGTGGCCGCCGCCGGCGCGGATTGGAAGAATTACTGGTTCTTCCCCGCCGGAATGGCCGCGGTGATCGCCGTGATCTTCTTCCTCGCGTTCTGGGACAAGTCCGCCGACGGGGATTCGAAGCAGTGACCGTTTCTCCGGAAAGTTTCACCGCCAAGCCGCCAAGTTCGCCAAGTTCTTTGCAAAACCGTCCTGAAATCCGGCGTTCTTGGCGTCCTGGCGGTTCTCTTTCTTCCAACCTCCAAATCCACTCATGAACCTGACCCGACGCCAAACGCTCAAGTCACTCGCCGCCCTGGCGACCATCCAGATTGTCCCGAGCCGCGTGCTCGGGCTCAACGGCCAGACGCCGCCCTCCGGGGAAATCACCCGCGCCATCCTCGGCTGCGGCGGGATTTCCTCGTCGCACCTCGGGATGCCGGGCAAGCTGCTCGCGCTGTGCGACGTCGACAAGGGCCACCTTGCCCAGCGGATGCAGCAGACCGGCGGCGAGGCGAAGGGGATCAAGGGTTACCACGATTTCCGCGAGGTCCTGCAGCGCGAGGACATCGACGTCATCCACGTCGCCACCCCGCCGCACTGGCACGCTCTGATGAGCATCGAGGCCGCCAAGGCCGGCAAGGACGTGTGGTGCGAGAAGCCGATGAGCCGGACGATCGGCGAGGGCATCGCGATGGTGAAGGCGGTCGAGAAGCACGGGCGGATGTTCCGCCTCAACACGTGGTTCCGCTTCCAGGACAATTTCTACGGGATGGGCGTGCCGGTGAAGCAGATCAAGAAGGCGGCGATGCACGACGTGCTCGGCTGGCCCTTGAAGATCACCGTGTCCGGCCACACCGGCTTCGACTGGAAGCTCGGCACCTGGGTCGGCAAGACCAACCTGCCGGAGCAGCCGGTGCCGGAAGGCTTCGACTACGACTTCTGGCTCGGGCCCGCGCCGAAGAAGCCGTACAGCGCCCACCGCACCCACGGCTCGTTCCGCGGTTACTGGGACTACGATGGCGGCGGCCTCGGCGACATGGGCCAGCATTACCTCGATCCCGCGCAGTACATCCTCGGCAAGGACGACACCGCGCCGATCTCGGTGGAGATCGACGCCGACCCGCAGGACGCCGACGCGATCGGGACCTGGCGGCGGATCGAGTTCACCTATGCCGACGGCTGCAAGATCATCCTCGACGGGGCGAACACCGACAAGGACGCCGCCTACATCGAGGGGCCGAAAGGGAAGATCCACAAGGGCTTCAAGTCCGACATCCCGGACCTCGAGAAGAAGCTGGCGGGCCTGCCGGATCCGGAGCCGCAGTTGACGGATTTCCACGAGAGCATCCGGACCCGCAAGAAGTTCGCGTTGAACGAGCAGAACGGCTTCTGGTCGTGCACCATGGTGAACATGGGTGTCACCGCGCACCGCTTGAACAAGAGCCTGAAGTTCGATCCGAAGACCTTGAAGTTCGACGATCCCGCCGCCAACGCGCTGATCGACCAGCCGATGCGCGGGCCGTGGAAGATCGAGGTGTGAGGAGAGGGGGGGCGCGTCCCGAAGCGCGGTTTTGATGAAAATCAGCCCCGGGGAGAACCCGGGGCAGGACGGGGTGGCAAAACGGAGAGGGTGCGTCTCGCGCCCCATCGCACCCCGTTGGGGTGCCGGACCGGCGATGCCGGAACCCCGGGCCTTGCCCGGGGCTGTCTCATCTGACCCCCTTGGGGTCGAAGAGCGGGGGCGGGGGCGGGCCTTGGCGGGTAGATTGGAATCCGGGGAGACCTCCCGCTGCCGGGGTTCCAGGTAGGGTTTCACCCCATGGCGAAGGCCCGGGGTCGCGGCTAGGTTCCGCTCCGCCGAAAACGCGCGGAGTTCATCCATGACCCTGATCCGACCTTTCACCTGCCTTTCCCTCGCGATCGCCGCCATTTCCTGCGCCTTGGGAGCGGGGAAGGACGAGGCCGGCGGCACCTTCGGACTTTATCTCGAGAACGACCTCTTCGCCGGCACCGACCAGCATTACACCAGCGGCCTGAAGATGAGCTGGAGCTCACGCGACCTCGAGCAGTACAGCGATTCGAGCTATGCCAGCCCGTTCCTGCCGATCTTCAATCTGCTGCCCTACATCAACGAGACGAACTATCAGAAAAATCTGGTCCTCGCGCTGGGACAGAACATCTACACTCCGGTCAATACCGACACCCGGGCGCTGATTCCCGACGATCGGCCCTATGCCGGCTGGCTCTACCTCGGGATCGGCGTGGTTAGGAAAAACGACGATGTCCGCAACTCGCTGGTGCTCGACGTCGGCGTGGTCGGTCCGTGGTCTTACGGCGAGGAAGCTTACCGCACCAAGGAGTTCAAAGGCCAGGAGGAAGGGCAGACCTTCGGCACGGTCTCGCTGAACTGGACGTTCTAACAGACGATCGGTGGACGGGGTTCCCCGGAGTCTCCGCGATTCCTTGTCCCGCGCCGCCGTCCGCGCTCTGGTCGGGGGAGATTGCGCGGTGAAGGTGCCGGATGCGCGGGGCCCGCTCAGCCCGCGCGAACGGGAGGTCCTGCAACTGATCGCCGAGGGCAAGGCCAACAAGGAGACCGCCGCGGAGCTCGGGATCAGCATCAAGACGGTCGAGAAGCACCGCGGGAGCCTGATGGCGAAGCTGGGGATCCACGACACCGCCGGGCTCACCCGTCACGCCGTGGCCACCGGGGTGATCCAATGCACCGTGCGGAACACCTTTCTCTGAAAAGACCGGCAAGGGTCCGCGAGCATGCCCGCGGAACGGGCCTGGCAGGTTGTCGGCGGCCTCCCGCGATCGCGTCTCCACCGATCGCGTGATGGCGGACCATGCCGGGAAGGGGCATGCTCCGCCACGAAACACGTCCTCCCTCCCACACCGAACACCCACCACCACCCTCCCATGATCCTCGAAGCCGCTGCCATCACCCCCCGGAAAGAATCCACGTCCGGTCCGGGCGCCCGCGCCCCCCGTCCCCTCGAAACCGGTTCACGGTGGAATCCCGCCGCGGACCGTCCGGCGGAATCCCGGACCGGAGACGGACGGGAGGTCGCCAAACCTTTTCTCGCCGACTGGGCGCGGAATCATCCGCCGGTCGAAGAAGGCGGATGGTTGCGGAGCGAGCCGGCAATGGAAGAGACCTCAGCCGCTTGCCCGGATGGCTCTGAAACGGGCCCCGTCCGGCAGCTCGCGCTGCGCGCGATCTTCGGAATCGACCGTGAACTGAGCGAGGGCGAGATCCTGGAGCGCGCGCGCGCGCTGCCGGGAGTCCTCCAGTTGAACCGCGTGCCGGATCACGAGGTCGAGGGGGCGGATTGCGCCCGGCGTTTCCTTGCCCCGATGGGCTTCGGTGGTGAAGCGATGAAACTCGTCTGCGGCGACCGGCCGGTCCATTTCATCCGCGAGGGCAAGGTCCTGTTCCTGGTGCAGGTCGACGGAACCTTCGCTCCCGGAGTGCGGGAAACCCTGCTGATCGCCGCGCGCGAGCTGAATCAGGGCTGATCGTCCCGGCGGTCCGCCGGCGGTTCGATCCCCCGCCTACTGGACGGACTCCGGAGGCCCTTGTCGGGCTGAAGCGGGCTGAAGCGGGCTGAAGCGGGCTGAAGCGGGCTGGCCGCCCCGGAGCCTCGCCGTGCGAATTTTCGTGCCACGTGCACCCCGGCGGGATAGTTAACAGAGGTTAACTATGTCCGCGCAAGAGCAACCCGACTGGTACTACGCATCGGAGAACAACGAGCGGCTGGGGCCGGTTTCGATCCGGGAACTGAGCGCCTTGGCCGGGCAGGGAAAGCTGGGCCCCTCGACTCTCGTGTGGAGCCAGGGATTGCCGGAGTGGATCCCCGCCGATCGAATCGCGGATCTCCTCAGCGCGGCGAGAACGACCGTGCCCCCGGTGCCGGCCGCTGCAACCGAACCGCCAAGCTCCGGCCCGCCGCCCGTTCCCCAAGAGAAATCAATCCCGGCACCGGTCGTCGCCACGGCCGCGATCCCGTCGTCGTCCGAACCGCCCCTGGAGCTGAGACCGCGAAAAGGTTCCTTCACCTTCCGGCGCATCCTCCTGGGAATCCTGCTCGCCACCCTGGTCGGCGGAGCGACCACCGGCCTGCTGGTCTCCCTGGAGCAGTCGCCGTGGCCCGGATTGGCGGTGATCGCCGGGGGGGGCATCCTTTCGATCGTCGCCAGTCTCGCGGCCTACCGCAAGGAACGCTACCAGATCCACGAGTCGCGCGTCGTCTGTCATCGCGGCGGCCTGGTGAGCGACGAAACGACCGAACTCGAAGTGCGCAACATCACCCACGTGAAGATCAAGCTGCCGTGGTTGCGCTACAAGTTCTTCAGGGTGGGGGATGTGATCGTGGAATCCGCGGGAAACTCGCGGCCGGTGGTGCTCCATTCCATCCGCGAGCCGGAGTCGGTCTATGACGGCTTGCGCGAGCGGATGAAACGGAACGGCTACGATCTGACCCAGCAGCAGCTCTTCCACGAGGAACAACCGGCCGTCATCGGTATCGTCGGGGAGTGCTTCGGCTTGCTGGTGGGCGCGGTCATGGCCGGCCTGGTGGTCGCCCCCGGCATCCTCGAGTCCCTCGGGAAGCCGGGGTCATCCGGGCCCGGTCCCGCTCTAACAGGACTGACCGCGCTCGCGGTCTGCGGGCTCGTCGCGTTCATCATCGTGCGCTTTCTCGACCTCCGGCGCCGGACCTACCGGGTCTACAATGATGTCGTGGTCTATGAGGAGGGATTCCTCACCCGCCACAACGCCTTCATCCCGTACGAGAACATCGCCGACGCGAATACCACGTCCTCCTTCTTCGACCGGCTGTTCGGCCTCTATGACGTGCAGGTGAGCTGCCAGGGGAGCGGCTCGGATATCAAGTTCAGGCGTCTCCGGAACGGCATCGCGCTTTCGGCGGCGATCGATCATCTGGTCGTCGTTGCCAGCCAGAAGAAGAAGCCGGCCGCCCGCGCCGCGGCGGCGGACACCCCGCTGGCCGCGCCCGGCCGCGGCCGCCGCGGCGAGCCTCCGGCGATTCCGGCCGGCGAGGCGATGGTGGCCGAACTGGGGATGCATGCGGGTCGGACGCTGGTCCCATTGCTGTTGTGGCTGCCGCTCGTTCCCATCTGGATCGCGGCGATGATCCAGTCCGGCATCCGGCTGATGTCCACCCGCTACTCGGTGCGACCGGGATCCGTCCGGCATTCCTACCGGTTCCTGACCTTGCACGACCGCGAGTTCGCCTACGACAAGATCACCGGGGTGGTGATCAAGCGGAACCTTTGGGACGGCCTGTTCGACACGATGACGGTGAGATTCTGGTCGATCGGTTCCGGACAGCCGCTCGAGTTCGCCCACGTGCACGCCGGCCGGTTCGACTTGCCCGCCTTGCTCCGGCAGGCCGGCATTCCCGCCGCCTCGGCCGCGCCCTATCAGGCGGCTGCCGCGTTCGGGGTTTTCACCTGGCTGCGCTCGCTCTTGAAATATCTGCCCCTGCTGCTGGTCTTCGCCGCCGGAACCGTTTTCGCCGCGCTCGAGGTCGACCCGCTCTTCTACTGGCTCCTGCCGGCACCGGTGCTTGCCGGCATCGCCGCCTGCCTTTGGTCCAAGCTCTATCATTCCCGCCAGCGACTCCTCTTCCACGACCATCACATCGAGGCCGAGCAGGGCATCTTCAGCCGCCGCAGCTACCACGCCCGCTACGGCAACGTCAAACGGAGCACGGTCACCCGCTACCCGGGCGGCGACGAAGGATCGCTGGAAATCTTCGTGGCGGGCGAGGAGGAGTTCGGGCAGGGCGTCCAGCAAAGAAAGGGCCGGCAGGGAATCCTCAAACCCTGCTCCTTCACCACCCGCTTCCTGCCCGCAGTCGCCGGCCAGGGGATGTTGCTCGACGACATCCTTTGCGGCCGGGTCGAGCCCGCCCCGCGGGCGGTCGCCGCCGGAGCGGCCGAGGTGCTGTTGGAAGCCCCCCGTGCTGCGGGCAATGCCGTCGTGCGCCTCGTGCTGCTGAGCATCGTCCTGTTCCCCCTGCTCGTGCTGCTGCCGTTCACCCTGCCCGTCACGGTGATGCGGGTGAAACGCTGGCGCTACCGGGTCGAGGAAGCCCGCGTCGTGCTGAGCCGGGGGATCTTCTATCGCAGCGAGACGAGCATCCTCCTCGACCGCGTCGACAGCCTCCAGCAGAGCCAGGGGCCGCTCAACAAGATGTTCAGGAACGGTACGGTCAGCATCATGACCGCCGGCAGCAGCAAGCCCGACCTGGTGCTCGCCGACACCCCGGCCTATCTCGCCCTCTGCGAGATGATCCGCGAGCGCTCGCGGTGAGTTCGCCCGCTGTCACCTCGCGAAGCGGGAGGGCGGTCCCGCCATGGGGGCAACGTGGGCTTGCCGGGGCATGCTGCGACGCTGATATCTGCCCGCGGGCGCGAAAAATGCCCGGCCATGACGGCCGGGCATTTCCAATCCGAGGACGGCTGGCGGGCGGGCCCTTTAAGGGGTTTCCTCGACCCGGTAGAACTTGTTGGGAGGAGTGAGCGGGGCGCTCACCGACATCGTCCCACCGGTGCCGGCCGCGGCGGTTCCGAAATTTTCCCAGTCGAGCAAGCCGATGGAAGATTTCACCTGGTAGGTCTTGCCGGACTTCGAGTTCCAGCTGATCTGGACGCCCGCCGCCGGGGTGGCGGGGATCACCGTGGTGACGCCGGGAGTGGACGGGGTCAGCAGCGACACGTCGTCGATCAAGGTCACCCAGCGCCAGCCGTTGCCGGCACCCATCGCCTGGATGAAGCCGATTGTCATCGACGTCGCGGCGGCCGGGGTGGTGAAGGTCCTCTCGACCTTCGTCCAACTTCCGCCAAGGGATTGGAAGCTCGTGAAGGAGTCACCCAGGAAGACGGGGTCGCCGAAGATCGGGTCGGATCCGAAGAATTGGAAATAGAACTGCGGATTGGCACCGCCGATCTTGAACAGATGGGCTGCTTGGAACGAGAGGGTGTAAACCGTGTTTCCGGTGACCGTCCACGAGTCGGAGCGGACGTTGGTGTCGGGAGGCGTCACCGGACCTGTCGCCGGAGTGGTGGAGTCGATGACAAGCATCTTGGTGCCGGCAAACGGGGCAAGCGCCACCTCGGGGTAGCTGCCGACGACCGTCATCACGGCATTCGGGTTATTCGCCGGGACCGGAATGCTCCAGTTGTCGGCCGGCGCGGACGAAACGGCCGAAGTCTCGAAGCCGGGGTTGAGCACCGCGTTGGCGAAGAGATCCGGAGTGGTCTCCAGCACTTGGTAGAACGGCGCCGGCACGGCGGCGAAGACGGTCGTGACCGCGTTGCCGCTGATCTTCGGTCCCAGATTCGTGAACGATCCGGGAAGTCCCGTCGGCGATTCCTGGGGTTGGTAGGAATTCAGCGGATTGGCCGCGTTCCAACTCACCGTGGTGCCCGCTTGGATCTGCGCCGCGAGCGGCGGCGGCGGGAGGATCTTGACGTTGTCATAGGCGACCCGCGAAGCCACGCCCCAGACCGGCACCACCTTGAACTGGGTCCATCCCGCGGGGATCGTGAATTCGAACGAGTAGGTGTTCCATTCGGTGATCGGATTCGGCAGCGCCGCGATCTGCTGCGCGGTGGGTTTCTTCTCCACGAAGTCGGCACCCGACAACTCCAGCTTGAGTCCTCCGAGGTCCTGGCCGGCAAGAAGCTTCATGTCCATCTGGAAGATATAAGTTCCGCCCGCGGTGAGACCCAGCTCTGCAAGCGAAAAGTAGGCGTTGCCCTTGGCGACCAGAACGCCGTAAGTGCCCGGCACGGTCGCGTCGATGACCGTGTTCCCTCCGGGGTTGCCGCCGGTGGTGAAGTGGGTGCCGGTGAAGCCGCCCGCGAAGTAGGCCCAGTCGGCGCCGACATTGAAGGGTCCCCCGGGGATTTCGAAGCCCGAGTTGGGAATGACCGGCACCACCGGAGGGGGCACGATCGGGGTGTTGTCGACCCGGACGTTGTCAAACCCGACCGTTTCGCCCGGCGTCCACAGCGGCACCACCTTGATGTGGGTGGCGGCTGGATCGATGGTGTAAGCATACGAGTAGGTCGCCCATCCGGTGGAGGCGCTGGTGACACGCTGATCCTTGGAATCGGAGATCCCCGCGGTTGAGCTCCACGACTCGATCTTGATCCCGCCTTTGTTCGGCCCCGCGACGGAGGTGATCATGTCATAAGAGAAGGTATAGGTCTTCCCGGCGACGAGATTGAGGGATGCCAGAGGGTAGGGCAGACCGCCGTTGGTTACCAGCACGGCATAGCCGCCGAGCTCGTTGCTGACGATGCTTCCGTAGCCCCCGGTGTTTCCTCCGGTGCTGGGAAAAGAGATGACTTGGTTGCCGGCAAAGGAGTTTTTATCCCAGCTGGCTCCACCGGGGGTTTCAAAATCCCCGTTGGGGAACGGCACGACGGCCGCGAAGGCACTTCCGGAAGCGCCAAGGACGGCGCAGAAAGCCAGGTTTTTAAAGACGGATTTCATAGGAGTCGGTTTGGGTTCAAGTCGGGCTTGATCGGGGTTCTTGGCGAATCTCGGGTTATTAAATCATGCTCGGGGCATGATGATCCTGCCGAAACTCCCGCGAGGAAAAGTGGGTTTGCAAAGCAGAGGCGGAGGATCAGCCGCAAGGAACTCCACAGATTCCCTCGTGTCGAGAAATTTTATGCACATTTTTTCGAAGGATCCCAGAGATTCCGATCTGTGAACTCGTAGAACGCAAACGATCAGTGATGGAAGGAATCGAGGGAGCCGGGATGTCGGGGATCTCATCCTGCGGGAATCGCCGTTCCGGGACCTCCGGCGGGTGATCGCGGGGCGATCCATCCGCGCGGCGTCTCCTACCCGTGGCGGGTCCCGGCACGAACGGAATCCTTTATCTATTCCGCCGTGAGAGGAGGATCCTGACCGACAACTTCAAACCGCCGGCAAGACGCCGACGAGAAGGGTCCATTCGCGCGTTTCACGGGGCATCAACATCCATTCGGATCGCGGATCGCGATGATTCAGATCGGCGAGGCGATCGACCGGCGCGTTGGTCGGCTCGATCGCCCAATGGTGCAGTCCCTGCCAGAAGCCGCGGGTGATCCAGATGCCGGCATACGGGAGGAACTCCGCGGGCCAGGTGATCGAGATCCGCGCGCCCCTCTTCGAACGGATCTCCGCCGCGCCCTTGGACAGGGGACCGGCGAACACCTTCGCGGCGGGGATCGCTCCCTTGGGAAAGCGGGCGCGGGACAGGTCGGCCCCGTTGGCGGCGATCGGCCACGGCAGCGGTTCGCCGCCGGGGCTGACACACGATTTCACCGCGCGCGGGAAGCGGATCTCGTCACCCTGCCGCCAACTGAACAGCGGATGCCAGGCCCACAGGAACGGGGTGGGTTGGTCCGCCCGGTTCACGATCCGGTATTCAAAGCGGACCCGCTGCCCGTCCAGCGAGATCCGGCGTTCGAAGTCAAGCGGCAGCGAGCGGAGGCTCCAGCGGCATTCGAAGACGCCGGCTTTCGCCGCTGCCGGATCGAACGCCGGGGCGCGGTTCCATAACTCCCCGTGATCCGGCAGGGTCTTGCCCCGGTGGCGGCAGGGAAGCACCGTCGGCAGGCACTCGTCGATGCCGGCGCCGGGACCCGTCGCGTAGTCGGCGGGATCGGGCGGTTGCCAGATCCGGCGCCGGCCGGCCGGTGCCCATCCGTCGAGCCACTCGCGGCCGGAGACGCGGTCCTTCAATGAGACGATCCGCCCGCCGAGTTCCGGAGCGATCGACACGGCCACCCGGTCGTTGGCCAGCGAGTGGATGGCGAAGCCCTGGACGATTCTCCGCGAATGGCGAAGCGTCATCGGGTCAGCGTTGTCCTTTCCGGACGGTGAGTTTCCCGGGCGCGGCGGTCAGTTTGGTGCCGTCGGAGAATGCGACGGCCAGCGGTTCCGCTCCGAAGTTGTAGGCGACATAGGTCTTGCGGCCGCCCTTGTCGAAGACATTGCAGAAGGGATGGTCCGCGGTCACCGCCGCGGCATTGAGCCCCAGCGTGTGGAGGGTTCCGATCCAATGATCCATGAACGCACGGGTGTTGCCCCCTTCGATCAGGCAATCGGGCGTGGCATCCAGGTAGGCGGCCGCCGAAGCCGGATCGGCGAGCGCGTTGAACATCACGACCAGGTCACCCCAGCCGTTGTTGTAGTCGTTGCCGTTGAGCCGCTTCTCGACGATCCGGGCATGGTTCTTCTTCACGTATTCGGGGTGGCGGCCCATGTAGATCGAGGCCGGGGTGAAGGGCAGCCAGTTGATGCCGTGGATGCAATCGATGTCCGGCGAAAACCAGGTGGCGAAGGCACCCTTGCCGCCCCAAACCATGCCGAGCGCCACGTTGGGGAAATCCTTCGGGAAGTTCGTGCCGGAGACATCGAACCAGTATTCCTCGACCGCGATCCGTTCGGTGTTGAACAGGAACAGGCCGGTGTCGCGGATCTCCCGGTTGGCGGTCGCCTCCCCCCACAGCATCATGCCATACCACGCGTTCAACGATTCGGACGAGGATTCCTGGTTGTTGCCGTCGGCGAAATTCGCGTCGCCCGACGCCCACGAATGGCCGGCATACTTGTCGAAGCAGCGGATGAACGGAAACATCGGATCGTCGCGCCGCGGCGAGGCGATGTCGCGGATGAGCAGCATGACCATCGGCTCCCATTTTTTCGCCCAGGCGGGATCGAGCCGCGCCACTTCCGCCGCCGCCCGGATGAAATAGCCGTAGTGGAAGTGGTGGTCGTTGAGCGGCATGTCGCTGCCGTAGGACGGCTTGCTTCCGATCAGCGTGCCCCAGGTCGCGTTGTAGTGGAACAGGGGGGCGGTCTCGCCGGGCGAGGCGGTGAACCAGTCTTCGAGGCGCCGCTTGATCTCGTCGATGAATCCTTTCTGGAGTTCGGGTTCGCCGGCCGCCTCGGCGATGCCGCTGAGCGTCGCCAGCCGCCCCAGATGCTTGCCTTCCCAATAGGTGTCGGCGAACGGGGGACGCTCCTTGGCGGCTTCCGCCCGCAGGTGGCCGAGCATCCGGGGCCGGTTCGTGATTCCTTCCGCGGGAAACATCGGAAGCACTCCCTGGACCGGCACTTCAGTGACGAACCCAGTTCCCACCGCGAGCTTCATCTCGCCGCGCACCGAGGCGTAGGATTTTCCCGTGAGCTTGGTGGATGAGTATTTCCACTGGTGGGGATAGAGCGCGAAGATCGTCCCGGCCTCGCTGCCCTCCCAGGCTTTGGTTTTGAAGCGGTAGGTGGTCGTCAATTGGCCGCCCTTCTCCTGATGCTCGACGCGGGTGTCGATCACATGGTTGTAGGCGTGGCGTTTGAACAGCTCCAAGGTTTCCGGCTTGTCGTCGGGCAGCAGGGCGATGGCGAAGTAGGGTTTGCCGCCGGCCTGGTTGGTGAACACCGTTCCGTCGAGTCCGCTCCAGGTCGTGCCGGTCGCGCCGAACAAGCCGTAGTGGTGGCCCTTCGCGGTGACTCCGAGCACCGCGTCCTTTTCGGTGCCGGCCCAGATCCGGGGAGCGCCGTTGAAGCGCAGCACCGGATCACCGCCGCCGAGCGTGCAGTAGACGAAGGGACTGCCATGCCCGAAGCTGGCGTCCAACGTCGACTCGCCCGCCGCGAAGGACGCGGTGACGAACCAATCCGAGTATCCCCCGCAATTGGCGGCAGGGAAGGTTTCGGCCTTCGAGTGGCTGATCTTGAAATCCCCGTCGGGGGTGACGCCGCCGCCCATGATCGCCGCCTCGCTGGCGACGATCGCCGCGCCGGGGTAGGTGATCGCCAGCCCTTCCGGCGTGCACACCATGGCCAGCGGGTGGGCGAACGTGTTGCTGGAAAACTGCTGCCACAGCAGCGAACTCCACCACTGGCCGGTGATGGTCGGACCCGTGACATCCGCCGTCCTGTAGATCTGCTCCGGCAGCGCTTTGAAGCCTTCCGGCAAACGGGTGGTATAACTTCCGGCTCCGACCGCCACGATCTCCGGCGCGGGCTCCGCGGCCGTCGCCATGGGCGCTTGTGAGATCAGGGTTGCCAGGGCGGCGGCGAGCGCCGCGCGGGAACGGTGGGCGGAGGATTGGGGCGAGGATTGCAGTGGGAATTGCATGGTGAAAAGGGGATCGGGTGGCACGGATCCGACGGTCCGCGGCGCGGTTGCGGGCCGGCGGCCGCCGGGGTTCATTCGGCAGTGGGGGCGACGGTTGCCGGCGGAGCGGCCGGGGCCAGGGTCCGGCGGTCCTCGGGGATGATCTTGAACTCGACGGCCCCGGTCCGCACCTCGCGGCCGGGGATGATGAAGACCAGCTTGCGGACCGCGGGATCGTGCTCCCAGACCGCCGAATAGAGGATCGATTTGGTGTCCTCCGGCAACGCCACCTGGACGCCGGTGTTGCGGGCTTCGCCGCCCGGATCGACGTCCACCGGGGTCCACGCGGCGGGCAGCTTCTTGATCGCCTTGTCATGGCGCACCAGCAGGGCCTTGCCGGTCGCGTTGATGAAGCGGATGGTGCCCCAGCCGAAGTTCGTGGCATCGTCCTCGATCACGAAGGTCCGCAGGCCGGTCACGTGCTTCGGGTCGGGCAGGATCAGGACCAGCGGTTTCTGGATTCCGGCGGCGAGTTTGATCTCGATCGTCACCGGCTTGCCGTCCTTGCTGTCGCGGTCGAGCGCGACCAATTGCAGCGGCGGCCCGCCGGCCCCGCCGTCGAGTGCGTCGGAGCGCTTGTTCGGGTGCAGGTCCGCGACCGGGGTAACCGTGGTGCCGTTCTGGATCGCGATCTTGCGTGCGGCCACCGCGTCATCCCACGCCAGGAAACGGACCGGGATCGCGAACAGGGTTCCTTGCAGCGAGAGCAACGCGAGGAACAGGAAAACCAGGGGATGGCGGGGCTTGGGGTTCATGGGTTGGGAGCGGGGAAAAGTATTATCGGATTTCGGCAGCGGGAATCACCCGGAAAAAGACGATTTCATAACGCCGGCCGAAGGCTTGGTTGACCGGCGAGACCGAGGTGATGGCCGCGTCCGCCGGATCGGCCGGATCGACGAAGCCGGGGGTCCGCTGCACGATGGCCTCGCACCAGCGGCGGGCGATGACCTTCCCTTCGCCATCCTTCGCTTCACCATAACCACGGACGGTGAAGGTGTCGGAACGGCAGGTGATCACCGGGGCCAGCGATTGGAGGACATCCGCCTGGGTGAGGAAGCCGGGAATGCCCACGCCGGTATCCGGGATGATGTTTTCACGGGCCTCGCTGGGGTATTTGTCGGTGGAGAAGGGTGCCTGCTTGGCCAGGGCGTTGAGCTTGCCGGCCTCGATCGCGGCCTGGATGGCCCCGTTGAGTCCGAGTTCCCCGCCCTCCACCCGCCGGTTGACGAACTCGCCGAGCGACAGGAACGGCCCGCGCCGGCGGACTTCCTTGACCAGGTTTTCGGCGAGGGTGCGGATTTCCGCGTCGTCGAGAGCCCGGTAGCCGTTCCAGTTGTTGTTCTTGTCACCGGTGGGGTGGCGGAAGCGCGGGAACGGCGAGACGTCCGGTGGCGGCGGCTTGCCGCCTTCCACCGTGAACGACTCGCCGCGCAGGCCGGCGAGCTGGGCGATCCACGCGTCGAGGTCGGTCGAGTTGACATTGAAAGCCCCGTCGACCGTGAGGTGGGCGGCGATGCGGGTGCAGCCGGCGGGTTCGCTCAAGCGCTGGACCAGCGCCTCGTCGGCAAGGCCGCGCTTGTCGAGCCGCATGCGGGGGTTGGCCAGCGGTTTGCCGGAGGGATCTGCGACGAAGTCGGCGAGCACCTTGGCAAGCGGCGAGGTGACGGCGGCGATCTGAGCGTCCCAGGCGGTCGCGGCACTGCCGCCGGAGGCGGGCTTGAGCAAGGGCGCGGCCCCGCTGAAGAAAAATCCGTCCCACAGCGCCTCGTTGGCGAGATAGGAGGTGTCATAGACCGGCACTCCGGAGCTGGCGTGCCGGGTGTTGATGGACCCGGTTCTAGTGCGGGCGAGATAGGGTGAGGCCCAACTGTTGGCGAACTGGTTGGCGGGCGAAAAAGTGGACGAGGAGAGGTCGGCGTGCTGCAAGGCCGCGAGCGACAGCGGCGGCTGGCGCGGAATCTCGAAGAACGGCAGCTGATCCTCCCCCGAGGCGCTGTGGTTCGGCCCCCAGAAGGACCGCCGGCCGTCAAAGGTGGTCTGGATCGCCCCGTCGAAGGAGGAGACCGAGCGCAGCGTGGAAAGATAGTGGGGCGCCACGGTGAAGGTTCCGGCGGCGAGCTGGTGGTTGATCGCCGGCTGCCGCGGATTGGTGGTGTAGATGAGGTCGGCGACCGCCAGTCCGCCGACATTCTGCAGCGCCGTGCGATGGAAGGTTTCGATCACCGCGAAAGGCTGGGAGGTGCCGTTGAGTTCCGAATAGGACCAGCTGGGCGAGCTGACTTCCGCCACCGCCGAGGCGAAACCGAGCATCTGGACTTCGGAGATCGCCTCGCCGCGGGCGTCGTCGGATTTGTCCCGGATGCGGGTGGAATCCTCGAGCGAGACGAAGTAATGGTAGGCTCCCTGCTGCGACGGCCTGACTTTAAGACTCACCTTGTCGGTTTGCTTCACCACATAAGTGAAGCCGTGGGGCGTGCCGCCGGTCTTAACTCCCTCCTTCATCGGGATCGCCAGGCCGCCCTTGGTGTTCATCTGCGAGATGTCATCGATCGGCCGCAGGCGGACGGTCCGCTCCGCGTTGCTCCCGGTCCGGTTGAACTGGACGGGGACCTTCGAGGCGGGCGCGAAGACCCGGACTTCGCCCGGCTTGAAGCGGATCGGATTCTTGAGATCGCCATCGCCGTTGGCGGTCATCTCGCACAGGAAGTACGGGTTGACCGAGCGGCCGTGGGCCAGGCCTTCGAACTGCTTGCCCATCATCATCGACATGTTGACTTCCCGCCGTCCGATCGTTCCCGATTCGAGCCGGAATTCCCACGCCAGCTGGAACGGCAGGTCCATCCATGGATAGGCCACCGCGCCGTCGATCTCGAGCGTGACGTTGTAGGGATTCCACAAGGAGATGATCGGAGTGAGGGCGAGCTGGACCTGGCCGTCGCCGCCCAGGGTGGCGCTCAGCAGGTAGACCAAGCGGTTGAGCACCGGACGGACGCTCAGGCTCGACTTCAGGCCGGCCGGCGGGGTGCTCGGGGGCGGCAGCGTGCCGCCGGGTGCCGCCGCCAGCCTGATCGCGGAATGATCCGCCCCGCGCCCGGCGACCACCGGGGTGTCACCGCCGTAAAGGTGGTGAGGGATCCGGTAGAACGAACGCAGGTGGTCGAAGGTCGGAACCGCGGCGGCAAAGAAGCGATGGGCGACGGAGGCCGGCGAGTAGTCCGTCGTGATCGACACGATGGGATTCTCCACCAGCGGCTTGAACAGCGCCCGCTCACCCCGGTAGGAGTCCGGCGACGCCGGGGCGGCCGGGTCGCCGCCCGACCGGAACGGATTGGCAACACCCTCCCACGCGGACTTGGCGAAGTCCGCGTCGCTCATTTCAAAACCGAGATTCAGGTCGGTCTTGAGCCCGCCCTTGACCACGTCGGTCAGCAGTCCTTGGGAATGGGCCGTGTAGCTTCCGGCCGCGGCCGCCGTGGCATCCCCCGCCAGAGCCGCGTCGAGCCGGATCTGGTTGGACGAGAGCAAGCGCGCGGCGCGCAGATCCCAGCCGTCCTGCGGCTGCTGGAGGACCGTGGAGAGCGCCAGCGAGGGCCGGCGCTGCGCCTGCAGCGGCGCGTTGGTGGGATCGACGGCTTCGGGCCCCGCGACGTTGACCTTCGCTTTCGACGCCTCTTGCGTGATCGCCCACGCGTAGGCCCCTTCCCCGGACGGCACCGGAGCCGCGCCGAGATCGAATCCGTCGCGGGAAACGGAGAACAGCCGGGGCCACTTCGGATCGGCCGCGGTCTCCGGCCACGCGCGGTCGCCGGACAGCGCGGGAACCGGCTGCGAAACCAGCCAGCCGCGGAACCGGTCGGTCTTCTCCTTGTTGTAATCGGGCGCGCTTTGATCCGGCTTGGCGGCCAGGCCCGGTGACCAGGACGACCAGATCCCGAGCAAGTTCGGCTGCTTGGCACCCTCGCGGATCGAGGCATCCGCGGTGATCCGCCGGTCGTCGCCCGCTTCCTTCTGGAGTTGTCCGATGGCCAGTGTGACCGCCAGCCGGGCGTTGGCCAGCGCCCTCGCGTCGGCTTCGCCGCGGGACGCCGCGCGCAGCGAGATCGTGCCGAGCGTCAGCAACCCGACCGAAAGCACCGTAAGGAGAACCATCAAGCTGAGCGAGATGACGAGTGCGAAGCCCCGGCTTCGGGACGGGTGGCGGATGCTCGGTTTCATGGGTTTGATCCGGGTGCAAGTCCCGCGGCGTTGGGTCGCGGCGATGGACTTCCGTTTCTACCCGCGGAATCTGTACCGCCCGCCGGAGGTGTCCAGCAATTTTATGCAATTTTGTGCAAGCGATCGCTTTTCGGCCGGTTCCGGCGGCGACCGGAAGGCATTCCGTTCCGGACCCGGCGCGGCACTCCTCCCGATGCGGGAGTCTCCAACCGCGGCCCCCGATTGAGACTTGTCATGCGGGCGGAAAGCGGAATGCTCCCGCCCATCGGTAAGAAAAAAACAAGCCCTGCCATGAACCAGCAGCTCATCGCCGAGCGCCTGCAAATCTCGCGGGCGACGGTCTCACGTTGCTTCACCAATCATCCCGGCATCAATCCCGTGACACGGGCCCGGGTCTTCCAGTTGGCGGCCGAACTCGGCTACGTTCATCTCCAGATGCGCCAACCCCGCGCGGGCAAGAAGAAGGACAGCCGGAAGATTTTCGGGGTGTTGATCTGCTCGGCCGAAGAGGAACACAACCGGACCGACTATCAGAACCCCAGCGAGCAAATCCTCGCCGGGGTGACCGAGTGCGCCTTGCTCAACGGCGCCGACGTGGAGGTCCAGCTGATCGACCCCAAGGCCTGCGCCCTGGATGACCCGGCTTTCCTGCGCGTCGAGAAGCTGTGCGACCGCTGGGACGGCCTGCTGCTGGTCTATCCTTTCCCCAACCCGGTGCTGGACCATCTGGCGCCACGGGTGCCGCTGGTCTCGCTGGTGGAGCAGTTCGATCATTCCGGGATCGATTGCGTCGACGTCGATCATTACAAGGGCATCTCGTCGGCGATCGAGCACCTGGTCGAACACGGCCACCGGCGGATCGGCTTCTTCACGCGGCGCTACGAGGTGGAGGCGAGCTGGTCGTTGCGGCGCTACGCGGCCTTCATGGAAGCGATGGTCCGCCTCCGGCTGCCGGTCGCGGCCAAGGATATCGTCAATGTTTTCCCGTCCCGCGAGACGGATGACGAGGCCAGCGCCGATTATGCGGCCGAACGGATCCGCAAAGGTGTGACCGCGTGGGTCTGCGCGGCCGACCATCAGGCCTACGATCTGGTGCGCGGCCTCGCCAAGCGGGGGATCCGGGTGCCCGGCGAGGTCTCGGTCACCGGTTTCGACGGGATCGAGACCCCCGCGGGCTCGCCATTGTTGAGCACCATCCTGGTGCCCTTCCGGGAGATCGGGATGACCGGAACCCAGCGCCTGGTCGAGCGCGCGCGGAAGCGCTTCGGCTCCGCCCAACATGTCCTGATCGACTGCCGGCTGCGCGCCGGGGCGACCGTCGGGCCGGTTCGGAAATAGCCCGCGGACCACCCGCGGCTGCCGGCTCGCCCGCCCGAGCGGAGCCGCGATCGCCGGCCTCCGGCCGCCCCGGCACCGCAGCTTCGTGGGGTGGAAGCGGGTCCCGAGGTCCATTGCAAAATCATGCAATTTTCTCTTGCGGGACCCTTCGCGGCCGCGTATCGAAGGTCACGCGGCGGCCGCGCTCCGCAGGGCCGCTGGTTCCCGGTCCCGCCCTGCCGGAGGTGCCCGGCGGCAGGAATCCCAAGTCCCGCGCCGCCACCGCGCAAGCCACGGCAACCCCAATCTTCCGTCCACCCATGCAACCACCTCATGTCCTGCCGGACCCCGTCGGCCCGACCCTGATTTCCGCGGGAGGCAGACGGCGCGGATCGGGCGAGATCGACCCGCCCGCCCCGCACCCGGATCATCCGGAAGACCTGCCCGTGGTGTTGGACGGCGAGGAATACCTCCGGATCCGCGACGTGGACCGGATGCCGCCGTTCCTGATGAGCGTGGCGTCGGCCTCGGATTTCTGGCTGTTCGTCGGCAGCAACGGCGGGTTCACCGCGGGCCGGGTCGATCCCGACCACGCGGTCTTTCCCTACCAGACCGCCGACAAGATCCTCAACCAGCCGCGGGCCAGCGGGGTGCTCAGCATCCTGATCTGCGACGGCGTCACCTGGGAACCGTGGAGCGGCGATTGTCCCGCGCCGGGAATTTCCCGGAACCTCTACAAGCATGTCGCCGGCACCAGTGTCATCTTCGAGGAAATCCATGGTCCGCTCGGCTTGACCTTCCGCTGGGAACTGAGCGCCAGCGAGCGCTTCGGACTGATCCGTGCCTGCCGTCTGCACAACAGCGGGGGCCAACCGCGCGCCGTCCGCATGCTCGACGGATGGAAACATATCCTTCCCGTCGGGGTGGCGCAGGAAACTTACTCCAGATACAGTTATCTGGCAGCCGCCTACATGCGCCACGAGGCGGTCGCCGGACTTGGCATCTACACCCTCAACTCCGGCATCACCGACCGGGCGGAACCTTGCGAATCCCTCCGGGTGTCCTGTGCCTGGTCGCTCGGCCTCGACCCGACGGCCCTGCTGTTGTCGGACCGCCAGGTGGACGACTTCCGTCGCGGCGCGGCACCCGCGGGCGAATGCGAGGCCCGCGGCGTGTTCGGTGCCCACCTGCTGGCCGCCACGATCGACCTCGATCGCCATGCCACCCGGGAATGGTTCGCCGTCGCCGACACCGGCCTCGACCATGGTGCGGTGTCCCGGCTGAGCGAGCGGCTGCGCGAGCCGGGAACGCTCGCGTTGGAGGTCGCCAACGAGCGGTCCGCCGGCGTGCTCGCCCTCAAATGGCGGATCGCCGGGGCCGGAGCCATCCAGCGGACGGCCGACCCGCGGGCGGGCATCCACCATTTCGCGAATGTCCTCTTCAACTGCATGCGCGGCGGCACCTTGCATGACAACTACCGCTTCCCGCGCGGCGATTTCCACGCCTTCCTCGGGAGCCGGAATGCCGACGTGTCGGCCCGGCACCGGGACCGGGTGGCGGGCTTGCCCGATCCATGCACGCTGGCCGACCTCGCGGAGCTGGCCGCCACCGCGGACGACCCGCAACTCGCGCGGCTTGCCGGCGAATACCTGCCGCTCTGTTTCAGCCGCCGCCACGGCGACCCCAGCCGGCCGTGGAACCGCTTTGAAATCCACACCAAGGACGGCGACGGCCGGCCCTTGTTCGGCTACGCGGGGAACTGGCGTGACATTTTCCAGAACTGGGAAAGCCTCGCCTATAACTATCCGGCCTGCTTCGAGCCGATGATCGCGATCTTTCTCAACGCCTCCACCGCGGATGGCTACAATCCCTACCGGATCACCCGGGAGGGTATCGACTGGGAGGTCTTCGACGCCACCGACCCGTGGAGCCACATCGGCTATTGGGGCGACCACCAGATCATCTACCTGCTCCGCCTGCTCGAAGGCCAGGAGCGCTTCCATCCCGGCCGGCTGAGCGCCCGCCTTGACACGCGAAGCCACGCCTATGCCGACGTGCCCTACCAGATCCGCGGCTTCGACGACCTGCTGGCGGACCCCAAGCATTCGATTGATTTCAATGAGATGCTGCACGCGCGGCGGCTGGAGCGTGCCCTCCAACTCGGCGGCGACGCCAAGCTGCTCGCCGGCGGGGCGGGCGAGGTCGTCCTCGTTTCCCTCGCCGAGAAGCTGCTGCTGCCCTTGCTGGTCAAACTTGCCAACCTGATTCCCGGCGGCGGGATCTGGCTCAACACCCAGCGCCCCGAATGGAACGATGCCAACAACGCGCTCGCCGGCTGGGGGCTCTCCGTCGTCACGGTGGGTTACATGCGGCGCTACGCGGTGTTTCTTGGCACGCTGTTCGACGACCGCGCCGGCGACACCTTCCACCTCTCGCGGCCGGTCGCCGAATTGCTCGCCCGCGTGACCGGGATCCTGCCCCGGGCCGCGGCCGCCGGGCTGGACGATGCCGCCCGCTACGGGATCGCCGAAGAACTCGGACGGGCGGGAGAAGACCACCGCAAGGCGGTGTACGCGCGGCAGCCGCTGGTTTTCTCCGCGGTCGACCGTCCCGCGATCCGCGAATTCCTCGCGGCGGCCCTTGCGGCGATCGACACCACCCTGGCGGCGAACCATCGCGACGACCACCTGGTCCACAGCTACAACCTGCTGGAGATCCGCGGTCGAAAGGCGTCCGTCCACCGTCTCGACCTGATGCTGGAGGGCCAGGTCGCCGCCCTCAGCAGTGGTGCCCTCCGGCCGCTTGAAGCGCTCCGCCTGCTGGAGGCGATGCGGCAAGGTCCGCTCTACCGGCAGGACCAGAACAGTTACATGCTCTACCCCGACCGGACGGTCACCCCCTTCCTCGAGCGCAACCTCCTGCCCGCCGGCTGGAAGGCGAGGGTTCCCCGGCTCGCCGCGCTGATCGACGCGGGCGACCGCGAATTGATCCGTCCCGACAGCGGCCAGCGGGCGCGCTTCCATCCCGATTTCACCAGCGCCCGCGATTTGCGGGAGCGGCTCGACCAGCGCGCCGCCGAGCCGGCGTGGCGGGAAGCGGTCGCGGCGGAGCGCGAGGGCATGTTGGAATTGTGGGAGGAAGTTTTCCGTCACCGGTATTTCACGGGACGCAGCGCCACGATGTTCGGCTTCGAGGGACTGGGCAGCATCTACTGGCACATGGTGGCCAAACTCCTGCTCGCTGTTCAGGAACTCCACGCCACGGCCCATCTTGAAAACCCGGACGGCGAGGAAACCCGCCAGCTTGCCCGGCGCTACTCGGAGGTCCGCGACGGCCTGGGGTTCTCCAAGGACGCCGCGACCTACGGCGCCTTTCCCACCGATCCCTATTCCCACTCACCCCGTGGCCGCGGCGCCCAGCAACCGGGCATGACCGGCCAGGTCAAGGAGGAGATCCTCACCCGCACCGGCGAACTGGGCATCCGCGTCGAAAACGGCTGCCTCAGCTTCGCGCCGGTTCTGCTCGAGCGCCGCGAGTTCTTCACCTCGCCCCAGGTTTTCGAGTTCATCGACCTCGAAGGCCGCGCCCGGTCCTGGCACCTCGGCCCGGCGTCCCTCGCCTTCACCGCGTTCCAGGTTCCGGTTTGCTATTTGCTCGGCGAGCGTCCGTCGATCACCCTCGAGCACGCCGACGGGGGATCCACCGCCATCGACGGTTGCCGCCTGCCCAAAGCCGAAAGCCGTCATTTGTTCGATCGCGACGGTTTCTTCCGTTCCATCACCGTCATCATCCCCGACTCCCTCCCATGAACCCGGCCGGAACCACCAAACTCTCCATCAAGGAAAAGGTCGGCTACGGCCTGGGCGACACGGCCAGCAACTTCGTGTGGGCGCTCATGATGAACTTCATCATGTTCTTCTACACGGACATCTTCGGCATCACCGCGGCGGCGGCGGGCACCATGCTGTTGGTCGCGCGCTGCACCGACGGGGTATGGGATTTCTTCGTCGGTGCGGTGGCCGACCGCACGAAATCGAAATGGGGGCGGTTTCGTCCCTATCTCCTGTGGCTTTGCCTGCCCCTCGCGGTGGTCTTCGTGCTGGCCTTCACCACCCCCAACTTCAGCGCCTGGGGCAAGCTGGTCTGGGCGTGGACCACCTACAACCTGCTGATGCTGCTCTATTCCGCGATCAACATTCCCTACGGCGCGCTGTCCGGGGTGATGACCGACGACCCGCTCGAGCGCACCAGCGTCAACAGCTACCGGATGGTGCTCGCGCAGATTGGCGGGATCATCGCGAACTCGAGTTTCCTGCTGCTGATCAAAGAGCTGGGGGACGGCAACCAACAGCTCGGAGCCCAGCGCACCGTGATGCTTTTCAGCGCGGTGGCGGTGGTCTTCTTCCTGATCTCCTTTTACACCACCCGCGAACGGATCCAGCCGCCGCCCGAGCAGAAAACCAAATTGCGGGAGGACGTCAAAACCCTGCTGGCGAACCGCCACTGGATCATGATGTTCGTCGCCGGAATCGTGAACATCACGTTCGCCGTGGTCCGCGGAACGGCGGGGATCTACTATCTCAAGAGCTACTTGAAATGGGACGACGGCCGGATCGCCACCTTCTTCCTGGTCGGCGGCCTGGCGATGATTTTCGGAGCGACCCTGACCAAGTTCGCCGTCCGGGCGATCGGCAAGAAGTATTCCTTCATCGCAAGCATGGTGCTGGTCGCGCTGACCGCGATCCCCTTTTACTGGATCCAGCCGGAGCAGACCGCGCTCGTCTTCACCTTCCAGATCCTCGGCATGATTTTCGCGGGAATCAACGCGACGCTCTACTGGGCCTTGGTCGCCGACACGGCGGACTACGCCGAGTGGAAATTCAAGGTCCGCACCACCGGGATCATCTTTTCCGCCACCACCTCGTCGCAGAAGGCGGGGATGGGGATCGGCGCCGCTTTCGCCGGTGCCTTGCTCACCTATTTCGGCTACGTGGCCAACGCCGAGCAGTCGGCGGGGTCGATCCACGGGATCCTCCTTCTCAACAGCCTGATCCCCGCCGGCGGGCTGCTCTTTCTCGCGGCCCTTTTCACCTTCTACGGGCTCAACGAGCGACTGTGCTTGACCATGCGCGAGGAACTGGCCGCCCGCCGGCTCGCGTCATCAAACCGTTGAGATGACGCGCCGCGGCCGGGACGTCCGATCGGTCGCAGTTTCGGTTTATCTGCGTTTATCCCGTTCATCTGTGGTTGGGTTCTTCCTTGGTGTAGGAATCCTGCGCCGGGACCGGAGCCGGGGAATCCCGGCCTGGCATCTGAACTTCGCCGTGTTATTTCGCCGGGCGCTGGTCGGGGATGACCTTGAGGTCGACGGCGGCTGTCGCCGGGTCGTTGCCGGGCAGGACAAAGACCAGCTTTCTCACGGCCGGATCGTATTCCCACACCGCGGAGTAGAGCACCGCTTCCGGATCGTCTTCCCTGGAAAGTTGCACGCCCATGTTGCGGGCCTCGCCCGCAAGCGCGACATCGACCACGGCCGGCGACGCGGGAAAGGGTTTGGTCTCCTGCTCGTAGCGGATCACCAGCAGCTGGTCCGTGATATTGATGAAGCGCAGGGAACCCCAGGGGAAGCCGGTCTCGCTGTCATCGACGGCGAGCGCGCGCAAGCCGGAGGCGTGGTCGGGATCCGGGAGAATCAGTACCAACGGCGCTTTGAGACCTGCCGGCAGCGCGATCTCCACCGACGCGGACTTGCCGTCGGCGCCTTTGCGGTCCCTCGCAACCAGCAAGAGCGGCGAGTCACCGGTGGCGCAGGTATGGGCGTCGGAGCGTTTCAAGGCGCTGAGATCTTTGAGTTTGGTAGTACCTTTGGTATCCTGAACGCCGAGGTCGCGGGCAGCGAGCTCCTCGTTCAAGCAGAGGAATCGGATCGAGGCGGCTTGGAGCGACGCGACGAGTCCGAACAAGACAAAGGTTACGGTGGCGAGGATGACGACGGGGATGGATTTCACGGGCGTTGGGTTTGCACGGCTTGGGAGCGGCTCCGGAGAAAAACCAGAGAATGGAATTTTATGCAACAAACGACCATCGCCCGGCCGGGCCGCGGGTGGCAAGGTCAAATTTAAAGAGCCTCGAAGCGGGTTGCCGTGCATGCAAGCGCTTGAATCAGCGTCTTCGTGAACCGTCTCGAGGCAGCGCGGTTAAGGAGTGTTGACCTGTGGTCAACACCCGGACATCGACCCAAGGTCGGTGCGGCATTCGGTCTGCGACCCGGCCACCCCGGCAAGTTCCGGCTTGCGGGCCCGGAGTCGGGACGAGAGCCTGCGCGGATGCTGAAGCGATGGATGCTGGTGGGAGTCATGATGGCGGGGACGCCTCCCGTCCTCGCGGAATGGCCGCAGTTCCGCGGGCCGGGTGGCGACGGGGTGTATCCGCCGCGGGAAGACGGGGCCCTCCACGGATTCCCGCTCGAATGGAGCGAATCGAAAAACGTCGTGTGGAAGACTCCGGTGCCCGGCCGGGCCTGGTCGACGCCGGTCGTGATGGGCGACCAGGTCTGGCTGACGACCGCCACCGAGGACGGCAAGAAAATGTCCGCGGTCTGCCTCGACAAGGCGAGCGGGCGCAAGGTCCACGACCTGCTGCTGTTCGAGAACCCGGATCCGGAGCCGCTCGCCAACGCCGTGAACTGTTACGGCTCCTGCTCGCCGGCGATCGACGGGGAGCGGGTCTATGTCCATTTCGGCAGTTATGGCACCGCCGCGCTCGACCGCGCGACGGGCAAGGTGGTCTGGCAGCGCCGCGATCTCCCGTGCCGCCACTTCCGCGGGCCGGGATCGTCGGTGGTGCTCCATGGCAACACCGTGATCCTCACGATGGATGGCGTGGACGTGCAGTACCTGGTGGCGCTCGACCGCAAGACGGGAAAAACGGTGTGGAAAACGGACCGGACGACCGACTTCGGCGACGTCGAGGCGGGAGGGAAGATCCGCGGCGACGGGGATTTCCGGAAAGCCTACACGACCCCCGGATTCGTTACCGTCGGGGGCCGGGTCCAGCTGGTCAGCCCCGGTGCCAAGGCATGCTACGGCTACGACGCCGACACCGGCAAGGAACTCTGGAAAATCACCTACGACGGATACTCCAACGCCGCGAGCCCGGTCTTCGTGGACGACAAGATGGCCATCATCAACACCGGCTTCGGCAAGGCCCATCTCCTGGGCGTCCGGCTTGACGGCGAGATGAAGGGCGATGTCACCCGCACCCACGTCGAGTGGGACGAGATGAAGCGGATTCCCACGCTGCCGTCGCCGCTGGTGGTCGATGGCAAGATCTACATCACCTCGGAGCTGGGGGTCCTGAGCCGGATCGACGGGGCCAGCGGCCGGATCGAGGAATCTCTTCCGCTTGGCGGCCGCTATTCTTCCTCCGGCGTCCATGCCGACGGCCACCTGTTTTTCCTCAGCGAGGAAGGCGAAACCCAGGTCGTCCGACCTGGCGACAAGATGGAACTGGTGGCGACCAATCCGCTCGCGGGCGGGTTCATGGCGTCCGCCGCGCTGGACGGGAGTTCACTCTATCTTCGAACCAAGTCCCATATCTATCGGATCGGCAAAACGCCATAGGGTGTGATCCGCGGCTTCAAGCGGGTCCGTCAAACAAGGCGCTCTCCGAAACCGCCGGCCATCAGCAGGTGATAGGCGGCGAGGACCTGTGCGGGGACTTCCTGCGCCGAGGCGAAACCGAGGGCGGGGTAGTCGAGGATGCGCCGGAAGTCGCCCACCATGGCGGGAATGACGAGTTCGGGGGGAAGTTCGGGCGTGATATATTGCAGGAACCCCAGGCGGGGCGAACTGGCGAGGAACTTCGCGTCGGGCCATTGCACGTCGAGCGCGGCGATGGTGCGGCGTTCCATGTAGGGTTTCTGGACGACGATCGCGGAGGAAATGACGATCCCCGCCGCGGCGAGCAGGTCGCGCGAAAAGCGGATGTTTTCCCCGGTGTGGGTGGCGCGGTCCTCGACCCGGATGCAAGACTGTGGAACTCCGTTTTCACGGGCGACCCGGGCCATCGCGACCGCCTCGGTTTCCGGCCAGTGCCCCGTCATCCGGCCGCGCGCGCCGGAGAAGAGGATCCACGGCGCGAGACCGGCGTGAAAGAGCTCGGCGGCATGGCGGGCGACCCGAAGGTCGTTGCTGCCGAAGACCAGGATGCCATCGGCCTGCGCGGCTTGGTGGCCAAGCTGGTGGTAGTCCCAGAGGACCAGGGCGGCGCTGAGAATCTCGGGCGGCATGGCGGGACGATGGAAGTCACGGGGAAAGCAGCTTCAACCTCACGAAGAAACGGGGGACGCCCAAAGTGTCCGGGGCGGTGGCCGGCGGGATCGTGCCGAGGCCCGCGCCGTCGAGGATGACGCGGGTCACTTCGGTCCATGGATCATTTTTACCGAGATCGCGGGATCCTTCGACCACGACGGTCGCGTTCGGCGGGCCGCTGATGCCGCCGGAAAAGGCGACTCCGGCGCCGGCGGTGGCCGGGACGAGGTTGAAAGCGGTCAGTTTCGGTGCCTGGGGCTCCCCGCCGGGAACGGTGGCGCCGAGGGCGAACTGGAAAGGGTTCTCGTCCGGATCGCTGCTGGTGATGACAACCTGGCCGCTGTAAGTGCCGGGGGCGGTGGCGGTCAGGACGATCGCCGGCAGGGTGGACGATCCGGAAAGGTTGAGCGGCAGCGCGGGCGGGCTGGCGAAGGCGAAACCGGCCGGCAGGCTGATGGCGCTGACATTGATGGTTCCGCTGCCCTGATTGCGGAGCCGGAGCTGGAGGGGCAAGGCGAGCGGGGTCGCCTGTCCGTTGAGGATGATGCCGGTCGCGGAGGAGGTGTCGCTGCCGTCGGATTTCACGAGGAGGTCGGCGACGTTGCCGACATTGGACCGGACGAAGAAGCGGAACGGGCTTTCATCGGGATCGTTCGAGTGGATGGTGACCCAGCCCTTATAGAAACCGGGCGAGGCCCCGGTGCACTGGATGCGAATGTTTCGGGAGCGCGACGAGGTGAAATCGATGGGGAAGGCCGGAGGATTCTCGAGCTGGAAATTCGGCGGAAGGTCGATGGCGGAGATGACCAGCGGGGCTTCCGAATTATCGCTCCTGATATTGATGGAAAGGCCGAAGAACGGTTCGGTTCCGGGAAAAACGCTGAAGCTTGCCTCGCCGCTCGCGAAGTCGAATCGCTCGGATTGGGATTCGTTCACCTCGATGTCCGGCGCGGCGGCGGAACCGCTCAGATTGAGATCGAAGGAGGGCATCAAGGGGTCGCTGGTCGCCACCGTCATCGGCCCGCCGTAGCTGCCGCCGACGGGCGGGGCGAAGCGGAGCGTCAGCGCGAGCGTGGCACCGGGGGCGAGGACGGCGGGAAAGGCGGGCGGTGCGACCAGTGAAAAGCCGGCCGGCAGGGTCACCGGCCCGATGGTGGCGGGGCTGGCGCCGCGGTTGAGCACGGTGAGCGGGCGGTCCAGCGTGCCGCCGGCAAGCGTGGCAAACGACAGGCTACTCTCGCCATCCCGCAGTTCCGGGCTGCCGGTGTTCGCGCCGTCGAAGACACCGACGACCGCGCTATTCACCCACACCGACACGCCGTTGCTGCCGGTCGCGCCGTCCTTGTCGGTGACTTCAATGCCAATGTTGGCCCGGCCGGGCTGGGTGAGGACGCGGCTGAACATCATGGCTCCGGGATGGCCGGCGGGCGTGGTCTCGAGGCTGCCGCCGCCCCAGTCGATCCGCCACGCCATCCCCGCCGCCAGGTCCGCCGGGGCATCGTTCGTCGTGACATTGAGGACCAGGCTGGTGCCGGCGATGATGCTTTGCGGGGCGTTTGCCTGGGCAAAGGGCGTCCGGTTGACAATCGGAACGCTCCCGCTGCGGGTCATCGACGTCAGGCTGTCGGTCATGCGGACGGAGGCGGGGAAAGTGCCGGGACCGTCGCTGTCCGGCAGTTGGATCGTCGAGCCGGTCGCGTCGTCGAACTCGCCGTCGCCGTCAAGGTCCCAGGCATAGGCCACCGGTCCGCTGCCGGTGGCGAAGGCCCCGACGGATTCGCCTTCGTTGATGAAGGTGTTGAAACCGAAGAACAGGATCGACTCCGGCGACACGATGCCGGTTAGCATCAACTCGAACGGACCTTCGTCATGATCGTTGTTCGCGATGGACAAGGTGCCGGTGTAGGTGCCGGGGGAAGTGCCGACGAGTTCCACCGGAATCTCGCGCGTCTGGTTGCGGATCAGCGTGAAGGGGAAGGCCGGCGTGGAAGTACCCAGCGCGTAGCCCGGCGGAAGGGTGACGCCGGTGACGGTCAAGGGACCGGCGTGGAGGTTCTTGACGAGGAAGGACGTCACCTTCTTCTGGCCGAGCCGTGTCGTTCCGTAGTCCACCGCCGAGCCCGAAGCGCGGTCGAGGCTGAAATTCTGCAGCACCTGGATCTCCGGCATGTTGAAAAGGGCGCCGAGGGGGAAGGTGAGGGTCGTCTTCACGCTGTCGTTGGTCGTGAGCGTGACGTTTCCCTCGTAGTAGCCCGCGGCGGGTCCGACGCTCGTGAAGCTGAGGAAATCGGACTGCCCCGGTTGAATGGTGAGGGGCAGGGTCTTGAAAATCTGGAATCCGGCGGGAAGCGACACGCTGCTGAGCACGAGCGGGTCGAGCCCGATGTTGTTGAGGTTGAGCGAAACCGAGGACCCGCCGCCGAAGGCGTTGGGCTGGATGGCGATGACCGTCGTTTGCCCGTCGGTCACTTCGGCATTGTTCTGGCTGTTGACGAGCCGGAGCCGGGTGTCGGTCGTGACGGTGGCGGAGACGGGGAAATCGAAGCGGGTTTCGTCGGCGTCCGAACTCAGGATATCCACCCGGCTTTGGAAGGTGCCGCCGTTGGCCGAGGTGAAGATGACATCGAAATTCGCGCTTCCCCCGGGGGCGACGGTGAAGGGGAGAGCCGGGGCGTTCGCGATCTGGAACTTCCCGCTGGTGCCGATGCCCACCACTTCCAGCGCTTGGGCGCCGCTGTTGGCGAGGGTCAGGGTGCGGCTGGCCGGGCTGTTGCGGGCCACGGTGCCAAAGCCGAGCGGCGCAAGCTGGCCGTCGGCGACCTGCGGGGCCGCGGTGTTGGCGCCGTCGTGCACCGCGATCTCGCCGCTGATGGAGATCGCCACCGTCAGGTCGTCGAAGGTATGCGTCTCCTGCAGCGTGTTGTTCTGCGAGTCGAACTGACGGACGCGGACCCCGTAGAAGGGCACGCTGGCGGTGAAACCGAAGAAGGTACCGGCCGCCGAACCGGGGGGGAGATGGGCCGGGACCATGACGATGTTGCCGCCACCGAAGTCGACTTCGAAGGCCAGCCCGCCGCCGGTGCCCGCCGTGGTTAAATCCCAGGTGCCGCCCCAGCCGGTCATTCCGAACGGGACCTGCCAGACCGTGGATGGCTCGGGGTTGCGCGCGATGTCAGTCCAGAGTCCGCCGGCGATCGCGCCGCGCGCGGTGGTGACGGGGAACGTTGGAGTCGAGCCGGAAAAGTCGTCGGTGATCCGCTCGGGGCCGACCGCGGTTTCAAAGGAGGTCCGATTGCCGATCACGGTGATGGCGGGCACCGGCGGCACGACGATGATCGGGCCCGGAGCGTTGTCGCCGACCAGGGCGAGCGTGAAGGAACCGGCAGCGCTCGTGATATTCAGCGAGCCGGGGTGCGGGCCCGTCCCGGTGGTGGCGAAGCAGACGGTCAGGGTCGTCGTCCCGGCGGGAGCAAGGCCGGTGGCCAGGCCGCTGGCATCGAGAGTGAATCCCGCGCCGTTCACGGTGGCCGTGAGCCCGGTCAGCGCGGTGTCGCCGGTATTGCGGATCGTGATTTCCGCACAGGAGTCGATGACCCGCAGGAGCCGGTAGTCGGCCTTCAAGACGGGTCCGGGATCGTGGGTGAAGGTCAAGGTCCCCGCCGCGGGATGCACGATCAGAGGGGTGGCCGCGGAGTAGATGCCACCATTGGTCGAGACCTGTCCGAAATAGTCGCCGGGAACCACGTTCGGGAACGCGACGGTGAGGGGTGCGGATGGTCCCGGGAATTCGATCGGATCGGTCACTTGGGAAACCAAGCTGCTGGCGAGCCGCAGGGTGGAGCCTGACACGCGGGCCACACCGCCGGCTTCGACCCTGATTTCCGGGGCGGCGGAGACCGTGGCGAGAGTCAGGGTGAGGAGGAGAGGGGAGAGGAACCAGCGCATGGTACGGGAGGGGAGAGGAATCGACGCCTATCAACGAATCACGAATAACAGACTGGAGGTCGCAAAAAACGGGTCGTGCGTCGATTGTTTTCCCGTTTCCTGGCGCCGTTTTTGGAACCCCCGGCCCGGACGAATGATGCGGCCGAGCCGCCTTGGAGTGCGGAGGCTTGCCTCCGCTTTCCACCCGAGGCTTGCCGGGGGTGCGGGTCCGGCTCAGCAAGCTTCTCCGGGAAAGCGACCAGTCCCCGCAGTCCAAGGCCTGCGGCGGATCGCGGGAAGACCCGCCGCGATGCGGTTCCTCGAATCGGAGCGGATGGGTCGGATCATCTCCTTCGGCAGGGCGGGCTGCCGGGACGAAAAATGGAGAGACGCACGCCTTCCACCTTGGCACACCCGTGTCAAATGCATGAGATTCCGTTATTCCCGTTGGAATCGCCGCCATGACCGTAGTAATCCCTACGCCCCTCCCGCCTCGTCCATCGCCCCGCCGCTTCCCAAGGACAATATCGCCCGCCAGATCGAGGGGATCCAGTATCCTCTCATGCTCAGTTTCAAGATCATCGCCCTCGCCAGCCAGGCGACCGTCACCGACGCCAACGGCCGCGTCGTGCTCCACACCAAGCAGAAGCTGCTCAAGTTCCGCGAACACGTCGAAATCTTCACCGACAACTCCCGCGCGACCCTCCTCGCCGAAATCAAGGCCAACAAGGTGATCGATTGGTCCGCCCGCTACGCCGCCACCCGCACCGACGGCACCCCGGCCATGCGCCTCACCAAGCAGCCCGCATTCTGGGAAGGCCGCTTCCAGATCGACAAACTCGGCGAACTCAACCCGCGCGAGGAGCTGAACCTGTTCCTCAGTTTCCTCATGCTCGTGCTGCTGGAGCGCAGCCGGGGATAGCTTGACCCCATCCTCCGTGGCCCGACCCCGCGGCATTCGGCCGGCCTCACGTCCCGCGCCACTCGTCGAGGGTTGGGAATGCGCGGAGGTCCGGGATGCCGCGGCAGCCAAACGGCGATTCGATCACGCTGCTGAGATGAATCTCGCCGCCATCGATCGCCAGGGTGGGAAAGCCGTCCGGATGCCGCCGGTAAAGGTCGCCGTGGTCCGCGAGGACTTGCTGTTGCAGCGACTCAGGATACATCGAAAGACCTTTGAAGTAGTGATGGCCGTTGCGCTCGACGTGGCCGATACCGAAGCTCGCCATCATCGCCAGGTCCTGCAGCAAGGCCACCGGCCCGACGTTCGCCAGATCCTCTCCGCTCAACAGCAGGTCCGTGCCATCGCGCCGCCGCCGGTGCTCGAGCAGGCAGGCGTTCGCGATGCCCTTGACGATGCCCTTGCAGTTCTTGTGGCTGGTCCCGCGGTAGCCGAGCGCCAGCGCGGCGGGCAAGGATTCGAGCGTGGCTTCCGATTCATCGATCACCAGCGGCGGCGCCTCGCTCCCCCAGGCCTTCAGCGCCTCGCCCACCGCGGGCTCCAGCGCCCGGTCGCGGTGGAGCGGCTGCTCGACGAAGATCAAACGGGCCAGCATCGGACGGATCGCCGGATCGTCGCGCCACGCCTGCCACCCGGCGGCGAAGGACGCGATGTCGGCGAACTGTTCGTTGCCATCGAGCGTGATCCGGTAGTTGCCTCCCGTCTCCCGCCCGAAGATCGCCGCGAGCTTGGCCAGTCGCGCCCGGTCGATATCCGGGTTCCCGCAGACCTTCACTTTGAAATAACTCAAGCCATAACTGCGGATGCACTCGTCGAGCGCCAGCGGCAGGCCGTCGTCGAGCGGCTCCGCGATGTCCTCCGCGGTCAGCGGGTCGCCGAGGCCGACGGTGTGGCGCACCTGGATCCGGTCGAGGGGCGACGATGGCAGCAGCTCCGCGACCTCGCAGCCGTCAAGCTCCGGCCGGATCTCACCCAGCCGGATGCCGAGGCTTCCATCGCGCAGGACTTTTCCCGCCGGTATCCCAATGCCGCGGCACAGGGCGTCGAGCACCGCGCGCTCCAACAGGCTGACACCCAGGTTCGCCAGCAGCGGCGGCAGGCCCCGGACGGCCGCCCACTCGGATTGGGGGAAATACAGCGCTTTCCAGAAATCGAAGTACGACGCGCATTTCCCCGCCGCCGTGGCGAGGTCCGCGGCGTGTCGGATGACTTCCAGCATCGCGGGAAGATCCTGATCGAAAGTGGTCGCCGGATCCTTGGTGAACCATTTCGGCGGCAAGCCTTCCGCAGCCAGTCCCGCCGTCTCACGTCCGTCGCGGAGGCACGAGACCGCGACAAAGAGATGCGGCAGCTCCGTCATGCTGGCGATGCCGTATTTGAAGGGAAAGCGGGTGCGCATCGGCAGCACCCGGAACTCCACCCGCCGGACTTCGATCGAGGGACACGCACTCATCGTCCGAGGAACTTGTCGCGCCCGAGGGCCAGCGCTTCGATCTTTCGGTCGGCCACCGAGCGCTTGAGCATCCAGAAGCCGCAATCGGGATGCACGAACTTGATCCGCTCGGCACCCAGCCGGCGGGCGGCCTTTTCGATCGAAGCCGCGATCTCGTCGGGCGTCTCGACATGGTTGATCTTGATGTCCACCACGCCCAGCCCGAGTCCGATCCGCGGGTCGATGTCGGCCAGCGCGTCGAGGTCGCTGTCGGGGCGGTGGGCGAGTTCGAGCACCAGGTGATCGCAGCGCAGGCTGTTGAGGAAATCAATCAACGCCTTCCAGTTCCCGCTCTGGATCGTCTGACCGCCGTAGTTGCCGAAGCAGAAATGGACGGCGGTCGTCACTTCGGCGGCATCCAGGATACGGTTGATCGCCTCCGCCGCGAGCGGCGCGTGCTGCGGGCTGCCCGGGATATTCGCCTCGTCCACCTGGACGCAGGCGCAGGGCAGTCCCTTCACCTGCTCTGCCAGCACGTCGGCGATCGCCAGCGTCATCGCCTCGAAGTCGCGGTAGTGGTCGTCGAGCAAGGTCCGCGCCAGCATGTAGGGGCTGGTCAGGGTGACCGTGAAAGGCCCGCCGGCCACCGAGGCGGCGCGCCGGCAGTCGTCGATCAGGTTGAGCGCGCCGCCGTGCAGCGCCTCGCGGATCACCGCCGCCGGACGGGAGCGGAAGCCCATTTCCTGCTTCGCCCGGAAGGCCTCGGCATCGTGCCGGCCGATGCGGGCGTCGCAGCCGCCCATCGATCCCGTGAAGTATTCGATCATCCCGTTGGTGTCCGGGTGGTTGACGTCGAAGCGGTAGAGTTCGCCGTCGGTCGGCAGGTCGATCCCCGCCTCGCGCTGGGTGTTGAAGACGACCCGCGTGGCATCAAGCACCGCCTGGCCGGAAGGCAGCGCGCTGAGCCAGTCGGGCACCGGATAGGAACCGACCGTGGTGGTGAGGATGGCCGGCGGGGAGGGCAGGGCGGTGTTGGGTTTCATGGGCGGGAATCGGGAGCATCGCGGAAAGCGGAATGTCGACCCTGAACTGCCACGCCTTGCGCCGTCTGCCAAGCGGGGAGGAGGGAATGCGCGAGAATCCGCTTCGCGTGGTTCCTCGCTTCCTCATGCATCCGCTGTCGGGGCGCGGCGAGGATGGCCCGGTCCCTCCTTGTGGAGCTTGAGAGAAAGCGGCTCGAATGCCGCGCGCGCTCACGACCACCAACCGCGCGACAAAGTGCCACGCGATTGGTAGGAAATGCATAGCTGAAGCTTTGCTCCAGGGAGACAATCATTCAGCAGGGCTCAAACCATTGCCATGACGCAGCCTACCATGTCTCACCCCAGCTTGCGTTCAACCGCGGCTTCGAGCCGAATCCGCCACCGCAAGGCAGGATTTTTCGCGAAACGCCTCTGCTGGCTGCTGCTGCTGCCGCTTCCGGCAAGCGCCCAGGTGTCGGTCGATTGGGCACGAGGTCCGGGAGGGGTCACCGTGGCGGGGGATGGGCTGGGAAATTTCTACACCGCTCGCAACGACTCGAATCCGGCCGGTGACATCCTGATCATCAAGCATGACCCTGAAGGCGTCGAACGGTGGCGGGCAAGCTTCGACCAGACCGACATGGCAAAGTGGGAACAGGCGATGTCGATTGCCTGCGATCCGTCGGGAAACGTCGTGGTCTGCGGTACCTTGAAGTCCGGACAATCCAATCCTGTCAACGCGGCCAGCATCCTGATGAAATTCGGGCCGGCCGGGAATCTGCTCTGGCGGGTGGTGTATGACGGGAACTTCGACGGATCGAGCACGCGGCGCTGCCTGGTCGACGGGGATGGCGTCATCTATGTGCTGGGTCTGGGAATGGGACCCAAGGGTCTGGTCACACGAGTGAAGGCGTTGTGATCTGGCAGAACCTGGACGCCGATGGCAGCCAGAACTTGTTGCTTCATTCCCAACTCCTGCTCGACAACCGGAACAATGCGTATCCCGCCGCCGGAACCCTGTTCCAAATGGCGGTCTGCAAGGTCAATCACGACGGCAGCGATGGCTGGTTGTTCCTGGGTAGCGGCAACGCGGCAAGCGCCATCGCGCTCGGGCCGGTCGGCCGGTTGTACGTCACCGGCATCGATACGGTCCAGCTCGGCCAGGCCCACGAGCCTCTGCCCGCCAAGCTCAAGCTGACCGGGATCGGAGGCAAGCACGTGATCTCTGTCATGGGCGAGATCGGCCAAAGGTATCAGCTTGAGCTTTCCGGTCTCCGCATCCAGTTCGACCGCACCGAAATACTGGTGGCCTTCGGACGGCGGGCGGTTGACTTTGAGATCCTTGCCCGCGGTCTGGAACCTCACGTCGATGCCGAAGGTATTGTCAGCCGGGTTGGGCCCGAAGTTGCCGGCGTGGAGCGGGCCGCTGACGAACTCCCAGAAGGGCAGGAAATCCTTGAAGACGGCACGCTCCGGGTCGTAGCGATGGGCGGCGGCGTAGTGGACGTCGGCGGTGAGCCAGACGGTGTTGCGCACGTTCTTCTCCTTCAGGCGGGAGAACAACCGGGCGAGTTCCAGTTCGCGGCCGCGGGGCGGACCGTCGCCGTTGGCGATCCCTTCCTGATGCCCGTCGTCCCGCACGACCAGGCCGATCGGCATGTCGCTCGCGATGATCTTCCATCGTGCCTTCGAATCCTCGAGGCCCCGCGCGAGCCATTCCCACTGTGCCGTCCCCAAAAGCGCGGTGCCCGGCGATTCTTCCGCTTGGTTGTTCGGAGAGTTCTCGCCCCGATAACTGCGGAGATCGATCAGGAAGATATCGAGATCCGGTCCGTACGAGACCTGCCGGTAGATCCGCCCCGAATCCGCCGGCCGGGAGGCGATCGGATGAAACTCGAGGAAGGCCTGGCGGGCGCGCTGTGCCAGCGTCGACACGCTCTTCTCGCGGTAGCGGGCATCGGCGTCGAGTGTTTCGCCGGGGTACCAGTTGTTGGTCACCTCGTGGTCGTCCCATTGCACGACCACCGGAATCTCGGCGTGGAAGCGGCGGAAGTGCTCGTCGAGCCAGTTGTAGCGGTAGGCGCCGCGGAACTCGTCGAGCGATTCGGCGACCTTGGATTTCTCCGGCGTGACCAGGTTCTTCCAGACCGTCCCGTCGTCGAGTTTCACCTCCGGCAGGATCGGATTGTCGGCGTAGATCATGTCGCTGCTGTGGATGAAGAAATCCGGCTTGAAGCGGCGCATCGACTCGTAGGTCAGCATGCCGCCGCGCGCGGGGTCGATGCCCCAGCCCTGGCCCGCGGTGTCGCCCGACCAGACGAAGCGGAGGTCGCGCGATTCCCGCGGCGCGGTCATGAAGCTCCCGGTGGCGGACTCCCCGGGGGAGCGGTCGTCGGCAAAGCGCACGCGGTAGTGGATGCGGGTCCCCGCCGGGAGCCCGGCCAGCATCGCCTTCGCGGTGAAGTCGCGCGGGGCGTCGGTGGCCACCTCGGCGTGCCGGGTCGGGTTGGGAAAGGCCGGATCGAGGTCGGTCTCCACGATCATCCGGGACGTCCGCTCGCCGCGGCCCCAGACCACCGCCGAGCCGGCCGTCACGTCGCCGCTCGCGACCGGTGGCGGCTTGGCATGGGAGAGGGAAGCGAGGAGGAGGGTGATGGCTGGAATCCGGCGCGGGCGTTTCATGGGATCGGGGGAGTAAAGCAGTTCGGGCGCACGCGTTCCAAGGATTTCCCGGTGACGAGTTGTTGCCGGAGCCCCCGCGGAGCGTGCCGACCGCGCGGCACCAGACCCCGCGAAAATGGAGCCGGCGAAGACGGGCGGGCACGGGGGAAATGGGAGCTGGCGAACCACACTCCGCAACCCCGCGGCGGCCACGGCGCGGCGGATCACCCCCGGAGTTTCGGAACTCCCCGGCGGTTCCGCAAGCTGCGGTTCCGGCCGTCGCCGCGGGCCCCGCATCGCGACTTGCCCCGGGTTGGGGGGGCTGGCGCATTCTCACTTCATGTCCGGCCCGGAGCCATCGATTCGCCGTCCGCGTCGCAGCGCTTGCGCCGACGCCGCCTTGCGCCCGGAAATCGAGCGATCTCGGCGTGATCGCCGATCTGGCGGACGAACCTGCATCGCTTTTCAGCTTTCAGACGGGTTTTGTCGGCATATCATGCGGACATGAACCGCAGGACTTTCATCAGGTTTACGCTGCCCCTCGTCCTCGCGGGGAAAGCCTCCGCCGCCCCCGCCGCCGAACCGGATCTCACCTTCGGGGTCATCGCGGACCCGCAATACGCAGACGCGGAAACCATTGCCACCCGTTTCTATCGCAACTCGCTCGCCAAGCTTGAGGCTGCGGTGGCCGACCTCAACACGCGCCCGGTGGATTTCACCGCCACACTTGGCGATCTGATCGACCTCGATTTCGCGAGTTTCCGTCCCGTCATGGAAATCTACGCAAAGCTGGTATCGCCCCACCACCCGATCCTCGGCAACCACGATTTTTCGGTCGCCGATGCGGACAAGGGCGAGGTGCTCGCGGCCCTCGGCATGAAGGAGCCCTATTACTCCATGGTCGTGAAAGGCTGGCGCTTCGTCTTCCTCGACGGCACGGACGGCGCCGCGTGGCGACACCCCGCCGGGGATCCCCGCGCTGCCGCCGCGAAGGCAGCTCTGATGGAAATGGCGGTGCGCACCGGGCGCCGCTTCGAACCCGCGGGCGACACCGCCATCGGCGCGGAACAGATGGCTTGGTTGGAGAAGGAACTCGATGCCGCCGCGCGGGCAAGCCAGAGGGTGATTGTCCTCAACCATTACCCTGTTTTCCCCGCCGTCCCGCCCAACCTCCTCGATGCGGCGGATATCGTCTCCCTCATCGCAAAGCACCCGCACGTCGCCGCCTACATGAACGGCCACAACCACAGGGGGAACTACGGCAGGCAGGGGCATTGCCATTACGTGAACCTCAAGGGCATGGTCGAGACCGAGAAGGAGACGGCTTACGCGGTGGTGAAATGTTTCCCCGACCGCCTGGAGATCGAGGGCCGCGGACTGGAGCCGGATCGATCGTTGGTCAGGGCTTGACCCGTTCCGCGCTCCGGCATTTCCCCACTTCGCCGGCGGATGGCCAGGGCGGCTGAGATTCCGTCCTGCCGTAACCAACAAAGGGGCGCTGCAGACAAAAAATCATGCAGCAATCCCTCGTCCGCTGTCGGAGGTAGCCCGCACGCGCGCAACGTGCTCGACTTCTGGCAGGCCAAGTCCGACCAGCCGACTCCGCTGGTGCTGGTCATCCACGGTGGCGGATGGAATTCCGGCAGCAAGGAGAGCGTCAACCGCATCGCCAACGTCAAGGCGCTGCTCGATGCCGGTATTTCGGTCGCGGCCAACAACTACCGCTACGTCCCGCAAGCCATGCTGGAAGGCGTCACGCCGCCGGTAAAGGCCCCGATGGACGACTCCGCGCGCGCCTTGCAATTCCTCCGCGGCAAGGCCGCCGGGTGGAACATCGATCCCGCGCGCGTCGCCGCCGCGGGCAGCTCCGCCGGGGCCTGCACCAGCCTCTGGCTCGCCTACCACGACGATCTTGCCGATCCTGAAAGCGCGGATCCCATCGCCCGCCAGTCCACCCGCCTGCTCTGCGCCGCGGTCATCGGCGCGCAGACCTCCATCGATCCCCGGCAGGCGAAGGAGTGGACCCCTAACAGCCGCTACGGCGGGCACGCCTTCGGCAAGAAGAGCTTCGCGGAAGCGCTCGCCGACCGCGACAGCATCCTGCCGTGGATCGCCGAATACTCGCCCTACGCGCTTGCCAGCAAGGACGACCCGCCGGTGGCCCTCTTCTATGCGAAGCCGCCCGCCATGGGGAAGGAAGAGGCCGACCCCACCCACTCGGCGAATTTCGGCGTGGGCCTTCAACAACGTTGCAAGGAACTGGGCATCGGATGCGAGTTCGTTCATCCGGGCACGCCGGATGCGAAGCACCAAACCCCCACCGACTATCTGATCCGGATGCTGACGGGGAAATGAGGTTTCCGATCACCCGATGGGAACCCCGCCCGATCTCAGGGAAGCAAGCCGGATGCCCGGCGCCTTGTCCGAGAATGTTAGCGCGCTCGACCTGACCCGAATCGCTCCATTCACGCTATTCTCCGGGAGCCGCTTCAGAGGCGATTGCATACAGGTTGTCAAAGGTCCGCAGGAACAGTTGGCCGTTTGAAAACGAGAGGGTCGAATTCGAGCGTTCGCCGGGAGCCATCCGGTTCTCGTGAACCAGTTTGTAGGTGTCCTCCGGTTCGAAAACCAGCGTCCGGGAAGTCTGGTCAGTTATAAAGAGCTTGTTGTTTGCCAGGCTGATCGCGCTCCATGCCTGCTGGCGGATGGGTTCGGTCCACAACACTTCACCGGTGTTGATATCGCCACATTGCAGCTCCCCGTTCCGTCCACAGAGGAAGAAGCGGTTTCCGACAATCACGCCGGAGCCCACCCGCTGGGGAATCGCTTCGTTTTTCCAGATCCGGTGGGATTTGGTCAGATTTCCGGTCGCGTCGGGAGCCGGCTTGCGCATTCCGATCGAGGGTCCGCGGTATCCGCTGAATGCCAGGATCACCCCATCGCCGAGCAATGCGTCGGTGTAGGTAAGTGATCCCAAGCCGTCGCACCGCCAGAATTCCTCGCCGCTGTCGGGATCGAAACTCGCTCGATATCCTGGCAGGGGGATCAGCAATTCCGTCCGTGGGCCGTTCTGCCAGATGAAGGGAGTGACGAAAGACCCGTGCAGCTCCTCGGGCGGCGTGGCAACCTCGTCCAATCTCTTTTCCCAAACGGTTTCACCGGATTTTTTATCGAGGGCGGTCAGCAGGACACGGGGCCCCGGACTGCCGAAATCGATGACGGTGTCCTTGTGGATCCGCGGGCTGGAGGCATGGCCCCACTGGTGCACGAACACGCCGAGATCACGATGCCACAGCTGTTTGCCATCGAAATCATAGGCGGTGGCTCCGGCCGATCCATTCCACACAAAGACGCTCGTTCCATCGGTGGCCGGGCTGGGGGCGCACCCGGGGCTGGTGGCGTGGGTGGGATCGGTTCCGGCAAAAGGAACGGTGCGCTTCCAAAGGAGTTCGCCGCTTCGGCGTTCGAAGGCCAGCAGCGAGCGTTCGTCGCCATCCACACTGGCACACGTCACGAAGACATGATTTCCAAAGATGACAGGGGAGGAATTTCCCGGTGCGGGCAGCGGTGCTTTCCAGAGTATCTGGTCCTCAGCCGACCACTTCAACGGGTAGGGGCCCCCTTCAACGATCCCATCTCCCTTCGCGCCGCGCCACTCCGGCCAGTTCTCAGCCCCGAACAAAACGCTTCCGGAAAAGACCTGAAAAATGAGCAGACATGTCGGCGGTCCGTCCCTCAGAATTGGTCCCTCAGAATTGAGATAAAGTGAAAATCCTCACCCCTTCCACACCGGCCCGATGCTGCCGCCGGGGATGAATTCCGCCGGGAAATTGATGATCTTGCGGTCGGCCTTGAACTTTCTAACCGCGTCCACCCAGCGTACCACCCGGCGGATCACGGGCTTGGGATCCCAGCGCATGTGGGCGATGGGCGGATGACACCAGGCCAGCGACGGATCGTCATCG
>CAMCYK010000006.1 GCA_945883695.1 Akkermansia muciniphila | reverse complement strand
TGCTGGCCGAGGCCTCGCCGCGGCCGGTTTCCAAGGCGACGCTGGTCGAGCGCGTCTGGGACCAGCACTTCGACTCCGGCACCAACGTGCTCAACGTTTATATCAGCTACCTGCGCAAGAAAGTGGACCTGCCCGGCTGCGTGCCCTTGCTGCAAACCCTGCGCGGGATCGGCTTCGCCTTGAGGGAGGGCGCGGCGTGAATTTCCGCCTGAAAATGGCGGCGTGGTGGGTGCTGTCGGTCGTGGGGATCGTCGGCCTGCTGTTCGCGGCGGCGCATTGGCACCTCGACGGGGAGCTGCGGAAAGACGGCCGCGACCGCAGTCATCCGCGCCATCCCGAATGGTCCATCCACGGCAGCTACACCGATGCGGAAGTGCAGGACATCCTCGGTGAGCTGATGACCGTCTGGCTGTGGATCGCGGTGCCGCTGTTAGGGGCCAGCGTGGGGGTGGGCTACTTCATCGCCGCGCGCTCGCTGCGGCCGGTCCGCCGGATCAACCGCGAGCTCGCCGCGCTCGATCCGCTGTCCTGCGCGCGGGGCGTGCAGGTTCCGGAGCGCGACGCGGAGCTGGCCGCGCTGGTCAGCCACATCAACGACCTGCTGGGACGGGTCGGAAAATCCTACCGCGAGATGGCCGACTTTTCCGCCCGGGTCGCCCACGAGCTGCGGCTTCCCTTGACCCTGCTCCGCCTCCGTCTGGAAGCCCTCGCGCCGGAACTGCCGCCGGAGGTTTCGGAGGACTTGCAGGAGGAAATCCGCCAGCTTTCGCAACTGGTCGAACGCTCCCTGCTGATGGCGAAGGCGGAGGGCGGCACGCTCGAGCACGAGATCCAGCCGGTCGATCTGTCCGCCCTGCTGGAGGACCTGCACGAGGGCTACGCCATCCTCGCCGCCGAGGCCGGGCTGACTCTCGGCTGGCAGCCGGATCCCGCGTTGACCGTGCGTTCCGACCCCGCCCTGCTGCGCCAGATCCTGCACAATCTCCTCGGCAACGCGATCCGCCACGGCAAGGGCGGGATCCGCCTCGAAGCCCGGCCGGTGGACGAAGGCCGGCGCGTCCGGCTGGCGATCCGCAACCGGATCGCCGGCGGAGATACCTCGCTGCTCGGCACCGGCATGGGTTTGCGGCTGGTGCGGGCGATCGTGGGCACCCTGAACAACACCACATTCCAAGCGGAGGAACGCGACGGGGTCTTCGAGGCGATGCTGGAGTTGCCGGGAGCGGCCCCGGGGGTCCTTGAATTCTGAATTCCTGCCTGGCTGGGTAGCTTCTCCCAAATAGCCCCGAGGCGACACATCGGTCGCAGGTGAGGGTGAAATAGCTCGGCTTTGAAGGTGGCTCAGGTCGCGCGGGTGGGCGGGTCGACACGCGGGGGGGGCTGCGGGGCTGCGGGGCTGCGGGGCTGCGGGGCTGCGGGGAGCGGTCAGCCGCACCCGGTCACAACTTGCAAAGTTGTGCCACGTCGGCCGGTGGCCGTGAGGCGCATGACCGAACTTCGCCCTTGGCAGTTCCGCGAGCCGGTCCAAGCTGCCAGCCGATGATCGCACGGCTGCGCGGAAAGGTCCTGGAGGCATACCCGAACCGCCTGGTGGTGGACGCGGGCGGGGTGGGCTACGAGGTCCTGGTGCCGCTTTCCACCTTCGACCGGCTGCACGCGGCGGAGGGAGTGCTGGTCGACCTGCGGACCCACTTGAATGTCAGCCCGCGCGACATGGTCCACACGCTCTACGGCTTCGCGACCGAGGAGGAACGGGACATTTTCCTGCTGCTGATCGACCGGGTCAGCGGAGTCGGCCCGTCGGTCGCGCTGGCGGTGCTCAACGGCATGCCGGCCAGCCGTTTCAAGGCCTGCGTGGCCAATGGCGACGCGGCCGAGCTGTCGCGGATCAAGGGACTCGGCAAGAAGACCGCGGAACGGATCATCCTCGAACTCAAGGACAAGGTCGGCGTCGCGGACACCTGGCAGGAGGCGGCGAGCGGCCAGTTGGCGCCGGCCAGCGCGGATGCCGAACTGGCGCTGATGGCGCTGGGCTACAAGCAGGTCGACGCGCGCAAGGCGATCCGCAAGGTGATCGAGGTCCAGGCGGACGCTTCGGTCGAGGAATTGGTCCGCGGCGCGCTGCGAGCGATGCAATGAGCCTGACCCTGGAACAGATCACGGCCGCGCTGCCGGAGGGCGGGCTGTTCGACGGCGGCTGGAAATTTTCCCCGGAACCGCTGCGGCTGACCCGGGCGGAAGGGCGGTTCATCGAGTCGCTGGGACACCCGCTGGCACAGTTCCAGCAGGCCTGCGACGAGCTTTACCGGCAGAGCGCCCGGGGCAAGCTGCCGGGCTGGATCGCGGAGACGCTGGACACCGGCAAGCCGGCGTGGATGGCGGCCCTGCAAAAGGAACCCGGGACGCGCGACGCCTTTCCGCGGGTGATCCGGCCGGACCTGATCCTGACCGAGGGCGGCTTCGCGCTGACCGAGCTGGACTCGGTGCCGGGCGGGATCGGGATCACCGCGTGGCTGTCGCGGCTCTACGCCGACGCCGGATATCCGGTGCTGGGCGGGCGCGACGGGATGATCGCGGGCTTCTCCTCGGTGCTGCCGGAGCAGGGGACCGTCCTGGTATCCGAGGAGTCGGCCGACTATCGCCGCGAAATGCGCTGGCTGGCCGGCGAGGCGGGAGGCGGGCGGAGGGTCGGAGCGGCCGAGGAATACCAGCCGGACGGACAGGCGGTTTATCGGTTTTTCGAGTGGTTCGATTGGGAGGCTATCCCCGAAGCCCGCCATCTGGCGGAGCGCGCGGCGGCGGGCGACCTGGCGCTGACGCCGCC
Organism: Akkermansia muciniphila; assembly: GCA_945883695.1. Taxonomy (GTDB): domain Bacteria; phylum Verrucomicrobiota; class Verrucomicrobiia; order Verrucomicrobiales; family Akkermansiaceae; genus Haloferula; species Haloferula muciniphila_A. The sequence continues at coordinate 58,501 of CAMCYK010000006.1, read as the reverse complement.
CTGCAAGCCGCATCTGGAGGACAAGCTGTGGCTGGCCCTGCTGTGGACGCCGGCTTTGAAAAAGGTCTGGGAGAAAACCCTGCGCGCCAGCCACCTCGCACGACTCCGGGAGATCGTTCCGACGGGCTGGGTGGTCGATCCCGCCCCGCTGCCGCCGCAGGCCGCGCTGCCGGTGCTCGGTGTGAATTCGTGGGAGGAGATCGCGGCGTTCAGCCAGAAGCAGCGGCGGCTGGTCCTGAAAATCAGCGGTTTTCACGAAACCGCCTGGGGTTCGCGCGGGGTCCACATCGGCCACGACCTGTCCCAGACCGAGTGGTCGGAGCGGATCCACGGGGCGATGGCCGATTTCGAAAGCCAACCGTGGATCCTGCAGGAATTCCGCGAGGGCCGGCTGGTCGAGCATCCGGTTTACCAGGACGACGGCAGCGTCGCGCTGATGCGGGGCCGGGTGCGGCTCTGTCCCTATTATTTCACCGACGATCAAGGCCGGACCTCGCTTGCCGGGGCGCTGGCGACCTTGGCCCCGGCCGACAAAAAGAAGATTCACGGGATGCGCGACGCGGTGCTGCTACCCTGCGTGATCGGGTGAATTTTCCGGATGGATCACGCCCGCCGCTCCGCTAGAATCCCCCATGCGTCTGATTCTCCTCCTCCTCTGTGCCTTCCCCTTGATGGCCCGCGGGCAGTCCGACGCCCCGCCGCCCGACTTTGTCCAGCGGGCCGGCCAGTGGATGATCTCGCTGGATGCCAGCAAGCGCCAGGCGGCCTACCGGTCGTGGCTGCAACTTGGTCCGGGAGCGATGGAAGCCTACGAAAAGGCGCTGCGGACTTCCTTGAAATACCACGACCAGCAGATCGACAAGCTGGCCCGCGGCGAAGGCAGCAGCAATCCCTACGAGGCCCACGACGCGGCCTTCGGGGAACTGGAATCCGAGCGCAAGCGGGTGATGGAACTCATCCGCACCGACTGGAAAAAGGACGGCAAGCAGGTCGCCATGCTGCGCGAGGAAATGGCGGCGCTGGGCAAGCTCCACGCCAAGGTCACCAAGCTCGGCACGGCCAACACGGCCAGCTTCGACGCCGCCCTCGACGCGGCGGTGCAAGGGATGTGCGAGACCACCCGGGAACTCGAACGCTTCGATCCGGAAGCCGGGTCAAAGTCGCTCGACGACGAGCAGCTCGAATCGAAGCTGGTCGCCGATCATATCCACGGGTCGCACCTGGTGACCCTCCGCAACCGCCTCCGCGGCACCCGCGACGCGATCGCCCGGTTGGAGGAAGCGACCAAAGCCAACAAGGAAGGCGGGCGCTGGATCGACGGCGGCATGCGGGAGTTTTCGGTGGTGCTCAACCGGGAGCGGGACATCTGCGGACTGGGCCCGCTGCGGCTTGAGGAAAAACTGTCCGATGCCTGCAAGGGCCACTCGGGTGACATGGCGCGCCTCGGTTTCTTCGCCCACGAGTCGCCGGTGCCGCAGAAAAAGTCGCCGTGGGATCGCGCCAAGCTTGCCGGCTTCGCGGGCGGTGCCAGTGGAGAGAACATTTTCATGGGGTCCACTAACTTCCAAGCGGCCTATGACGGCTGGTTCGGGTCGGACGGGCATCGCTTCATCATGTTCGCCGACGGCCCGAATGTCCTGGGCTTGGGAATTTCCGGGGTCCACTGGACCCTGATGACCGGGCGCAATTGATGGTTCCTTAGGACAGAATCGTGCCACTTCAACCTAAATCGCGCCACAGGAATGGCGCGATTTCATTAAATTGTGCCAAAACGCCGGAATTAAGTGGCGCGATTTGGTGAATCATGCCAAATTGTGGCCAGGAAACATGCCCTATCAAATTCCAGCGGCTGAACTCCGGCAATTGGTTCGGATCATCGAAAGCACCCCCGGAGGTTTCTCCGTCGGCGAATTGCTCGAAGTCCCGGACCTCGGCATCAAGAAGAGAACCTTGCAACGGCGCCTGGACCAACTGGCCGGCGAAGGAAGAATCGTCGCCAAAGGCGAAGGAAGGGGGCGGCGTTATCTGGCATCGGGCATCGCTCCACCGGCCCCCGCGAGTCCGTGGGGCACCCCGGCACCCGCGCGATCCTGGAGCACACCACCGGATGAAAACGAACGCTTCCGTGGAACCTTCCTCCGGGAAGAACCCGGCGATCATGCCTGGCTGTCGGACGAGGCCCGGAACATCCGGGCGGTGGTCGAACAGCCCCGCGCCAAGCGGACTCCGGTGGGTTACCAAGGGGGATTCCTCGATGCCTACCTGCCGAACCGGACCTTCTACCTCCCCGCGGTCCTGCGCGGGCAACTGGCGGAAATGGGCCAGGTGGGACTCACCGACCTGCCCGCCGGAACCTATGTGCGGCAGGTGCTGGACCGCCTGCTCATCGACCTGTCGTGGAACTCCAGCCGGCTTGAAGGAAACACCTACTCGCTGCTGGAGACCCAGCGGCTGCTCGAACAAGGGGAGGACGCCGCGGGCAAGGCCACGGAGGAAACCCAGATGATCCTCAACCACAAGGCCGCCATCGAGATGCTGGCGGACCAGGCGGAAGGCATCGGCTTCAACCGCTACACCCTCTGCAACCTGCACGCCCTGCTTTCGGACAACCTGCTGTCCGACCCGGCGGCCTGCGGGCGCATCCGCTCGCGGCCGGTCGGGATCGGCGGGACGGTGTTCCATCCGTTGGAAGTGCCCTCCCAGATCGAGGAGCGCTTCGAACAAATCATGGAAAAGGCCGAAGCGGTCCGCGACCCTTTCGAACAGGCGTTTTTCGTGATGGTCCAGTTGCCCTACCTCCAGCCCTTCGAGGACGTGAACAAGCGGGTCTCCCGGCTGGCGGCGAACATCCCGCTGATCCGGCACAACCTTTGCCCGCTGTCGTTCATCGACGTCGAGCAAAAGGACTACGTGACCGGCGTCATCGGGGTCTACGAGCTGAACCGCGTCGAATACCTGCGCGACGTCTTCGTCTGGGCCTACCGGCGGTCCTGCGTCCGCTATGCCGCGGTGCGCCAATCGCTGGGCGAGCCGGACCCGTTCCGGCTGCGCCACCGCTCGGCCATCGCGAAGTCGGTCCGGGCGGTGGTGCTGGGGCGGATGAACCAGACGGGGGCGGTCGGCTGGATCCTCGAGGAGACGGAAAAAGAAATCCCGGAGGCTTGCCGGGCCAAGTTCGTCGAGGTGGTGGAGACCGAGCTCCGCTCGCTGCACGAGGGCAACATCGCCCGCTACCGGCTGCGTCCGTCGGAGTTCGCGGCGTGGCAGACGGTCTGGAAATAGCCTGCCGCGCATTCCGCTTCCCGCCCCGGCATCCCGGCTGCTTCACTGGCCGCGCCGATGACTGAAATCCAACCGATCCGCGAGCAGCTGCGCCTTGAAGGCTTCGATCTGATCGATGAAACCCTTTCATTTCTCGTGTCTTGCCTCGGCGACGCGCTGAAAAGCCTGGGCGAGGACGAGCTGCTGCCCTACCTCCCTTGGGCTGGCACCCCGCCGGACCAAGGCCAGCCGCCGGAAGGGACCCCGCAACTTTCTTCGCTCGGTGTCCAGCTGCTCAACATGGTCGAGGAGCGGGTGTCGTCGGCGATCCGCCGCGAGCGCGAGAAGGTGCTGGGCGCGGAGTCGATCCGCGGCTTGTGGCCGCGGGCGCTGCGCGACATGACCGCACTGGGGCTGGGGCCGCGGGAAATCCTGGCGGTGCTGGCCGACGTCGAGGTCCAGCCGGTGCTGACCGCCCACCCGACCGAGGCGAAGCGGGCCTCGGTCCGCGAACGCCACCGCGCGCTCTACGAGGAGCTGGTGCGCAACGAATACCCGAAATACACCGAACGCGAACGGCGGCGGATCCGCGAACGGATCGTGACGGCGCTGGAAGCGCTGTGGCGGACCGGCGAGATCCACCTGATCCGGCCGGACATCTTCCGCGAGCTGCGCGACGCGATCCACTACCTGCGCGACCTCTTCCCGGCGGCGCTCAACCGGCTCGACCTGCATTTCACCGAAGCCTGGCGTGACGCCGGCTTCCCGATCTCCGAGCTGCGGGAGGCCGGCAATATCCCGCGGCTGTCGTTCGGCAGCTGGATCGGCGGCGACCGCGACGGCCATCCGCTGGTCACGCCGGAGGTCACCGAAAAGGCGCTCGAGATGCTGCGCCGCGCCGCGTGGCAATTGCTGCGGCGGGAAATCGAGGTGGTCGCCGGCCAGCTCACGCTGTCCCGCCAGCTCAACGCGGTGCCGGAAGCGCTGGAATCGCGGATCGACGAAATCACGTTCATGCTCGGCGACGAGGAAACCGCCAACGAGCTTCACGACCGCTTCCACGAGGAACCCTGGCGTCACTTCGCCAGCCTGATCGCCGCCCGCTTGCGCCGCCAGATCGAGGGCGAGGACGGATACCGGACGCCGGAGCAGCTCGATGCCGACCTGGGACTGCTCGCATCCGGCATCCGCGGCGCGGGTTGCTCGCTGATCGAGGAGCAGGTGATCCGCCCGCTGCGCCAGAAGCTGGGGATCTTCGGCTTCCATTTGGCGACGCTGGATGTCCGGCAGAATTCGGAGTTCCACGACAAGGCGATCGCGCAGCTGCTTGAAGCCGCCGGGGTGCCGGAGGGCGCGGATTACGCCGCGTGGCCGGAGGAAAGGCGGGCGGCCTTGCTCAATGCGGAACTGCTTTCGCCGCGGCCGTTCCTCCACGATTCCGCCCGGGTCGGCCCGGAGGCCGACCTGGTGCTCGACAGCTACCGCGTGCTGGTCCGCCACCGCCGCGAGTGGGGCGGTGCCGGGCTGGGCGCGCTGATCGTTTCGATGACCCGCCAGCTGTCCGACCTGCTCGGCGTGTTCCTGCTGGCCCGCGAGGCCGGGCTGATGGACGTCACCGGGGACGGCCTGTGCTGCGCGATGGAAGTGGTGCCGTTGTTCGAGACGATGGATGACCTCGACCGTTCGCCGGGCATTCTGGCGGCTTTCCTCGACCACCCGATGGCCCGCCGCTCGATCCTGCGCCGCGCCGGCGGATCCGGCCCGACCCAGCAGGCGATGCTCGGCTACTCGGACTCGAACAAGGACTGCGGGATCCTCGCCGCGCAGTGGGCGCTGCACCGGGCGCAGGAAAGCCTGACCGACACCGCCACGGCGCGCGGCATCCGGCTGCGGTTTTTCCACGGCCGCGGCGGCACGATTTCCCGCGGCGCGGGGCCGACCCACTGGTTCATGGCCGCGCTGCCCCACGGCTCGCTGAGCGGCGGCTTCCGGATGACCGAGCAGGGCGAAACGATCGCGCAAAAGTATGCCAACCTGGCCAACGCGACCTTCAACCTCGAGCTGCTGCTGGCCGGTGCCGCGATCACGACCGCGACCCACCGCCACACCGCGAAAACCGTGGATCCGGCGCTCGAGTTCCTGCCCTTCCTCGCGGAGGCCAGCCAGACCGCTTACCAGGACTTCCTGCGCACCCCGGGCTTCATCGATTTCTACCGCCAGGTCACGCCGATCGACGCGCTGGAAAACTCGCGCATCGGCTCGCGGCCGGCCCGGCGCACGGGCAAGAAGGGCCATTCGATCGCCGACCTGCGCGCCATTCCGTGGGTTTTCTCGTGGACCCAGGCGCGCTTTTACCTGCCCGGCTGGTTCGGTACCGGTGCCGGCTTGCAAGCCCTCAAAACCTCGTCGCCGGAGCGCTTCGCGGCGCTCAAAGCGGCCCTTGCCCGCTCGACCTTCCTTTCCTACGTCTTCACGAACGTCGAAACCAACCTCGCTTCCGCCAACCTCGGGCTGATGGCGGAATATGCCACGCTGGTCGAGGACAAGGCGCTGCGCGAGCGCTTCATGAAGCTCATCGTCGACGAATTCGAGCGCACCCGCGACCTGCTCGCCGAGCTCTTCGACGGCCCGATGGAAGAGCGCCGCCCGCGCATGGCGAAGACCCTCGGGATCCGCGAGGCGCCGCTGAAAGTCCTTCACCACCAGCAAATCGCCATCCTCCGCGAATGGCGCCAGCTGGTCGCCGGGGAGCGCGAAAGCGAAGCCGACGCGATTTTCCCGAAGCTGCTGCTGTCGATCAACGCGATCGCGTCGGGGCTGCGGACCACCGGTTGAGGGAACGGGAACTAGGATCGCACCGCCTGCCGGCAGGTTTTTTTCAGGATTCTTTAACACCTCGCCGGCCCCATTTTTCCTCTTTGCTCGCCGCTTTCCGCCTCTTTAATAGCCGCGTGACCGCAAAAATCCTGTTGCTCGCCCTTTCCCTCGCCACCCTCACCGCCGCGCCCGCGGCGGTCAGCCTTGGAACCGACGCCCCAGTCGCCCCGCCCGCCGCCGCCGACGGCCCGGCCAAAGCGGCGCTCGACGCCTATCGCGAAGGCCGCCACGCGGTCGGCGTGGAACTCGCCAAGCCGCTCGCCGAAAAGGGCGACGCGGACGCGTTGTTCCTGCTGGGCTTCGCCGCGGAGACCGGCCAGGGCTTGGCCGCCTCGCGCGATGCGGCGCTGGAGAACTACCAGAAGGCCGCCGCCGCCGGCAACAAGGACGCGACTTACCGCCGCGCGCTGATTTTGCTGAACTCGAAGGAAGAAAAGGACCGCCAGCAGGGCCGCGAGGCGCTCGAAAGCGCGGCCACCACGGACCCGGCGAATGCCGGACGGATCCTCGGCGAGGCCTGGCTGCGCGGCCTGCTCAGCGAGAAGCCGGATTTCGACAAGGCGGCCGAGTGGTGGAACAAGGCTTCCGAAGCCGGTGACACGCCGTCGATCCTGCTGCTCGCCCGCTTTTACGAAGGGGCCTTCGGCAATCCGGACAAGGCCGACGCCAAGCGCTCGCTCGACCTTTACCGCAAGGCCGCGGGGCTCGGCGACGAGAACGCCTTCATCCCGCTCGGCTCGCGCCTGCTCAACGGCGACGAGAAGCTCCGGAATGAGAAGGAAGGCCGCGAGTGGCTGGCCAAGGCGATCGAAAAGAAGCAGTTCGCCGCCCATCTGGCGCTCGGCGACTTCGAGGAGAACGTCAAGAAAGACAACAAGGCCGCGCTCGCCCACTACATGGACGGTGCCGACCAGAAGCAGCCGGATTGCCTGCTCCGCGTCGCCGCCTTCCACCTTGAGGGCAAGGTCGTCGAAAAGAGCGAGGAGAAGGGCCGCGAGTGGCTGGTCAAGGCGGCCGAGTCCGGCAGCGCGGTCGCCTCGCTCGAGATGGCGTCGCGGCTCGCCAAGGAAGAGAAACCCGACCTGCTCGGCGCCTACAAATACCTGCTGTCCGCCGCCAATGCCGGCCTGCCGGTCGCGCAAAACGAGCTCGGCCTGCTTTACGTCTCCGGCAATCTCGGCCTGAGCGACCCGGCCGCCGGGGTCGCCTGGTTCACCACCGCCGCCAAGGCCGGCTTCGCCGCCGCCCAGAACAACCTGGGCACCCTCTACGAACGCGGGATGGGCGTGCCGGTCGATTACAACAACGCCGGCCAGCTTTACATGCTCGCCGCCAACCAGGGCCACGCCGCCGCCACCACCGGCCTCGCCCGCCTCCACGCGGCCGGCCAGGGCACCGACACGAACCTGCCGAAAGCCTGGGCCCTCGCCTCGCTCGCGATCGAACGCGGCGACACGGAAGCCAAGACGCTCCTCGGCGACCTCACCAGCAAGCTCAACGACGAGCAGATGAGCGCCGCGAAAAAGGAACTCGAGGAACTCAAGAAGCCGGCCTCCGAGAAGCCCGCCCCGGAGGCTCCGAAAGCCGACGCTCCCGCCGGAGAAAAGAAGAATCAGTGAGCACTCCAAGTGCCTCCCCTTGGCACTTGGCACTTCTTCCCTTGGAACTTCCCCCATGCGCGTCCTAGTCACCGCCGGTCCGACCCGCGAGGCGCTCGATCCCGTCCGCTACCTGACGAACCGCTCGTCGGGCAAGATGGGCTACGCGATGGCCGATGCCTTCGCTCGCGCCGGCCATCGGGTGCTGCTGGTTTCCGGTCCGACCGTGCTCGCGGTGCCCGACGGCGTGGATTTCGTGCCGATCGAGAGCGCCGCCGAAATGTTCGACGCGGTGCAGCGCCACATCGGCCGGATGGACGCCGCCGTCTTCGCCGCCGCGGTCGCCGACTCCCGGCCGGTGGAGGTTTGCGATCACAAGATCAAGAAGACCGGTGAAACCCTGACGCTCGAACTCGTCCGCACCGCCGACATCCTCGGCGCCGTTCGCGGCGGGTTCGGCTTCACCGGCACCCTCGTCGGCTTCGCCGCGGAGACGCGGGACCTCGAGGCCAACGCCAAGGAGAAGCTGAAGCGCAAGGGCTGCGACCTGGTCATCGCCAACGACGTCTCCAAGCCGGGCATCGGCTTCGACTCGGACCGCAACGAGGTGCTGCTGGTGTTCCCGGATCACGTCGAAGCGCTGCCGGAAGACGAGAAGCATCACCTGGCGCCGCGGATCGTGCGGGAAATCGAACGGATCGCGGCGGAACGCGGGACGTGACACTTCGACCGGCATCCGCTGCCTTCGCACGCGGCAGAATGCCGCGCGACCATCGTCATGTCGCCTTCAAGGCGACACTCCGCCCCTGCCTTTCTTGGCACTTGGCACTTCCTCCTTGGAACTTCACCCTCCGCCCGTGACCGATCTCGAACTCACCGTCCACGCCGCGCTCGAAGCGGGCAAGCTGCTCAAGGCCCACTTCGGCAAGGAGGCCGTGGTCGACGAGACCACCCATCACGACATCAAGCTCGCCCTCGACAAGGAGTCGCAAACCCTGATCGAAGGGATCCTCCTCGGTGCCCGCCCCGGCGACGCGCTCTACGGCGAGGAAGGCCTCGCCGGCGATCCGGATTCCGACCGCCAGTGGATCGTCGACCCGATCGACGGCACGGTGAACTACTACTACGGCATCCCGCATTTCTGCGTCTCGATCGCCCTCCGCGTCGCCGGCGAGGTGGTCGTCGGCGTGATCCACGACCCGATCGTCGGCGAGACCTGGACCGTCGAAAAAGGCGGCGTCCCGATGCTCGACGGCCGGCCGATTTCCGTCAGCAAGCGGACCAAGCTCGAGGAATGCGCGCTGTTCGTCGGCTGTGGCAAGGACGAGGAAGCGCTGCGCACCGGACTCGAGCGCTTCCGCCGGGCCTCGCTGCGGGCCCGCAAGATGCGCATGATGGGCAGTGCCGCGCTCGGCATGGCCTACATCGCCAGCGGCCGGCTCGACGGCTACATCGAGTCCCGCATCTCGCTGTGGGACATCGCCGCCGGCAAGCTGCTGGTGGAAGCCGCGGGCGGCACGGTCGAGCTCGAGCCCTCTCCCGATTGCCCCGACGCCTGGGCCATCGTCGCCACCAACGGCAAGATCCCGATCGGGGAAATCCTTTGAGAGGCAAATCACCAATCATCAATCTTCCAATCATCAACCGATCGGTTCGAAGATAAATGTCCGAACTGGCCAACTGTCCGCCCTTTTCTCAACCCGCACCTGTCCGAGATTCTTCCCCTCACTGACTGATTGATGATTGGAAGATTGATGATTGGTAATTTCCTCTTATGACCGGCATCGGCTACGACGTTCATCGTTTCAAGGAAGGCCGCCCGCTGATTCTCGGCGGCGTGGAGATTCCTCATACCCACGGGCTCGACGGTCACTCCGATGCCGACGTGCTCTGCCACGCCATCGCGGATGCCATCCTCGGCGCGCTGGGTCTGCCGGACATCGGCCACTACTTCCCGCCGGGCGACCCGGACTGCCTGAACATCTCGTCGCTGAAGATCCTCGAAAAGGCCGCCGCGCTCTGTGCCGAGCAGGGCTTCACGCTGGTGAACATCGACAGCACCCTGGTGTCGGAAGCCCCGAAAGTGCTGCCCTACCGCGAGGCGATGAAGGAAAACATCGGCCGCGCGCTCGGGCTCGATCCGGCGCGGGTCGGGATCAAGGCGACCACCAACGAGACCATGGGCTTCGTCGGCCGCCGCGAAGGGATCGCCGCGATGGCGGTGGCGCAAGTCAAGTAGGGGCCGGGGTTTCCGGCGGCGGGATTGGTTCAGGGGCCGCGGTTTCGGCCATCCGCTCGATTTCCTCCGCCGCCTCCGCGGCGTTTTCTTCGAGCATCCGCTGCTCCCGCTTTGAAAACCCGCGGGGCGAGGTGTCCATCACGCACAGCGCGCCGAGCGCTTGTCCGTTCGCCGCCCGGATCGGCACTCCGGCATAGAAACGGATGCCGTGCTTGAGCAGCAGCGGGTTCATCGCGAAGCGGCGGTCGCGCTTCAGGTCCTTGACCACGATCGCGCCGTTCGCCGCCACCACATGCGCGCAGATCGACTGGTCGCGCGCGACCCGCCCGTCGGCGGCGAGTTCCTCGGGGAGCCCGGAGTGGGCCTTGAACCACTGCCACTCGCGGTCGACCAGCGTGATCGCCGTCACCGGCGCTTCGAAAACCCGGCCAACCTTCTCCGTGATGTGGTCCAGCACCGGCTCCCGCTCGGAATTGACCAGACCCAGCCGGCCCAGCGCGAGAAGACGATCTTCTTCGTCCGCCGGCCGCGCCGGTGGCGCGGTCTCGTCCCCCTGGCTGGCGGCGAAGCGGTCGGCATACGCGCTCAGGTCGGCAATCCGGGTGAAGAATTCCTCGACCCCCGCATCCCGCAGCATCTGGGCCTCTTCCGTCATCTCGTCGAGCCGCCCCCACAGGCCGACCACGATCCGCTGCTCCGGCAAGGCGTGGCGGATCCGCTGGCAAAGGTTGCGGGCGTGGACCGCCTTGGAGGGCGCGATCACGGAAATGCAGACAATGTCAGGCTGGTCGCGCTGCAAGGCGCTGATCAGCTCGCTGGTGGCCCGCACGCCGGGGACTTTCGTCGCGTCGAAGCCCTGCTGGAGCAGCACGTGGGCGATCATCTCGCTGGCAATCTCGTCCCGCTCCGCCCGGGCGGCGATGCATTGCACCCGGTAGTCGGGATGATGCGCGGTGTCGGTGCCGTCTTGCAACGGGAGCACGTAGCGCTCGGCGAGTTCCTCGACCAGTTCGCCGAGCGCTTTCACGATGCGGCCCCGCTGGTCGGCATCGATCGCTCCGGACCGGTGGTCTTCCTCGCTCGCGGCGAGCACCGGAATCAGGATCGAATCATAAAGCTCGGTCAGCGACTTCGTTTTCAAAATGGATTCCGCCAGCTCGGTTTCGTCGTGTTCCCCCTGTTTCAGCAGCCGGTGATAGAAATCCTCCGCCGGGGTGAGCGCCTCCTCCTCGCCGAGCACCACGCTGAAAAACGAGAGCTGCGGGATGTGCCGGCCCATCACCACCAGGCAGACGGTGAACGGAGTGGCCATCACCAGACCGACGGGGCCCCACAGCCAGGTCCAGAACACCGCCGCGACAATCAGCGCGATCGGTGACACGCCGGTGCTGGCACCGTAGAGCCAGGGTTCCAGCACGTTGTTGCTGACGAGCTCCAGCACGATGAAGAGCCCGACGGTCAGCAGCGGTGTGGTCCAGGTCGGGGACACCGCCAACGACAGCAGGACCGGAAACACCGCCGCGATCGCCGGGCCGATGTACGGGATGAATCGTAGACCGGCGGCGAGAGCGCCCCACAACACCGCGTTCGGCACGCCGATGAAGTAGAGCCCGATCGCGAGCGGGATCCCGTAGGTCACATTGACCACCAGCTGCATCAGCAGGTAGCGGCGGACGCGGGTGCCGGCCTCGTCCAGCGCGCGGGTGGTCGCGCTGATCCGCCCCTGGCCGATCAGGCGGATGATGCGTCCGACCAGATCGTCCCGTTTCAGCAGCATGAAGGTGGCGAGCAGGAAGACCAGGGCGCTGGTTCCCAGGGGCCCGAGCACGGGAGAGGCCATGGCGCGGAAGTTCTCCATCGGGCTTTCGCTCGAGTCCTCGACCACCTCCACCGGGAAGGCGGGTTTCTTTGTATCGCGTCCCGATCCCAGGCCGCGTTTCTTGTCGCCGCCGCCGGGTAGTTCCCTTTTCAGATCATCCACGGTTTCCGACAGCTTGTCGTAGGCTCCGCCCTCCGACAGCTGGACCGAGCGGAGTTTCGAGCGGATGTTCTCCTTGTAACCGGGGAGTTCGTTGGCGAGGTCGACCGCCTGGCGGCCGAGCACCCACCCCAGGGTGACCGCTCCGCCGAGCACCAGCGACATCGCGAGCAGGACCGGCAGGACTTTCCCCAGCCAGCGCTCGAGCAGGGTGACCAGCGGCGAGAGCAGGAAGGTGATCAGCGCGGCCAGGGAGAGCGGGATCAGGACATCACGGCCGAAATAGAGGCCCGCCAACAGCACGGTGCTCAGGACGACGGTGAGCAGCCCCGACATGGCCTCGGCGGACGAACGGCGGCGCGGCGGCAGGTGGATGGCGGGCGGACGGGGAGGCGGTGAACTCATGGCGGTGGCGGCGGGGATTTCCCAGGAAACACGCCGCAACCGCGAACCGATGAAGGACGCTCGTGAGGCACTGGCCATCATGCGTTTTCCGGGCAAAATGCAAAGTCCGCGCTGCGCGGGAAGTGCGGGATGCGACAGCGGCCGATCAGGCGCTCCTTGCCAGCTTCCGCGGGCCCGGTTACATCCAGGCGTGATCCACGGCAGGCCGGAACGACCCTACCTCGAAAGCTGGCTGCGCCGCGCGCGCAAACAGCTCGCGGCGAGCGGCCGGCTGTCCGAGCTGGCGCTGATCCTGTCCCGGCAGGAAGGCGGCAGCCCGGAGCATTGGAGCACGCTGGTCCGGAGCATCCTCGAGGAGCAGACCACCCCGTCGCTCGATTTGCTGACCCGGATCGACGCCGTGCTCGCGAAGCCGGTCGAGCGGACGCCCGCCACCGAGCAGCCCGGGCTGTTTTGAGGGAAACGTCAGAACCCGGTGCTCCGCCGCAGCATCTCGACCCAGTGGCCGGACTTCCCCTGCCAGGGTTTTCCGGGTCGGACGATCTCCCACCCCTGCTGCTCGCCGGTTGCCGTCAGCCGCGGCGAGGGATTGACCAGGGTGTTCCGCCCGCAGCAAGCGAGCATCGGCAGGTCCGCGCTGCTGTCCGAATAGCCGTGGCTGTCCGGCCAGATGCCGTCCGGCGGGGTGCCGAGGATCTCCGAGAGCCGTCGTACTTTCTCGTCCCCCTTGTGGTTGACCAGTTCGGGGAGCAGCGGCATCGACTCCCCCATCTCCACTTCCGTGCCGAGCGCGAGGTCGAAGCCGAGCACCCGCCCGACCTCGCTCACGTAGAATTCCGGGCTCGCCGAGGCCAGCACCGTCAAATGGCCGGCGTCCTGGTGGCGCTTCAGCCGGTCCAACATTTCCGGATAGCAGCGCGCCGGAAAAAACCCGGCCACCAGCTCGCCGACCCAGCCTTCCAACTGCCGGCGGTCGACCCGCCACAGGTAGCTCAGGAACACCCGCTTCATGCCCTCCGCGCCGAGGATCCCCGCCACCGGCAGGAAGGCGGCGAAAAACAGCAGGTAGGCCCGCCGCCAGGCCTCGCGCTTCAGCACGTGGTCACAGAGCAGGACCTGGGTGTCCCAGGCGATCAGGGTGCCATCGAGGTCGAAGAGCGCGAGGCCCCGCTGGAACTTGGCACGATGGTCGTCGGTCACGCGGCCGATTGAACCGCCAAGTCGCCAAGTTCGCCAAGAAAGAAGCGGGCGCTCACTTGCCCCCGGCATACTCGGCCGCCCGTTTCGCGAGCGCCGCCGGGTCCGGTTCGCCGTCCGCGACGAGGATCCGGTAGCGGGCGGTGTAGGGCTTGCCCGGAACGATCTCCATCGGACCGCCCTGCTGCGGCGCGTAGCAAAAGAAAGGCTCGCTGGGATGCGCGCGGATCGGCTGCGGCGCGCGGAAATTCGAGGGATGGCAAAGGATCGCGACCCCGCAGGTTTCCCCGTCGACCTTGCCGCCGATCCAGCACCAGGGCTCCTTCGCGGTGTTCACCTTGACCCGGTCGGCAAGGCCGGACGCGGTGAGAAAGCGGCAGTTCTCCGCCCCGTTCCACGCCCGGTTGCCACGGAAGCCGAGCCCGCCGTAGTGGTATTCCGGCAGCTTGAGCGGGGACCCGCCGGCGCAGGTCTGGGTGATCGCGAGATCGATCAGATGGTGATCCCCGGCGCTGGCCACGCTCACTTCCCAAGTCTCCAACAGTGCCACCTTCTCCGGCTTCGCGGTCATGTCGACGAAGCGATGTCGCGCCGTGAAACCGGCCCGCCCGTCTTTCTCCCAAACCTCGTCGAGCGCCACGAAATCGACGCGACCGGTCCCCTGCCCCATGTTCCAGAAGTCCGGCTTGCGGCCTTCGAACTGGGTCGAGGTCCAAGGGCTCCACACCCCGTGATGGTGGACGTGGTCCGGCGGGAAATCATCGGTGACAAGCCGGCCCGCCGGCGTGTGGATCGACTGGAGGTAGCCGCCGCGGCGGAAGATCTCCTTGATGTCCGCGCGCGGCAGTTCGCCCGGCTCGGCCTGGTAGCGGAGGATCTCCTTGCCACCGGTGCGGACGACCACCTGCTTGCCCTCGCGGGCGGCGGTCACCGGGCCGGCCGGGGCCGTTAAAGTCAGCGCGAACAGGGCGGCGATCAGGGAGATGGGTCGGATCATGGCTGGAGCATGCACGGGACCGCTGCGGAAGGGAATCCGGGTGTTTGTCACGGTGCCGAGCTCTCGTGGAAGCTTGCACTGGGACACGGCCGGGCTATTATCAGCCCATGCCACTAGTCATCGAACTGCCGGACGATGTGGCCGCGGAGCTTGGTGAGAATCCAGCCGAGCGGTCTCAGCGGGCAAAGGAGGTGATCGCTCTTGAACTCTACCGCGAGGGCAAGATCAGCCTTCGGACCATGGGGCGGATTGTCGGATTGGGAGACGATGTGTGGGCAGCGGATGCCTTTCGCGCGAGACACGCGCTCGCTGTGAGCGGCGCTGGAGCCAAGTTCTGACCTGGGCTTCGGAACTGGGCACATCGGTCCTATTGGATGACCTCGCCGTACGACAAGCCGCTCGGCGCTTGGACCTTGTCGTGCTGGGCACGCTGGGTTTTCTTGAACTGGCCGCGGCCAAGGGCCTCGTAAAATTACCGGAAATGCTGGACCGGCTCCGGCTGACCAACATGCACCTTTCGGATCTGCTCTACCAAGAAGCACTCACCCGGAATCAGGAACGCCAGCAATTGAGAGACCCAAAAAACCAGTGAGTTGGACCTCGTTTGATCCGGCGCGTTGGAATTCTCCACTCTTCCCGCCACCTCACATCTCCAGCATCAGGCGCGTCGGGTTCTCGATGCAGTCCTTGATGCGGATCAGGAAGGTGACGGCTTCCTTGCCGTCGACCAGGCGGTGGTCGTAGCTGAGCGCCAGATACATCATCGGGCGGATGACCACCTGGTTGTTCACGGCGACCGGGCGCTGCTGGATGGTGTGCATGCCGAGGATGCCGCTCTGCGGCGGATTGAGGATCGGCGTGCTGAGCAGCGAGCCGTAGGTGCCGCCGTTGGAGATGGTGAAGACGCCGCCTTGCAGGTCCTCGATCGCGATCTTGCCGTCCTTCGATTTCTTGGCGTAGTCGAGGATGTCCCGCTCGATCTGGGCGAAGCTTTTCTTATCGGCGTCGCGGATGACCGGGACGATCAGGCCCTTCTCGGTGCCGATGGCGACGCCGATGTCGTAGAAGTGGTTCTCGACGATGTCCTGGCCGTCGATCATGCCGTTGACCTGGGGCACGTCCTTGAGCGCCTGGACGACGGCTTTCACGAAGAACGACATGAAGCCGAGCTTCACGCCGTGCTTCTTCATGAACTCCTCCTGGACCGTCTTGCGGAGGTCCATCACGGCCGACATGTCGGCCTCGTTGAAGGTGGTGAGGATGGCGGCGGTCTGCTGGGCGTTGACCAGGTGCGTCGCGATCTTGCGGCGCATCATGCTCATCTTCTTGCGGGTCGTCCGGCCGTTGGAGGCGGGAGCGGCGGCGGGCTGGGAGGCGGCCGGAGCGGGAGCGGGCAGTTCGAAGGTGCGGGGCTTGGGAGCTTCCGCGGTGGCGGCGGCGGGTTGGGCCGCGGGCGCGGGGCTGGCTGCCGGAGATGGACTGCCGGTCGGAAGACCGGCGCTCCCGGGGGAGGCGGCCTGAGGACTGGCGGTCCCGGGGGTGATGCGGGCGATCAGGGTGCCGATGCCGACTTCGTTGCCTTCGGCGACGAGGATCTTGAGGGTGCCGGAGGCTTCGGCTTCGAGTTCGCTGGAGACCTTGTCGGTCTCGAGCGTCACCAGCACCTCGCCCTTGGCGACGGTGGCCCCGTCGCCTTTGTGCCAACGGGCGACGTTGGCGGAGGTGATGGATTCGCCGGCGGCGGGGACTTTGACGTCGATGACGGGGCCGGCGGGGGATGGGGCCGGGGCGGCGGGGGACGGACTGCCGGTCTGAAGACCGGCGCTCCCGGCGGCGCTCCCGGCGGCGGCTTCGTCGAGCTTGGCGATCACGGTGCCGATGGCGACTTCCTCCCCTTCCGCGACCACGATGTGCAGGATCCCGTCCGCCGGAGCTTCGAGCTCGGTGGAGACCTTGTCGGTTTCCAAGGTCACCAGGACTTCACCCTTGCGGACGCTTTCGCCTTCCTTCTTGTGCCAGCGGGCGACGTTGGCGGAGGTGATGGATTCACCGGCGGCGGGGACTTTGACTTCGAGGGACATGAGGAGGACGGAGTGAGGAATGGCTAAGCTCGGAAGGATCGGAGGACGTCGGCGGTTTCATCTGCCATCCACCATCTTCCATCGGCGGTTTCAGGAGACGGTGAACGCGGCCTCGATGAGCGCCTTCTGTTCGCGGTAGTGCACCGCTTTCGAGCCGGCGGCGGGGCTGGAAGCGCGACCGCGGCCGGCGTAGCGGACGCGGCGGTCGAGCACCTTTTCCAGGCGCGGCGCGATGTAGGACCAGGCTCCCATGTTGAGCGGCTCTTCCTGGCACCAGACGAACTTCGACGCGGCGGGATACTGGCTGACCAGCGCCTCGACCAGTTCCTTGTGGAAGGGATAGAGCTGCTCGATCCGCAGCAACGCGGTGTTGGTGATGCCCTTTTCCTGACGGTGGGTGGCGAGGTCGTAGTAGACCTTGCCGGTGCAGAACACGATGCGATTGACCTGCATCGGATCCTCGACCGCCATCGGGTCCGGCAGCACCTCCTGGAAACAGGCGCCTTCGAGGAAATCGGCTTCCGTCGAGACCGCCTCGGGCCGCGTGAGCAGGCTCTTGGGAGTCATCAGGATCAAGGGCTTGCGGAAACCGCGCAGCTTCTGCCGGCGCAGCGCGTGGAAATACTGGGCGGGCGTGGTGAAGTTGCCGACGACCATGTTCTTCTCCGCGCAGAGCTGGAGGAAGCGCTCCAGGCGGGCGCTCGAGTGCTCGGGGCCCATCCCTTCGTAGCCGTGCGGCAGCAGCAGGACCAGGTCGGACGGGGTCTGCCACTTGGACTCGGCGGACGAGATGAACTGGTCGATGATGACCTGCGCGCCGTTCGAGAAATCGCCGAACTGGGCTTCCCACATCGTCAGCATCTTCGGCGCGCCGATCGAGTAGCCGTAGTCGAAGCCGAGCACCGCGAATTCCGACAGGAACGAGTTGTAGACGCAGAACTTCGACTGGGTCGGGCTGACGTGCTCCAGCGGGATGTAGCGGGCGCGCGTTTCGGAATCGTAGAAAACGGCGTGGCGCTGCGAGAAGGTGCCGCGGCGGCAATCCTGGCCGGACAGGCGGACCTGGTGTCCCTCGGTGAGCAGGGCACCCCAGGCAAGCGATTCGGCGAGCGCCCAGTCGATCGGGCCGCCGTTCTGGAGCGCTTCCTGGCGGCGCGGGATGAAGCGCTTGGCCAGCGTCGGATGGAGGTTGAAGCCCTCCGGCACGGTGGTCAGCACGCGGCCGACGTGCTGCATCAGCTCGCGCGAAATGCCGGTCGGCACCGGGGCGTGGTTGTAGGTGGGCTGCTCGACCGCGGTCGAACCGCTGAACACGCTGCGGTCGCCGGTCGCCTGCATTTCCAGCATGCGGGCATGGCCGGCTTCGAAGCGGTCCCAGATTTCCTTCTCGATCGCGTCGGCCTGCTCCTGGTTCAGGACCCCCTGCCCGACGAGTTGCTTCTTGTAAATCTGGCCGATGGTTTCGCGCTGCTCGATCAGCTTGTAGATGTGCGGCTGGGTGAACGCGGCCTGGTCGGTCTCGTTGTGGCCCTGGCGGCGGTAGCAGTACATGTCGATCACCACGTCGCGGCCGAAATGCTGGCGGAACTCGAGGGCGAACTGGGCGGCCCAGTAAAGCTCCATCGGTACTTCGCCGTTCACGTGGAGGATCGGGGCCTCGACCATCTTGGCGACGTCGGTCGCGTAGGCGGACGAGCGGGCGTCCGCCGGCATCGTGGTGAAACCGATCTGGTTGTTGATGATCAGATGGATCGTGCCGCCGGTGCGGTAGCCCGGGAGCTGGGAAAGATTGAGGCACTCGGCGACCGAGCCCTGGCCGGCGAAAGCCGCGTCGCCGTGCAGCAGGATCGGCAGCACGCGCTTGCGGTCGGTCGCCACGCCGTCGTCGCCGAGCAGGCGTTGGCGGGCGCGGGCCTTGCCTTCGACCACCGCGTTGACGGCCTCGAGGTGGCTCGGATTGGCGGCCAGGCTGACGCGGACCTTGCCGTCGGGCAGTTCGCGGACGCTCTCGTAGCCGAGGTGGTACTTGACGTCGCCGTCGCCCGCGACGAGGTCGGGCTCGTAGTTCGGCGTGAACTCGTAAAGGATGGTGGTCAGCGACTTGCGGACGAAGTTCGCCAGCACGTTGAGGCGGCCGCGGTGGGACATTCCCATTTCGATCTCCAGCACGCCGGCGGCCGGGCATTTCTCGAGGATGGCATTGAGCACCACCATCGCGCCTTCGCCGCCTTCCAGCGAGAAGCGCTTTTCGCCGAGGAATTTCTTGCCGAGGAAATTCTCGAAGCTGTCCGCCTCGATCAGCCAGCCGAGGGCGCGGGCCTTGCGGTCGGCGGGATCCTCCTCGCGCAGCGCGTGGTCCTCGATCTTGTGGCGGACCCAGTTGCGGACGGTGGTGTTGTGGATGTGGGTGAACTCGAAGCCGATGTAGCCGGCGTAGGTGGCCTCCAGGGCGGCGACCATGTCACGCAGCTTCATCTTCGCGCCGTCGCGGAACAGCGGGTTGGAGGCCTCCCGGTCGAGATCGGCGGCGGTGAAGCCGTATTGCTCCAGGCTGAGGCGCGGATTGCGCTCCGGCCGGTCGGACAGCGGGTTGATGTGGGCCTGGGTGTGGCCGAGGGTCCGGAAGTTGTAAACCAGGCTGACGACCTTGCCGTAAAAGGCCTGGTCGACTTCAGCTCCGGGGGGCGGAGCGGGAGCCGCGGCGGCCGGCGCGACTTCGCCGGCGCGGGGCCGGATCTGCGCCGAGCCGAGTTCGAAACCTTCGAAAAAGGCCGCCCAGGTGGGCTCGACCGAGCGGGCATCCGCGCACCACAGCGCGTATTGTTCCTCCAGCAGGTCCGCATTGAAGCGGGCGGAAACCGACGATTTCATGAGCGGTAGGTTCGGGTGACGCCGGGAGATTTGGGGAAATTCCCGCTTGGCCCCTCGCGCGCAGCGCTTAGGTATGAGGCCGCCCCGCACCCGTCAACGCACAAGGCCGGTTTTCCCGGGGAAATCCGGCGTCCACCCCTTTTCCATGATCGAAGTCCGCGACCTCACCAAAAGCTTCGCCCGCCACACCGCGGTGCGCGGGATCGATTTCAACGTCGCCCGCGGCGAGATCGTCGGCTTCCTCGGCCCGAACGGCGCCGGCAAGACGACCACCCTGCGGATGCTCACCGGCTACCTGCCGCCGACCTCCGGCAGCGCCCGGGTCGCCGGCTTCGACATTTTCCGCCAGTCGCTCGAAGCCCGCCGCTGCATCGGCTACATGCCGGAAAACGTCCCGCTTTACGACGACATGCGGGTCCGCGAGTACCTAAAATACCGCGCCTCGCTCAAGGGCCTGTCCCACCGCGACGGCCGCCGCCGGGTCAACGAGGTGATCGACATCTGCGGCCTCGACTGGGCCCGCCGGAAGATGATCAAGGTGCTCTCCAAGGGCTACCGCCAGCGGGTCGGGCTGGCCGACGCGCTGGTCCACGAGCCGCAGCTGCTGATTCTCGACGAGCCGACCAACGGCCTGGACCCCAACCAGATCCGCCAGATCCGCGACCTGATCCGGCGGCTCTCGGAAAAACACACCATCCTCCTTTCCACCCACATCCTGCACGAGGTCGAAATGACCTGCGGCCGGGTGATCATCATCGACGGCGGGGTGATCAAGGCCCAGGACACCCCGCAGAACCTGGTCGCCGGGATGCGCGCCGCCGGCCGGATCCACGCGGAGATTTCCGGGGACCCGGAGGTGATCGCGCCGGCCCTCCAGCGGCTCGACCACGTCAAGCGCGTCACCCCGGAGCCGCAGGCCGACGGCTGGGTCCACTACGAGGTGCTGGTCGATTCCGGGGTCGACGCCCGCGAGCGGATCCACGAGCTGATTTCCCAGTACGGCTGGCCGCTGCGCAGCCTGCACCGCAAGGACGCGACGCTCGAGGACGTGTTCGTCGAGCTGACGCGGAAGGATTGAGGGGATTTTGGCCCTTGGCCCGACCCCGGGGTCGTGGCAACTTGTTGCCATGAGCAAGCCGGTCGCTCTGGCACCCGTATCCTGGCAGCGCATGGCGGAAGGGATCGAGAACGTGAAGAACCGGCTCGACCGGGCGGCGGCGGCCTTGGGTGGGGCCGGGGTGAGGTATGCCGTGATCGGCGGCAACGCGGTGGCGGCCTGGGTTTCGCGGGTCGATGCCGCCGCGGTGCGCAACACGCGGGATGTCGACATCCTGCTGCGGCGGGAGGACATGGATCGGGCGAGGGCGGCGCTGGAAGCGGCGGGCTTCGTCCACCGGCGGTTGTCGTCCTTGGGCAAGGCGGGGGCGATGGATGTGTTTCTCGATGGTCCGGAGGCAAAGGTGCGCGACGCCGTGCGCATTCTCTGGGCCGGTGAAAAGGCGTTGCCGGATGCGATTGAAGCGGCTCCGGAGCTCCATCGGACCGAGCCGGGCGATGGCTTCGAGCTGGTGCCGCTGGAGGATCTGGTGCGGATGAAGCTGACCTCGTTTCGCGACAAGGACCGGATGCACCTGAGGGATCTGGCGTCTGTGGGCCTTGTGGACGGGGCGTGGGTCGCGCGCTTTCCGGCGGTGCTGGCGGAGCGCTTGCAGGTGATCCTGGAGGATCCGGAAGGGTGATGGCGGTCCGGCATTATCGGCGGCATTCCCGCTGCGGGTCGAAGCGGCCATGATCGGAAACTCTTCCAACTCCCGCTTCCGCTTGTTCCGTTCGAGGGTTTTCTGGTTCGGCCTGCCGGGCTTGGTTTTCTTGCTGTGGGCGTGGGGGCTTTCCAAGACGCACCGGTCGTATGTGATGGCGACCAGTGATATTGCCGAGTTGCTGGTCGGCCAGCTCGACGGGGATATCGCTCTGATTCGCGGGCCCGGTCCCGTCCCTCCGCTCGAAGAATGGGTGATCGTGCATGAGGAGTTAAAGCCGGGGTTGGCGGCTGCGATCAAAAGGGAACAGCGGGAGTTGGGCGATGCCGGGATCGGTACCGTCGTTTTCTTCCCGCACCGATGGCTGGTGGCGGGCTACTTGTCAGCGTGGGCGGGACTCGTGGTCTGGCGGAGCCGGAGGTACCGTGTGCCGGAGGAGGCGGGATGACGCGGCGGAGCCGCCTTGGAGGGCGGAGACTTGTCTCCGCTTTCCGCCCGAGGCTTGCCGAGGGTGGGTGAGCCGGCCCGGCTCGCTCTGCGGGGAAAACGGAGACAAGTCCTGCCTGTTCCCCACAACTATCGGACGGATTGATGTCCCAACGGGACTGCGAAATAGGACCCGGGGTAGCTCGTTCCTCGCAACCCCGGGCTGTGGGACGAGGGCGGAGGATGTGGGAGAAATGCCGGACTCTGCCGACTTGATCCGACGTCGAAACGAGTTCATGGTCCGGCCATGGTGAATTTGGCGGAGATCGAAGCGCTAGCCTTGAAGCTGCCGGAATCCGACCGGGCGAAGCTGGCGGCGGGCATGCTGGATTCGCTGCCGGGCGTGCTGGTGGAGGAGGACGAAGGCCTGGCTGAAGCCGTGCGGAGATCGGAGGAGATGGATCGTGATCCTTCTGCCTGCCTGACCCATGAAGAGTTTCTCAAAGCGGTGGGACGCGGGGAATGAAGGCGGTTTACCACCGGCTTGCGGTCCGGGATGTCCGGCAATCGTGGGGTATCAAGGCCATGGTGGTCCGGCATCATCGCCGGAATCCCCGCTACGGGTTGAAGCGGCAATGAATGGAAATGTTTCTATGGACCGCTTCCGTTTGTTTCGTTCAAAGGCGTTTTGGTTCGGGGTGCCGGGGTTGGTGTTTCTACTTTGGGGTTGGTCGGACTCTTGGAGAAACCATTCGATGGTGGGTTTCAACGAAGCCCGCCCGGCTACCATCTGGGTGGTGGGTGGCGACGTGATTGTGTTTTGGAGAAAGGATGGCTCTCATGGATGGAGGGACTTTTCTGTTGGTCACTCGGCGATGCCGATGGATGAGGTTCTTCGTGTGAAGAGCGATCTTGACGGCTACATCGGCGGTGATCCGACCTGGGGAATCAGGTATATTCCGATCTATTATCTGTTGTCGGCCTACCTGGCGATGTGGGCGGGGCTGCTGATCTGGCGGAAGCGGAAGTATGAGCAGCGCCCTGTCGAGTAATGCGGCGGAACCGCCATGGAGTGCGGAGACTTGTCTCCGCTTTCCCCACGAAGCTCGCTGAGTCGAATCGTCCCACGCTTGGCAAGTCAGGGGCGGAAAGCGGAAACGAGCATCCTCCGTCGGATTTCTGCGGCGGATCATGGAGAGCCATGCAGGCTTCTGAATCGGAGCGGGTGGGTGGGATCGCTCCTTCAGAAAGGGCATGCTGCCGGGGACCATTCCGGTCGGCCTAGGGTGTCCGACCCTACCTTTGAAGGAGACCGATGAGGGCTTCTGAATCGGAGCGGGTGGATGGGTTCATTCGTTCAGAAAGGGCGTGCTGCCGGGTACCGTTCCGGTCGGCCTAGGGAGTCAGACCCTACCTTCGGGTCTAGGGAGTCCGACCCTACCTTCGGGTCGACTCAGCGAGCTTCGTGGGGAAAGCGGAGACGAGTCTCCGCACTCCAGGGCCTGCGGCCGAAAAAAAGGCATCCCGCTTTGGGGATGCCTTTCTTGGAATCTGGAACTTCAGCTCAGCGTCCACTCCGGCAGATGGACGATCTCGCCGCCCTTCAGCGCGGATTCGTGGGCCAGGATGCCGGTGCAGGTGATGTTCGCGCTTTGGACGGCGTTCGGGTAGGCGTCGACGCCGGTCTGGAGCATCTTCACGAACTGGTGGACCAGGTGCGGGTGGCTGCCGCCGTGGCCGGCGCCCTGGGTGAACGAGAGGTGCTCCTCGCCGCCTTCGCCGCCGTAGACGCCGCCGGTGGTGAAGAGCTGGATTTCCGCCGGCAGGTAGTGCGCGAAGTCCGGGCACTTCACTTCCTCGGGGATCTCCGGCTCGGGCTTCTTGGGGGTGTGGATGACCAGCGGGTCGTGCTCGATCAGCGGCCACTCGACGGATTTTTTGGTGCCGTAAACTTCGATCGACTCGCGGTACTGGCGGGCGACATCGAACAACGAGCGGACGACCTGCGCGGCGACATCGCTGTCCTTCATCTTGATGTGGCAGGTCTCGACGGCGAAGGGCGAGCCGTAGCAGGCGTGCATGTCCTCGGCGATGGTGCCGGAGCCGAAGCAAGACACGTATTCCGCCTGGCTGCCCATCAGGCCGAGGATGGGGCCGACGCAGTGGGTCGCGTAGTACATCGGCGGCAGGCCGGGCCAGTAGCCGGGCCAGCCTTCCATGTCCTGCTGGTGGGTGGCGCGGAGGAACTGGACCTTGCCGAGCTCGCCCTTCTCGTAGAGCTCCTTCATGAAGAGGAACTCGCGGGCATAGACCACGGTTTCCATCATCATGTACTTGAGGCCGGTCTCCCTGCAGAGGTCGATGATCTGCTTGCACTCGTCGAGGCTGGTGGCCATCGGCACGGTGCAGGCGACATGCTTGCCGGCCTTCAGCGCCTGGATCGACTGCCGGCCGTGGTCGGGGATCGGCGAGTTGATGTGGACGGCGTGGACCTCGGGATCGGCCAGCAGGTCTTCAAAGGAGGTGTAGCGCTTGGCGATTCCGAACTTGTCGCCGATCTCGTCCAGCTTGGACTGGGTCCGCTGGCAGATGGCATACATGTTCACGCCCTTGAGGCGCTGGTAGATCGGGATGAACTCGGCTCCGAAGCCGAGGCCGACGATGGCGATGTTGATGTCACTCATGGGAGAAGAAGGTGGATGGAAGATGGTGGATGTTAGATGAAAGGCAGGACCTGGGGTCAGGCGGGGGTCGAGAGCACGGCGGCGCGGGGGGCTCGCGCGGGCTGGTCGAAGAGGTCGCGCAGGAAGGCGAGGCCGCGGGCCGCGAACTCGTCCTGGGTGGCGGTGAAGCGTTTCCAGATGCACACCGCGGCGGCGAGGTCGCGGTTGTCGGGGGTGAAGGATTCGATGACCACCGCGCCGGAGTAGCGGATGTCCCTCAGCGCGTCGTGGAAATCCTGCCACGGGGTGAGGCCGGTGCCGGTGACGCCGCGGTGGTTTTCGCTGACCTGGACGTGGATGAGATCGTCACCGGCCTCGCGGATCGCCGCGCCGAGGTCGGCCTCCTCGATCGTCATGTGGAA
Organism: Akkermansia muciniphila; assembly: GCA_945883695.1. Taxonomy (GTDB): domain Bacteria; phylum Verrucomicrobiota; class Verrucomicrobiia; order Verrucomicrobiales; family Akkermansiaceae; genus Haloferula; species Haloferula muciniphila_A. The sequence goes on along the minus strand of CAMCYK010000006.1, from coordinate 33,726 downwards.
GGTGTCGATCATCGCCTTCGCCGCCGGGTGGCCGATGGCGCGGACCAGCCGGAGCGTGTCGGCGGTGGTGTTGACCAGGTCGCTTTCGAAGCGGTTGATCGCCTCGATCGCCAGCTTGAGGCCGCGGTTGCCGGCCTCGGTGGCGACGGTGTGGAGCTCGGCCGCGGCGAGGTCCCATTCGCGCCGCCGCTCGTCGGGCGAAAGTTGGCGTGCCTTGCCGACCTGGGCATACATCGGGCCGGCGATGAAAGGGACACCGAGGGCTTCGGCGAGGTCCATCAGGCGGGACAGGTAGGCGCGGGTGTTGGCGCGGACCGAGGCGTCGGCGTTCGTCAGGTCGCGGCCGGGTCCGAAGGCACCGCAAAGATAGGGGGTAAGGCCGGTTTCCTCGAGGATCGGCCGGATCATCGCGGGATCGACGAGATCCGGGTCCTCGATCGGCAGTTCGACCGCGTCGAAGCCGAGGCGGGCGATGCCGCGCAACAGTTCGCCGTGGTCCGAGGTGAACGGCGAGGTCCACAGCCAGGTGCTTGCTCCAAAGGTAACGCTCATGGATTTCCCGCGAGCATAGGGAAGTCGGGGATACCGGCTATGACGAATTGAGTCACGCCGTGTATGTTTTGGTCCCGGCGCATGACGAATCCTGTCCCTGCTCCGCTCACGGCACGCCGGTCTCCACCCGGACCCGGAAGAATCGGGCGGACGGGCCGCCCGCGGAGTCGACGGTCACCTCGACGGCCACCGGATTGCCGGCGTATTCCTGGACGGAGATCTCCGGGGATCGCGCGGTGAATTCCCCGCCTGCCAGGCTGCTGGCGGCGGTCGACCAGGTTTCAGTGAGATGGGTCGACGATTCGATGAAGATCGACACATCGTTGCGGAGCGGGTCGCGGCTGAGCGAGAGGGTGATCGACCCGGGGAGGCCGGCGAGGGTGAAGGGCGACGGGTTCGGGTCGGTGGGCGAACTGAGCAAGGCGTATTCGACGAGGTTGTCGACGCCGTCGTCATCCGGGTCGGCGAGGTTCGCCGCGTCGCCGGTCCCGTCGGGGGTTTCGAAGTGCAACTCGCGCCAGGTGAGCAGCGGGCTCCCGACGGTGACGCCGGCCGTGGTGTCGTCGAAGGTGGTGATCGCCCCGTCGCCGGCGGTCAGCCGCAGCCGGTAGCTGCCGCCACGGTCGAAGGCGACGGCGGTGTCCGGACTTGCGGGGGCGGTGAAATTCACCCCGCCTTCGGGTTGCCAGAGGGTGGCGAGGGCGGCGGGCCGTCCGTCGTCACTGACGGTGGCATCGAGATTCCAAGGACCGCCACCGGCGAGCGCCGCGCCGGCATTCACCTGCGGGCCGATGTTGGTGGGGAGGTGGAAGTTCGCTTGATCGAAGACGGCGGTCGAGGCGGTGGCGGTGACGGCGCTGGTAATGGCCAGCCCGACCAGCGGGGCGGGCCCCATCGCGGGGATGCTCTGGGTGCTGCCACGCTGGGTCCAGGTGATGCCGTCGGCGCTGTGGTAGCCGGTGAAATTGTCGCCGCTGCGGACGAGGCGGAGATAGCGGGGCATTGCGTACAACTCGCTGCCGGCGCTGTTATAAGGCGCGCCGCCGGCGGTGAGTCTGGCCTGGTAGGAGTGGACGCCGTTGCCCCGGTAGTGGGTGTAGGCGTACGGCGCGTTGGTGGCGGTCGAAGCGCGCGCCATCAGGCCGATGCGGCAGGAATTGCTGCCGCCGGGATTGGTGCGGCTGGCGACGCGGACCGTGAGGTCGAAGTCGCCGCTACGCGGGGCGGCGAGGAAGTAGAAGCCGTCGCTGGTGCCGGTGGAACTCAGCCCGCTGCCGGCCCCGGTGAGCGCGATCGTGCCCCCGGCGAACGAGCCCGCCACGCTGTCGGCTTCGCTCCAGGAACCGGCGGCGGTGGTGCTGCCGATGGTCCGGGCGCTCAGCGTCTGGCCGACCTGGACGACCAGCGGCTTGATCGCGGTCGTTCCATTGTGGGTCGCGCTCGCCTGGAGGAGATAGGTGCCCGGAGCGCTGAAAGTGGCGGCGGCGCTGTTGGCCCCGCTGCTTTCAAAGGTGACCAGCCCGGGACCGCCGGGCGCGCTCCATTCGACCGGCACGGCAATGCTGTCGGCGGGCGTCTGGCGGACCGCTTCCGCGACCAGCATCAGACCCACGCCGTTCGGGATCGCGACTTCCGGACGGACCGGCGAGGTGATCCGCAGTTCCGGCGGGGCATCGTCGTCGACCAGGGTGGTGGCCACTTGCACCACGGGTCCGAGATCGTAGTTGGGATCCGCAGCGAGGGAGAGGACAAGCGTTTCGTCGGTCTCCTCGATGGCATCGTCGGTGAGGACGATGACCAGCGGCGCGCTCGCGGCACCGGCGGGAATCGTGACGCTGGCGGGAGGCAAGGCGAAGTCGCCCGGCGCGTTGGCGCTGCCGGATAGGCTGAAGAATACCGCGAGCGGCAGGGCGGTCGCGGCCGGGCGGCTGACGGTGAACTCGACCGTCCCGGCGCTTTCCGTGACCCGGTCCGGGCCGGCGAGCGTGACCGCCGGGCGGTTGCTGTCGCTGATCGTCACGGTATGGGTCGCCGGCGAGCCGAGCACGCAGTTCACAGGATCGACCAGCGTGATCGCGACGGTTTCGGCAAGTTCCGGCACGCCGTCGGTGAGCAGGCTGAACGGAAGGAGCTTGACCGTCTCCCCCGCGGCGAAGGTGAGCGGGCCGGCCGCCAGCAGGTAGTCGCTGCCGGCGGCCGCGGTGCCGGTCGCGCTGTAGCCGACGCTAGCGGTGGCGGCCAGCGCGCGATCGAGCACGGCCATCAGGAGCGGCTCGGTGCCGTCGCCTTCGCCGCGGGTGCTGGCGGCAACGACGAAGCGGACGCGCGGCGCCGGAACGTTGGCGTCGCTGACGGTCAGCGTGTGCTTCTCGAGGGTGCTCGAAATGCGGGCGAAGCGGGCGTGGTTGAGGTCGAGGATGATCGTCTCGTTGCCCTCGGCGACGCCGTCGTTGCGGACGCGGATGCGGACGGTCCGCGAGGTCGTGCCGGGCGGGAAGACGAGGGTGCCGCCGGGGATCGGGGTGTTGCCGTTGGCGGCGTCGACGAAGGTCCAGTCGATGTCGTCGCCCGCCGCCGAGCCGCCGCCGCCGGTGTAGTCGACGGTCACCTCGTCGGCGGAGGCCGCGCTGAGGGTCACCGCGATTTCGCGATATTCGCCGAGGGTGCCGGGGGCCTCGGTGGTGGTGCCGGTGGCGGTCTGGAAGCCGACGATAACCGGCGGCGTCTCGTTGTCGGCGATGTGGAGCGTGGCCGACGACGGCAGGTCCGCGCCGTAGCCGGGGCCGGCGAGGACGGTGAGGGTGACGGTTTCGCTGCCTTCGACGGCCGTGTCGTTGACCGGCGTGATGACGAGGTCCGCGCCGCTGGCGCCGTCGGGGATGACCAGGGAGCCGGAGAGCGCGGCGTAGTCGCTGCCGTTGATGGCGGTGCCGCCGATGGCATAACTCACCGTGAGATCGCCGGTGGTATTCTTGCGGGAGAAGTAGAATTTCCCGGTATCCGCGGTGGTCGCCTCGGCCACGCTGTCGTGCCAGGCGGAGACCATCACGCGGTCGCCGGAGTCCTCGTCCTCAAGGCGGAGGCTCGCGCTGCCGTCGTTGAAGATGCGGTAGCCGGCGCCCGGGGTGAGGGTCATCACGATGGTCTCGGTGTCCTCGGCGAGGCTGTCGTTGATGACGGGAATGTTGACGGTGACCTCGTTCGCCGAGGCGGCGGAAAGCGTGACGCTGCCGGTGGGCGCGGTGTAGTCGCTGCCAGCGGTGGCGCTGCCGCCCAGGGTGTAATTGACGGTGATGTTGCCGCTCGCCGAGCCGATCCCGCGAATGATGAAAGAGCCGGTAGTGGACGGTTCGCCGGCCGTGGTGTTGGCGCGGACCGAGACCAGCGGCAGGTCGTCGTTGTCGGCGATGTTCACCGTGGCGCTGAACGCGGTGCCGAGCTGGTAGATGCCGTTGTAGGTGGTGAGGTTGAAGACCACGGTTTCCGGATCGCTTTCGCCGAGGTCGTCGTCGTAGGGCGTGATCACCAGCGGCACGCTGGCCGCGCCGGCGGGGATGACGATCTGGCCCGGCAGGGCGATGTAGTCGGTGCCGTGGAGGGCGCTGCCGGTGACGCCGTAGTAAACCGTGAGCGGGCCGGTGGTCGGGCCGCTGCGGGTGATCAGCAGCAGGCCGGGATCGCGGCCGGATTCGTCGGCACTGGCGTCGGACGCGGTGACGCGGACGACCGGCACATCGTCGTCGGTGATCGTCACCGTGGCGGCCTGGGCGGAAGTGTCCCGGATGTAGGCGGCGTTGTTAGAAACGGTGAGCGTGGCGTCCTCGAGGCCTTCGACGAGGCTGTCGTTGACCGGTGCCAGCGCGAGGGTCGTGGACGATTGGCCGGCGGGGATCGTCACGGTCGCCGGCAGCGCGGCGAAGTCGGTGCCGTTCGCCGCGGTGCCGCTCCAGGCGACGGCGACGTTCAGCGCGGCGGCGGTGGGACCGCTGCGCGTGATGAGGATGGTGCCGTTGTCGCCGGGGGATTCCGACGCGTAGAAATCGGTCGCCGCCGCGCTGACGACCGGCAGGGTGGAGTCGTCGTCGGCGATGGTCATGACCGCGACCCCGCTACTACGGACCTGGTAGCTCCCGACGGAGAGCTGGAGCTTCACCGTTTCCGGGCCTTCGGCCAGGGCATCGTTCACCGCGGCGACCGCCACCGTTAGAGAGGCCTGGCCGGCGGGGATGGTGAACCGGTAGAGCGATCCGCTGGCGGTGTAATCGGGCGAGAAGCTGTAGTCGGTGGTCTTGGTCGCGAGGCCGCCCACCGGCGCGACGGTCACGTCGAGGGCGGCGGCGGTGTCGCCGCCGCGGGTCAGGACGAAGCTTCCCGCGGCGCCGCCTTCCGCCGCGTCGGTGGCGGTGATCGTGACTTCCGGCACGCTGGCGGCGGTCCAGTCGGCGGCGGGGACGGTCGAGTTGGCGACGGCGGTGACCGGATTGGTGAAGACCGGGGTGAAGGTGTAGCCCGCGAGCGTCGCGGTGAGGGTGCGCGCGCCGGCGCTCAGGTCGCTGACCGCGTAGTCGCCGTTGCTGTCGGTGTAGGCGTACTTGTCGCTGTCGCCGCGGACCAGCACCCCGGCGAGCGGCAGGCCGTCGCGGGTGATGCGGCCGCTGACGATGCCGCGGCCGTGGTTGCCGACGTTCACGACCACGTGGCGGCGGGCGCTGCCGCCTTTCATGTCGGAGACCGTGCACATCACCGTCATCTGGTCGGTGCTGGTGAAAGCGCGGGTGAAGACCGGCGTGTTGGTGCTGGCGACGCCGTCGTTGAAGTCCCAGTGGTAGGCCAGCGTGTCGTTGTCGGGATCGGCGGCCGTGGCGGTGAAGGTGATGCTGCCGCCGGTGGCGATGGTGGTGGCGGTCGCCGCGAGCGACAGGGCCGGCGGCCGGTTGCCGGGAAAGGGGCCGCGCTGGTAGGCGACATCCATCGACGGCGGCGTGGTCGTGTTCTTGCCAACCACGGTGAAATGGATGTCGGACTCGAAGTCGCTGAAAGTCCGCCCGACCGCGATCCCGCCGTCGGTTTTGCCGCCGGGGCTGCCGGGCGTGGTGTCGACGAGGTGGCCGCAGTTGGAACCGAGTCCGTCGAGGATCATCAGCACCGAGTTGGCGAGGCTCGAGTTATAGGAAGGATGATATTCGAGATAGAAGCGGCGCTGGGGGTCCTTTTCCACGCGCAACGAGTAGCGCTTGCCCGCCTCGAGCTGCGGCTGGTCGTAGGCGTGCAGCCGGTAAACCCCGCTGGCGGAGGGCGCGGCCGGCGGGCGGTGGACGTGGGCGTCGTCCAGCCAGCCGAGGTCGCGCTTGCTTTTGGAATTGTAGTGGGCCGCGAAGCCGCCGCCGCCGCCCATCACGTCGAAGCTGTTGCCGTATTCCTTGTTGCTGCCGGCACCGATCGCCGAGCCGTCGCTGGTTTCCCAGAAGTTCGCGTGGTTGCGGCCGAGCGAATGGCCGCACTCGTGATTGAGCACGTCCATGCCGTTCCAGGTGACCCACACGTTGTTGCCGCCGCCCCACGAGATTCCGCTGAGCCGCGGTCCGCCGTTGACGCGGACGATGGTGCAGGTGAACTGGCCCGAGTCGTAGCCGAGCTTGCGCGCTTCGGCGCGGGCATGGCTATGGACCAGGCCGAGGCCGTCGACCTCGCTGTCCTTGGCGATGTACCAGGCCTGCGAATGGGGCAGCGTGATGACCGGCGTGACGGTGGAGGTCGTGGTCATCCGGCCGAAGCTGTTCTCGAGGAAGAAGCGCGAGACGTCGCGCATGTCCGAATGGGCGCGGTCCTCGGTGTTGGGCGCCTTGAGCTGGTCGGGATAGGTGATGCGGATGTAGAGGCAGCGGAAATTCCCGATCGCCTTGGCGGCGGTGCCGGGGTGGGTGTCCTGGAAAAAGCCCGCGCCGGGGTTGCCGGTGGCCATCAGGACCTGGCCGTATTCCTCCTCCAGCACCCGGACATGCGAGCCGTCGCAAAGGCGGATGATGCGCTCGCCGATCTCGACCGTCGGGCTCTCGTCGGTGACCGGCTCCTCGGGCGCGGGTTCCGGAGTGGTGGTCTCGGAGACCGGGCAAAGGGCTTCTACCTTGGCACCGCGCGGGATCCGTTCGCCGCGTTCGAGGGAACGCACCGGGTTCGAGGCCACGGCCAGCTCGCGGTCGATCGCCACCCCGCGCAAGGGGATGCCTGGCTTCGAGTTCACCGTCTCCAGATCGCTCGAAACGCGCGCCTTGAAGCTACGCCCGTCGGGCGTTTCGAAATAACGCAGGGTCAATTCGGTCCCCGGCTCGACCGGCCCCTGCGGCTTCCCGCGGTAAACATTCAGGTCGCCGGTCGCCGAGACCGGCTTTTCCAACTGGTCGGCGATCTCGCGCGGGAGGTCCTGGAGGATCACCCGGCGCACGGCGTGGTCGAGGGCGATCCGCGGATCCCGGACGATCAGCGCTTTCATCTCCGGCCGGCGCTCGGTCGCGAGCCGCAGCCCCTCCGCCCGCATCGCGGCGCGACCGGGGGCGTCCGCGGCCAGCCAGCGCTCGGCCCAGTCGTTGAACGCGGCCACCTTCGCGAGGTCCGGCGCCCTTGGTTCCCGTGGCGCGACCTCCGCGGCGAAGGTCAGCGGACCGGCGTCACCGGGAGCGGCCGCGAGCGCCCTCGCGGCAGGCACGCGCGCCGGCGGCGTCTTGATTTCACGGTGGCCAGGGGGTGCGGGCGCTCCGGCCACGAAACGGAATTCGGACGTTCCTAAATAAGCCGCGGCCAGTAGGATGGCCAAGGCGACGAGAACACGAGTCGGCTTGAGTTTCATTCGGGAAGGGTGAACGGCAGGAAACAACAGGAAACGGCAGGGATCCGTCAGGCGATCCCCTGAATTCTCCGTGGGAGGAGAACGCAGGATCCGCGCCGGGAAATCGCGCGGTCCTTCGTCCCGTTACCAACTCCGAGCCCCCAAAGCAAACCAATGCTGCGGGATTCTTAAAGATCCCGTCCCGCGGGCTGCGGCGCTCAGACTTCGAACAACGAGGTCACCGACTGCCCGCCATGGATGCGGCGGATCGCCTCGCCGAGCAACGGGGCGATGCCCACCGCCTGGACTTTCTTGCCGGAGGCCTGGGGAACCGAGTCGGTGGTGATGATCTCCTCGATCGCCGACTTCTCGATCCGCTCGCGGCCGAGGTCGCCGAGCACGGCATGGGAGACCGCGGCGAAAATCCGGCGCGCCCCGTTTTTACTGAGGATTTCCGCGGCGGCGGTGAGGGTGCCGGCGGTTTCCGTCATGTCATCGACCAGGATCACGTCGCGCCCGTCCACCTCGCCGATCACGTTCATCGCCTCGACCCGGGTCGCGCTGATCCGGTGCTTGGCGACGATCGCGAGGTCGGCGCCGAGGGCGTCGGCATAGGCGCGGGCCATCTTGACGCCGCCGACGTCGGGCGACACCACGCTCAGGTTCGACGCGTCGGGATGGCGCTCGCGCAGGTAGCCGATCAGCGCCGGCTTGGCGTAGAGGTGGTCGACCGGGATGTCGAAGAAGCCTTGGATCTGCGGGGCGTGCAGGTCCATCGTCAGGACCCGGCCGACGCCGGCGGAAGTCAGCAGGTTGGCCACCAGCTTGGCGGTGATCGGCACCCGGGGCTGGTCCTTGCGGTCCTGCCGGGCGTAGCCGAAAAAGGGCATCACGGCGGTGATCCGGCCGGCGCTGGCGCGGCGCGCGGCGTCCACCATGATCAGCAGCTCCATGATGTTGTGGTTGGTCGGCGGGCAGCTCGGCTGGATGATGAAGACATCGTCGCCGCGGATGTTCTCGTTGATCTTGACGAAGGTCTCGCCGTCGGGAAAGGCGGTGACGTGGACGTCGGCGAGCGGTTCGCCCAGGGTTTCGGCAATGCGCTCGGCGAGCGCGCGGTGGGCGGTACCACTGAAGAGTTTCATGAAAGAGGATGGGGCGGCGGGGCGGGCCTATCGTCCGCCGGACCCATGGCCTTCCTCAAGGCCAATTCCCGAATCCGTGACGAATCCTCGGCCCGCCGATGCCGGGGACGGCGCGGGGGCTACCTCATTCCAGAGGGAGCTCCCGCATTGCCCCGGAAGGGGTATTCCCTTCCCACCGCCTTCGGGCCGGGGCGGATAGCGGTCGATAACGCGGCCGTCGCGGCGATTCGAGTCGGCTTTACCCGGTATTTCCCGCCCTCCCGAAGGAAAACCCGATGTCCACTCCCGCTGCCCGGATAAAGAATCCGCACCCGCCGCGGGCACACGATTCGATTGCCAGACCGGGTCACGGGCCTAAAGTCCCGCCCTCCAAATCATGAGCGAACCCAAGCACGTAGCGATCGTCGGTGCCACCGGCGCGGTGGGAGAGGAAATGCTCCTCTGCCTCGAACAGCGGAATTTTCCCGTCGGCAAGCTGACCTTGCTGGCCTCCGCGCGCTCGGCCGGGAAACGGATCCCGTTCCGCGGCGAGGACATCGTCGTGCAGGAGCTCACCCACGACAGCTTCGCCGGCGTCGACATCGCGCTGTTCTCCGCGGGCGGCGGGATTTCCCTCGAGTTCGGCCCCTCCGCCGCCGCCGGCGCGGTGGTGATCGACAATTCGTCCGCCTTCCGGATGGACGAGGGCGTGCCGCTGGTCGTGCCCGAGATCAACCCGGAGGCCGCGAAGGATCATCCGAAGGGCATCATCGCCAACCCGAACTGCACCACCATCATCTCGTTGATGGCGCTCGCGCCGCTGCACGAGAAGTTCGGGCTCAAGTCGGTCATCGCCTCGTCCTACCAGGCGGTGTCGGGCTCCGGCGCGCAGGGGATTGTCGAACTGGAAGAGCAGGTCAAGGCGATCGCCAACAACCTGCCCTTCACCCCGAAGGTCTATCCGCGCCAGATCGCGTTCAACGTGATCCCGCAGGTCGATGCCTTCACCGACAACGGCTATACCAAGGAAGAGATGAAAATGCTCAACGAGGGCCGCAAGATCCTCGGTCACGCCGATTTGAAGGTCTCCTGCACCTGCGTCCGGGTCCCGGTTTACCGCTCGCATTCGGTGTCGATCACCGCCGTCTTTGCAAAGCCGGTCGACGCCGAGTCCGCCCGCGCCGCCTTCGCCGGCAAGCCGGGGATCCAGGTCGTCGACGATCCGGCCAACAAGATCTTCCCGGTCCCGCTCGACACCACCGGCAAGGACAACTGCCTGGTCGGCCGGATCCGCAAGAACCTGGTCCTCGACAACGCCCTCGACCTCTGGGTCGTCGGCGACCAGGTCCGCAAGGGCGCCGCCCTCAACGCGGTGCAGATCGCCGAGTTGCTCTGAAGAAAGGGAACCGCCAAGACGCCAAGGACGCCAAGGACGCCAAGTTTTCAAATTCCATGGTTTTCCTTGGCGAACTTGGCGTCTTGGCGGTGAACTCTTTCCCTCTCCCACAAGCCATGGATCTCAAAGAATACCTCGCCAACCGCGCCGCTGAAGTCGACGCCGCGCTCGATGCCTTCCTGCCGAAGGCCAAGGAGAAGCCGGCCACGATCCACGCGGCGATGCGCTACAGCCTGTTCGCCGGCGGCAAGCGGCTGCGGCCGATCCTCTGCCTCGCGGCGGCGGAAGCCTGCGGCGGGGACTTCGAGAGTGCCATGCCGCCGGCCTGCGCGGTGGAGATCCTGCACACCTATTCGCTGGTCCACGACGACCTGCCGTGCATGGACGACGACGACCTGCGCCGCGGCCGCCCGACCTGCCACAAGGTTTACGGCGAAGGCATGGCCGTTCTCACCGGCGACGCCCTTCTGACAGAAGCCTTCCTGATCCTCGCCCAGACCTCCCCCGCCCCGCGCTACCCGACCGCCAGCTACGTCGCCGAACTCGCTCTCACAGGCGGATCGACCAAACTGATCGGCGGACAGGTGATGGACCTCGAGGGCGAAGGCAAGAAGCTGACCAAGGCGCAGCTCGTGAAGATCCACGAGTCGAAAACCGCGGCCCTCCTCGCCACCTCGATCCGCCTCGGCGCGATGACCGCGAACGCCACCGACAAGCAGCTCGAGGCGCTCACCATCTTCGGACGCGCGCTCGGCCTCGCGTTCCAGGTGATCGACGACATCCTCGACGTCACCGCTTCCACCGAAGTGTTGGGAAAGACTGCCGGCAAGGACCTGGCGGTTGAGAAAGCGACCTACCCGGCGATCCTCGGCTTGGAAAAATCCCGCAAGGAGGCGGCCAAGCTGACCAAGGAAGCGATGGACGCCCTCCTCTCCTTCGGCAAGAAGGCCCAGCGCCTGCGTGAGATCGCGGACTACCTGCTCAAGCGGGAGTATTGAAAGGGGATCTTGACGTCGATGGCTGATGCCCCCTGGACGGGGTGGTTCTCAGGAGCCCGGAACGGTGGCGGCGAGGCGCACGAAGATCCTGCCGGCGGGACCGGCAAGGAGGAGGGCCTCGATCTGATGGAGCTTTCCGCCCGGCAGCGGCGTGACGGAAAATTCCACGCCATCGCTGATGCCGGAGGCAGCCGGGATCTCGACGTCGGTCCAGGAGTCCGGGGCCAGGGTGGTGCCGTGTTGCAGGCGCATGGCGTCGGATCCACGGTTGGCGGGGATGAGGTAGTTGAAGGTCACGGAGAGCGCGCCGTTTTCCTGGCGGGGTAGCGGGAGCAGGATGGACGCGTCGGTTCCGGGTGCTTCCCCGCCGAGCAGCCAGGCCAAGCCGTCGGCCAGGCCGTCGCCGTTGGAATCTTGCATGAAGAAGGATCCCGGCGCGCCGGCCCACTGGACGAAAGGGTTGTCGTCCACGGTGATCACGACGTCGTCGGATCGGCTTCCCGAGCCGTCGGCGGCGGAGAGCCGGAGGAGGTAGGTCCCGGCAAGGGGGAAGGTGGCGTGGGTGTTGCCGGCCGAGGGATGGGTGAAGGTGACAGGCGCCGGGCCGGAAACCATGGACCAAGTGATGGCGAGCGGGTCGCTTTCAGCATCGCTGGCCGTGCCGGCCAGGGTGGTCGTGGCGACATAAGCGGGAGGCGAAGCCTTGTAGAGGTGGTCTGCGGGGAGGTTCTCCGCCAGCGTCCACTTGTGAGCGAGGTAGCCTTCGATTTGCTGGCGGTTTGCTTCCGTGACGGCACCGGGGACGATCAGGAGTTCACCCAAGCGGACATCGGCACAGCGCGACGTGGCGGTCTCGCCGCCGAGGACAAGGGGGCTGGTATTGTTGCTGGCAATGGCCGTGGCCGTGGCGCTGGCCAAGGGCAGTCCATTGATGAAAGCGTTGGCGGTCGCGGTGCTGTCGTCGCGGGTTCCGCTGTAGAGAAGGTCCAGGGAGGCGGAGGACTCCGCCGCTGTGGCAAAGAAGCCGTCGCCTGCCTTGAATGGCAGCCGGTTGTTGTCATTGATGCGGATTCCGTAGGCGGCCCCGGCGGAGAGAAGCGGGCCTTTTGAAACGATGGAGTTGAGGCCTGAGGAGCGGCTGACATATCCCGTGTAATTGCACACCGCAAACAGGTTGGCACCGCCGCTGGCATCAAGATTCAAGGACGCATGATGGGGGGCGGCGAGATGTTGATCCTGGAAAGGATCGAAGGCGATGGCATTCAATCCGCCGAGGGTGGCGCTGCCGGTGGCCGGCCTGCGGGAGGCGGTGGCCTGGGCGGCATGGTTCTGATTGCCGCTCTTGTCCCGCCACTGGGAAACGGCACCGGCGTTCGCCGTGATGGTGGCGGGATCCGCGGCGTCGAACCAGGCGGCGGTGAGGATTCTTTCCGGAGACCAGGGCAGTGACGGGCTGACCACCAGGGATTGGTCCGGCCCGGCATCGACGAATGGCAGGCTGTTCCAGCGTGCGTGGAGCGTGTGGTCGGCGGAGTTGGTGACCGTGGTTTCGGCGGTGACGAGGTCGCCGCCGGCGGGCGAGGTGAACCAGCCGGTGAAGGAGAATCCGGGGCGGCTGGTGCCAGGCAAGGGGCCGTAGGTCGCGCCGAAAATCCCCTGGACACTGGCGGGAACCGCGGCGCTGCCGCCGCTGGCGTTGAAGGTGATGACGGGCCGGAGGCGCCGTGAGATCTGGTCGAGGTAGAGCGATGCGGGTTGGAGCAGGTGCCCCGTATTGATGCCTTCGCGGTGGTCGGCCGGGGCGGTGTTGCCGCCGGTGGGGATCGAGGCGAAATAGGCGGTGCCGCTGGTGGCACGGGTGCCGATGATGTATCCTTGGTTGAGCTGCTCGCTGCGGACGATGGGATTGCTGGAGCTGGCATAGCGGGTGCCGCTGCCGGTGGTGTTCCAATAGACGGCATGGGCGGAGGTGACACCGTGCGGGGTGCTGCCACCGATGAGAAGGCGGTGATGGGCGGTGTAGAAGCTGTTGTGCGCGTGGCATTGGTCCCACAGGTTCGAGTGGCTGAAGTGCATGTGGTTGTCGCTACCCGCTCCGCTGGTCGCCGGCGGGCAGGAGGACGACCCCGCCGCCGGCAGCGGCGGCGGCGTTGATGGCGCTTTGGATGGCCAGGGTGCTGTCGGTAGCGCCGCTGGGGTCCGCGCCGTAGCTGGTGACGTCGAATGTCGGGCCGGCGATGGCGGGAATGATCTCTTCGCCGCGCCGGTAGCCGGCGTAGGAAAAATCCTGGATCAGCTTGGCACTGGCGAAGGAAGCGGATGGGCCGGGCGGCTGCCAATTCGCCGGGTAGAGGCTGCTGCGCCAAGCGGTCTGTCCCTGCGCGGTGGAGATTGCCACCCACAACCATGTCAGGAAGTGAAACAGGTTCCGGAGCGGGGACGATTGGAGTTGGCGGGGCATTGCGCGAACCGGAATCCGGAGAAAGGAGGAGTCTTGCGAGACCTTGCCTGACGGCATACAACAGGAATCGTCCGGATCTTCACACAAAAAATGATGCTCTGCCGGGTCCCGCTCGCGACAAACCTGTCTGACAACTTTTGGCTTGCCGCCGAGGGTGAAATTCAAGCAATCAATGAAGTCCGCGGGAGGGGGTGGATCTGAATTCGTGGCCCTCCGGCGCTATCCAAGAAACCATGAAATCGCAATTTACTCGAAATCGGGGAGCGACGGCACCCTTGCTGGCGCTGATCGTGTCCTCGCCCCTTTCCCCGCTTCACGCCCAGACCAACGGGACGTGGACCACCAACGGCCCCGGCACCTGGAGCGACAGCGCCAACTGGTCCGGCGGCAACGTCGCCTCCGGTGCCACCGCAATCGCCGACTTCAGCACGCTGGACATCACGGGCAACCACCTCGTGACCATCAATGGCCCTTACACCATCGGCACCCTGACGGCACAAGACGCCACCACCGCCAGTCACGACTGGATCTTCGACGGAACCGGCCCGCTGACGCTCGGCAACGGCTCGAACCCGCCCCTGATCACCGTCTCCAACCGCAGCACCAGCATTTCCGCTCCGCTGGCCGGCACCAACGGCTTTTCCAAGGACGGCGCGGGGGCGCTGACCCTGAGCGGCAACAACAGCGGATTGAGCGGGACGATGGACCTGGCGAACGTGACGGGGACCAACAACGCGGGAGTGATCCTCGCCAGCAACTCGGCGCTCGGAGGGATCACCGGCATCGTCATCCATGGACCCGCGGATCCGCTGGTGAACGACAGCGGCCAGTTCCTGGGCATCGACGGCGGGGTGACTCTGGGCAGCGGAGTGGCGATCACCTTGGACACGCAGGGCGGAAACAACTTTCCCCCGGGCGGGATCCGCGGCACCGGATCGAATACCGAGGTCGCCACGATCGCAGGCCCCATCACCATCACCCGGAGCGATTCGCGGATTGCCAACAACTCCGCGAAGCGCCTCGACCTCACCGGTCCGATCACCGCCGGCGCGGAGGTCACCAACATCTTTTTCCGCTTCGGCAAGAACGAGGGGATCCGCCTCACCAACCCCCTCAACAGCTGGACGGGCACCACCACCCACTCGGAAGAGACGCTGTGGTTCGATCCGGGCGCCCTGCCGCTCACGACGGCCCTTTCGATCTGCGGTTCGGGCCCCGGCACGATCCAGACCAGCGGCACCTTCACCCGGGCCCTCGGTTCGGCCGCCGGCGAGGTGCGGTTCGCCCCGAGCGCGGGCCGGGCGCAGGGCTTCGGTGCCCGGGGCGGGAATTTGGCGCTGAATTTCGGCGGGGCGGGTGCGGAGCTGTTGTTTGACACCACTCCAACCACCGCGCCCGACACTGCCATCCGGACCAGCCTGCTGGTCCTCAACAACTCCACCGCCGACAGCCAACTGACGCTTGTCAACCCGTTGAATCTGAACGGTGCGGACCGGACCATCCAGGTCGATGCCAATGTGGCCGAGCTCGCCGGCGGCCTGACGGGCAGCGGCGGCTTGACCAAAGCCGGCGGCGGGACCCTGCTTCTCTCCGCCGCGAACAGCTACAGCGGCAGCACCACCCTGGCCGCCGGCACGCTGCGGACCACCGGCGGCGACAACCACCTGCCAACCGGCACCACCTTGGGCTTCACCGGCACGTCCGGCACGCTCGATCTCACGACCACCCGCCAGACGCTGGCGAACCTGACGGTTCCCAACCTGTTGGCCGCCTCCTACACGATCACCGGGACCGGCCTGACCCTGGACGGGGCCGCCGACCGCCAGATCGGCGCCGGCGGGGCGGTCACCAGCGCGCACTCGATCGCGCTGGACCTGTCGGACCTTTCCTCGTTCACCTCCACCGCCCCGGCGAATCTCTTCCGCGTCGGCTTGAAGGCGGGATCCAGCAACGCCACGGGTGGCGGCAGCGCCGGTCAGGTGGCCACCGTCGCCCTCGCCGATCAAAACATCATCACCGCCAGTTCGCTCCGGATCGGCGATGTGGGCGCCAACAACCACGGGGGAACGTCCACCCTCCGGCTCGGCCGCGTGAACACGCTCAACCTGGGTTCGATCCTCGCCGGCACCAGCGGACGATCCAATTCCAACCTTCTGTTTGATTCCGGCCTCACCGACCCCTCCGTCACCATCCGCAACACCGACGGCAACAGCGCGGTGACCGAATGGCGGGTCGGCCAGACGGTGACTTTCAACGCGACCACCTGGACCGACAGCGTGGATCTGTCGGCCGGCACGGTGGATGCCTTGGTGACCACGCTGACGATCGGCACCACCGACATCGGCTCCCAAACCGGCCGCGCCGGCATCGAGAACGCGTCTTTCACGATGGGCGCCGGCACGCTGGACAGCTCGGCCCTGATCCTGGGCAGGATTTCCGGAAGCAGCACGTCGACCATCACCAACACCATGGCGGCCAACGGGACCTTCACCCTCAACCACGCCGACGGGCTCCTGAAAGCCGGCGCGGTGACCCTGGCCGAAAACACCGTCCTGGCGGGCGGAGCCGGGACACGCAGGGTTTCCGGCACGTTCAATCTCGGCGCCGGCACGCTCGAGGCCACCACGATCCAACGCGGCGCGCAAACCGGCAACGCCACCGCCACCGCCGCCTTCAACTGGACCGACGGCACCCTCCGCAACCTCACTCCGGCCGGTCTGGCCATCGACACCGTGCCGATCAACCTGCTCGACGGCACGCACACCCTCGACGCCACCGGCAGCGCCACGATCACGGTCAATGCCGGCTCGTCGGTCGCCGGCAGCGGCGGCCTGACCAAGACCGGCAGCGGCACCGTCAGCCTCGAAGGCAGCAACACCTACACCGGCCCGACCGTCGTCCAGGCCGGCACGCTCCAGTTCAAGAACTCCCTGCCGGCGGCCTTCGCGGCCACCGTCGATGCGGCCGCCACCCTTGCCCTCGATCGCGTCACCCTGTTCCTGGACCCGGGCCTCGACATCGATGGCACCCTCGCCCTCACCGGCCCCGTCAAAATCGCCGTGCCGGCCACTTCGGTGATTCCGGGCACTTTCGCCAACGTGCTCCAATACGGCAGCATCACCGGTGCCGCCAACCTCGCCAGCAACTACCGCAACGCCTCCATCACCACCGGAACCACCTCCACCAGCATCGATGTCCTGGCCGGCATCCCGCTGACCTGGACCGGTGCCGGCGGAAGCGCGTGGGACGTCGCTACCACGGTCAGTTGGAAAGATGGTTCCGACAACCCCCAGAACTTTTTCTGGGCCGACAGCGTGACCTTCGACTCGGCCGGCAGCGCCTTTCCGAACGTGAACCTGAGCGCCGAAATGCGGCCGGCCGCGGTGACCGTGAATGAAGCCGCGGTCGATTACGTTTTCTCCGGTCCCGGATTCATCGCCGGCGCGGCCGGCCTCACCAAGAACGGCGCGGCCAAGCTCACCCTCGCCACCAACAACACCCACACCGGAACCACCACCCTCAACGCCGGCACTCTTGAGATCGGCAGCGGCGGCACCACCGGATCGCCGGGCAGCGGCGACATCGTCAACCAGGGCGCGCTGGTCTTCAACCGCTCGAACAACATCACCGTCGCCAACGCGATTTCCGGCGCGGGCAGCGTCACCAAGCTCGCGGCCGGCGTGATGACGGTCACCGCCGACAACGCTTACACCGGCGACACGACCATCGGTGGCGGAGCCATCCAGGTCGGCCAGCAAACCACGACCGGCGGCCTGGGCGCGGGTACCATCGTCAATGACGGCCAACTGCGCCTCAACCGCGCGGAGGGTACCAACTCCTATGCCTACACCTTCGCCAACGAGATCGAGGGAAGCGGCGAGCTGCTGGTCGGCCAAAACACCGGCGGCTCGTTCAATTCGGTGGCGACCCTCACCGGGACGAACACGTTTGCCGGAAACATCACCGTGCAGTCCGGCGGATTGCGGATCGAGAAGGTGGCGGCGCTGGGCACGGGACCGAAGATCATCACGCTGACCAACGGGACGAACGGGCGGCCGCAGTTCTACCTCGACGGCAGCGGCGGCAATATCACGATTCCGGCGGGGATCGATTTCCGAACCAGCAGCCCGGTTCTCTCCCTGCCGGCGATCGGGAATCTGGCCGGCGACAACGTGATCGAGGGGAACTTCACCTTGCAATCGGGAGGTGGCAACACGGCGCTGTCGGTGATCGGGGGAAGCCTGACCCTGAACGGCGGCATCGCGGCGAACACCACCCTCCGCAACCTGGCCCTTGGCGGGAACGTCGGAGCGGCGGGAACCATCAACGGGGTGATTTCCAACGGAACCAACCCGGTGGGCGTGATCATGGCGGGGCCGAATGCCTGGACCTTCACCGGCAGCAACAGTTACACGGGTGCCACCACGATCAACGGCGGCACCCTGCTGATCAACGGCGACCAGTCGCTGGCCACCGGCACCGTCACGGTCAACACCGGCGGGACACTCGGCGGCACCGGCACGATCGGTGGAACGGTCAACGCGCTGGCCGGCTCCACGGTGGCCCCGGGCACCACCATCGGGACGCTCACCACCGCCGGTCCCGCCACCCTGGCGGGCTCGCTGGCGGTGCAGCTCGACGCCACCTCGGCCGACCGGCTCAATGTCGGCGGAGTGCTTGATCTCGCGGGCGTGACACTCGACGTGACGGAGCTCGCCGCGGCGAGCCAGCCGGTGTATATCATTGCCTCCTACGGCAGCTTGTCCGGCACTTTCGCCGGAATCAACGGGATCCCTTCCGGGTATCAACTCGACTACGATTACAACGACCTCCCCCAGATCGCGCTGGTGGCCGGGGCCGATGCCTTCGGCGACTGGGAAACGCTCAACGGAATCGCCGGGGCGGGCCCGGACGCCGACTCGGACGGCGACGGCGTCAGGAACGGCATCGAGTTCGTCATCGGCGGCGATCCTTCCGGCCCGGGCTCGGATTCCAACGGCTTGCTGCCCACCATCACCGTCGATGGCACTTATCTGAACTTCGTGTTCCGCCGCAGCGATGAATCGGCGGTCTACGCTCCGTTCGTCGAGTATGGCAACACGCTCAGCGGCTGGACTCCGGCGCGGCAAGGAGTCAACGGCGTGATCGTCATCACGGAGAACAACCCGGTCGACCTGCCGGCCAACACCGACCGGGTGACGGTCCGCATCCCGCGCGCGCTGGCGGCACCCGGCACCCGCTTGTTCGCCCGCCTGCGGGTGGACATTCCCTGAGCGCTGCCCCGCTTGCGGAAGCCTCCCGGGCCGATGGTCCGGGGGGCTTTTTCTTTGGGGGCGGGAGCCGCTTGCCCCGACCTGCGGAAGCGGGATCGTTGATGGCGCGACAGCGCGCCGACAGCGCGCCAGCGCCGACAGCGCGCCAGGCATTTAGCAGACCCATTTCATCTGCATCTCGTTGTCTATCAGAGACCCGATCCACTTCGGCAACCCCTGAATTCCGGGGCGGATGGCACCCGCCTCGCCGTCATTACCCGGTCGTTATTAGGGCGGGCTCCTGAAGTCAGCAGGAACAAATTCGAAGATTTCTCCGGACTTACCGCTCCCCCGGCACGGCGGGAGGCGGCTGACTCTCGGACAGCGCGCCAGGCATTTTGCAGGCATTTTGCAAACCGGGGCCGACCCCCAGGGGTGCGCTGCCCCCCAGGGTTGCGACTCGCTACGCGCCGAAGGTGCGCCGGGTTCCCCGCATCTATCGATCCGTTGGTTCGGCCGGCGGCGCTTGAATCCCTTCCCTGGGTTCCGCCGGAGAAGAAGGGTCTTTCCGGTCGTAAACCGCGAAGACGACCTGATCCACTCCGGCTTCCGCGGCCACCCGGATGACCCGGCGACACCCCTTGAACACCGAGTCCTTGGATCCCCTCAGCCAAAGCTTCGCCTGCTTGCCGCTGATGTCGGCACGCTCCCTTTCCCGCCTGACGTAATCCGCGAGTTCCTCGTCATTCTCAATGGGCCTGCGCTCGCCATCACTCAGGTCGCCGTCGTCGTGAAGGTTGACGACGATCTTTGAAACCTTCGAAGGATCCATCTCCTTTGGGATCGGCGGCTTCACGTTCGGATCCATCTTGACCTCGAAATCCAGACCCGGGAATTCGTCGTCGATCTTCACGACCCCGAACCGGCATCCTGCCGACCGCACGAGTTGCAGCACCCGGACCATCTGCCCCCACGAGGTTTCCGAGCGGACGTTCAGGCAAACCGTCGCAGGCTCGCCGGCTTCCGCGGCGTCGCTTCATCGCCCCCCGTGTGCCAGGTTTCGCCGTCGAACTCGGTCACCACCTCGGCCGCGAGGATCGAGGTGAGGCACGTCGCGAAGAACAGGAACCGCCAAAATTTCATGACGTGTGATTCAACCAGCTGCGGCAGGTTCGAACAGCCCAAACCCAGTTGTCCCCGCCTCGGAATGCAGACAACGCGCCAGGCATATAGCAACGGCTTGCGGGGAGACCATGGCCACCTTCGAGAAAGCGGCGGGGAAGCTGGCCGGGGTGCGGGTGCTCAAATGAATGTCGTTTCCATGCGGAGTGCGGCGACTCAGCGGCAGGGTATTCCACCTAGCGAAATCCGCCGCGGCGCATGTCCCGGGCGTCTTGGTAATCGTCTAGCCCGTCGACGCTTTCATCTTGTGTTTCGAAATTCACCACGCCTCACTCGCCAATGATCAGAAAGAAACGCTCTTGCCGAGTTGTCTTAATGAGCGCGGTTTTTGCCGCGATTGCCGGTCTGCTCTATATCTCATTGGGGAGCCGAAGCACCGATCACAAAAGCGGATCGAACGCCGGTAACCGGCTCGATCCGGGTAGCGCATCCATACTTTCAGATTCCGACCAGCAGGGCGGCAAGGCAAGCGCACGAACTTCAACCGGAAGCATCCGTTCCGTTGAGCGATACGTAAACGAACAGCTGATCGGGAGTCCGTTGTCGGCACTCGGTGTCAACCCGCCTGCAAAGATACATTATAAGATCTCCGATCAGCAGGCATTGGAGATCGCGAACGTATTGCGCGAAGCCCGGGTGAAGGTCGTTGAGATGATCGTTGAAAGCTTGGAGGGATCGGATGCCGCTGATGCTGCCGCGCGCATTCTGATTTTCCGCCCGAAGAAAGAATTTGCCGCTGGATTCAGACTGGATCTTCATCAGAATCTTTTACGAATTGCCGGTCCTGATTTCGCGGATTCCGGCATCAAGGTGATTGATGGAGACTTCCGTATGCTCAATTTTTGCGCCCGAGAAATCCGCATTGAAGTAAACCCGGGAGATTTCCAAACCGCCCCAAACGTTCAACGCGTTAAGATGACAGTCATGACGCCTGATCTCACTCCGGCTAAAACTTGGGAGGGAACACCCGAAGATCTGAAGGAATCTTACGGGATCGAACTTGAACCGTGACTCTTCGAAGTTTCCTTATTGTGGTATTGTGAGGATATCTCAGCGATCTGTTCCGATGGTCAAGCGACGGAGATTTGGTGTCTCGCAGGAAGATGAGGCGGGCAACCGGGGTGGCTACGTTTACAAAGTGCGGCGGTCATAGACGACCGCTACAAGTCGATTTCCGGTCTCTGTCACTCTTCACGCTTGAGGCTCTTCTTCCGCATCTCCCACACATACCACCCTTCCACCTTCTCCCGCGCCCAGGGGGTCTTGCGGAGAAAGGTGAGGCTGGATTTCAAGCTCGGGTTGTCCTGGAAGCAACGGATCCGGATCCGGTGGCCCATTTCCTCCCAGCCGTATTTCTCCTGCAGCGTCCGCACGACGGTCTCCAGCGTGACGCCGTGGAGCGGGTCCTTCGGGTGTTGTTGCGGTTCGTCGCTCATCGGCTGCGGCTTGGAAGGTATCGCCGAAATCAGACCGAGGCAATTCCCCCGATGGCGCGCGCCGCCGATTGGGCGCGGGTGATCCGCATGACAATCTGCCACGAAAACAGGAAAGTCAGCAGCGACCAGATCAGGAACACGTGCTCGAACATCGTGGGAGGCCCGAACCAATCCGTCGTGGCGGGCATCATCGCGAACACGACCACCCCGACGAGGATCCCCATGTGGCCTGCCCACCAGAGCGCGACCCCGGCGAGACCGACCTTGCTGGCGCGGGCGATCCCGGCCATCGCCTGGCAGGGGATGACAAGCTGGACGAAGGGGATGAAGTACGAGCCGACCGCCATTCCCGGGGAAATCCGGGCGGCGGCGGGATCGAGGATCCGCGCGTTCGCCGCGGCACGGTACTTCCACATCAGGTAAAGAATCAACGATCCCAAACCGGCAAGCAGCATCAGCCAGTCGAGCGGGGTCAGCCCGGCGCTCGTGATGTAATAGGTGTCGTGAAACGCGGGATCGCCCAGATCGGGAAGCGGCGGCGCAAGGCTGCGTTGCAGGTGATCCACCACCTCGGCCGCGGAGGAGATCCCGTAAAGCCAGAGGCTGGTCACCGCGAGCAGCCGCGGGTTCCGGAGGTCCGCCCGCGACGGCGGCAAGAGCGGAGGTTCCGCGGCGGACGGGGGCTGGTAGGGGTTGTCCACGGCAAGCGCCTCACTTCACCGGCTCCTTGTCGAGTTGGAAGGCGTCGTGCACCGCGCGGGCGGCGTCTTCGATGCGGGTTTCCTCGACGGTCACCGCGATCTTGATCTCGGAGGTGGAGATCATGCCGATGTTGATGCCGGCGTCGCCGAGGGCCTTGAACATGGTGGCCGCGACGCCCGAGTGGGAACGCATGCCGATGCCGACGGCGGACAATTTCGCGATCCCACCTTCGGTCTCGATCTTGGCGTCCGGGCTGAGCGCGGCGAGCACCGGCTTGAGCGCGGCCTGGGCCTTGCCGAGGTCGTTCGAATGCATCGTGAACGAGTGCCGGGCGAGACCGTCGCTGGCGATGTTCGAGACGATCATGTCGAGGTTGATCTCCGCGTCGCCAAGGGCCCCGAGGATCTTACCGGACATGCCGGGGACGTCGGGGATGCCGGTGATGGTGACGCGGGCTTGGGAGCGCTCGATCGAGACTCCGCGGATGACGACGTTTTCCATGGCGGGATGTTCTTCGAGCACCAGCGTGCCCGGGTTGTCATTGAGGGATGAGCGGACTTCGAAAACGACGCCGTATTTCTTGGCGAACTCGACCGAGCGGGACTGCATCACCTTCGAGCCGGACGAGGCCATTTCCAACATCTCGTCGTAGGAAATTTCGGGCAGCTTGCGGGCCTTCGGGACGACCCGCGGGTCGCAGGTGTAGACGCCGTCGACGTCGGTGAGGATCTGGCAGACGTCGGCCTTCAGCGCGGCGGAAATGGCGATCGCGGTGAGGTCGGAGCCGCCGCGGCCGAGGGTGTGGATCATGCCTTCCGGCGTGATGCCCTGGAAGCCCGCGACGACCAGCGCGTTGCCGGCGTCCAGCTCGCGCTTCATGTAGGCCGGGTCGATGTCCTCGATCCGGCCGCGGGTGTGGGAGCCCCGGGTGTGGATCCCGGCCTGGCGGCCGGTGACCGAGACCGCGGGCACGCCGATTTCGTGGAGGGCCATGGCGACCAGCGCGATCGACTGCTGCTCGCCGGTGGAAAGGAGCACGTCCATCTCGCGTTCGGACGGGTTCTCGCCAAGTTCCCTGGCCATCTTGATCAGGCCGTCGGTGACGCCGGACATGGCGGAGACCACGGCGACCACCTGGTGGCCGGCGTCGCGGGTGCGCTTGAGGCGCGCCGCGACGTTGCGCATGCGGTCGATGGAGCCGACGGAAGTGCCGCCGTATTTTTGGACGATGAGGGCCATGGCCTTGGAGCGGGCGGGAGTGAAGGGAAGCGCCCGGGGCTTGGCAAGCGCGGGGTGGGTCTCGACCGG
The DNA here is from genome assembly GCA_945883695.1 of Akkermansia muciniphila. Classification (GTDB taxonomy): domain Bacteria; phylum Verrucomicrobiota; class Verrucomicrobiia; order Verrucomicrobiales; family Akkermansiaceae; genus Haloferula; species Haloferula muciniphila_A. Next base: position 10,492 of record CAMCYK010000006.1, on the reverse strand, counting down.
GGCCGCTCCCGTCAACTTGCTCCCTCGCTGGGCCCGTCGACTCGGGAATTGGTCCGTTTTCATCGCAATCGTCGTCTTCTCCCCCACGTTCCGGCGGTTTATTCGCTACTCCTTCCGGCGTTGGCGTGTCAGGTTGCAACGACCATCCCCCCTCTCCCCATGATCCCACTTCGGCTCTTCACACTCATCGCTCCCGTTGCGGCGTCGCTCGGCTTGTTCGCCTGTGCGCCCACGTCCACGCCCGCCTGCTACCCGTCCCATCATCCGGACGACACCCAAGCCCCGGAGATGTGCCACTATCCGGTCGCTCGCCAGGGCAAGCTCACCGCCTGGCTGACCAGCGACCACCGTCGCGCGGCGGGTGATTGGCTCTACTCGCCGGCGGATTCATCGATCCGCCACCGCATCGTCGGCGTGATCCCCGGCGGAGCGATGCCGTCCAGTCCACAGCACGACGGGGCGTTTCTGCTCACCGCCGACTACGACGGCCCGCTGTATCAGCTCTGGGAAGGAACAGAAGCCACGGGGCTGCTGTATAGCGGCCGCACCCAGGGCTGGCTGCCGGTGCAGATCTACCAGGGCAACGTCATCAACACCTGGGTCAAACTGCACGGCAGCCTCACCATCGGCGGCTGGAGCGGCTACCCCGTGATCATCGGCGAGCCCGCGCGACCCGAGTTTGTGGCCGGAGCGATGTGGTATCGCTCCAACTCCCGGCCCTCGGAAGGCGGCGCAACTTCCACCCGGCTCCTGAAAATCTGGCTGGGCCGCCTGAAGTTCGCCGATTTCGTCAAGCCGGAGGCCGGGTAGGGCGGCTGATTTCGAAGCTCCCGCGGGCAGCCATGACATTCAGTCAGCTCCGCCACGCCCCGGCCATGATCCGCAACTTTCCCATTTGGCCGTTGACCCAACTCAACCGAAGGCGGCTGCGCCGCCCGGAGCCATGGCCATCAGCAAGGCCGGGCTCAGCGATGTCATCCGCCAGCGCAAGGGCGTCAGCGCCAACTTTGCCCAGCGGGCCCAATACAGCCTCGGCATCCCCGGAGACCTGCTCATCCGGCTGCAAGCCCAGTTCGATTTTCAGAAAGCCCACCACGCCCGCGAGGGTGCGTTGCGCAAGGAAGTCCGCGTCATCGCATGAGCCACAGGCGGGGATTACCATGAGTCGTCCGCTCTGGTGGATCGTAGAGTCGAGCAAATCATGACAAATGATCTGGCTGCGAACCGGCCCCGAATTAGTTTCCGACCGTGATCGATATCGCTCCTTCCATGCCCTTTTCCCGTCGCGGTCTCCGGCGGCTGACCGCGCCGTTGGCGATTGCGGCGGCCTCCGCCATCGCGCAGGCCGCCGAGCCCGCGCCCGTCCCGCGGATCTCGGATGTCTTCAACATCCCGGTCGCCACGATGTATCCGTACGACCGCTACGATTTCCGCTTCAAGGTCACCTTGCCGGCCATCGTCGAGAGCGAGTCGATGGTGGCTATCGCGTCGTGGACCGCGACCCGGCCGTGCCGGACCGGTCGGTCGGCCTCGGTGCCGGCCACCTGCTCGGGGACATCTCCGACCGCTATATCATCTTCCACACCCGGGACGCGTATTATGACGGCACCGACCTCAAGTTCGTCGATCCCCGGACGCTCGCCTTGGTCGGGACGGTCAGGACCAAAATCCGCACCGCGAGAGTCGCGATCGGAGAGAACGAGATCTACCTCGCTTCCGAAAAGAACGGCACCGTGAAGCTCCACCGCCTGGCCATGCCGGACTTCAGCCAGAGCATCGTGGTGAAGGCCAAGCTGACGGGCGTCGTCGGCTCGTTCAGTTGGATCGAGCATTTCTCTCCTCTCTACGCGGTGGCGGTCAACAAGGCCGGGCGGGAGATCGTGATCCGCTGGTCCGATCCCTTGAACGGGGGGAAACTCCGGCTCTATCAGGCTCCCGTGCGACCGCGCACGAACTGGTTCGAAACCGAGGGCCGGCTTGGAGTCATCGGCACCCACCCGGACCTTTGGGTCTCCCATGTCCGGTTCCATGCCAACGGCAGCTACGACTTCGAACCGGCAGGGATGCCGCGCGGTTTCCACCGGCTCGGATTCCACTCGTTCGGACCGCAGTCGGTGTTCATCGCCGGCCCGACGAACACGTCGGTTTTTCAATCCCTGGCGCCCTGGTGCCACCGCGTGCGGCTCGCCCCCGGCCGCCAGCTCTACCTGGCACCTGCGGTGGCGGACGAGCGAAACGGCGAGCTCCGCTTCCGCGTGTCGCTCGACCGCGCCTCGGACGCCCCGGTGACCTTCGACTACCAGGCCGCCAGCCGCAGCGCGATGGCGGGCGAGGATTTCACGCCGGTGTCCGGCAGCAAGACGCTGGCTGCGGGAGAGACGGAGACCTTCGTCACCGTGCCCCTGATCGAGGACCTGACGATCGAGCGCCCCGAAACGCTCGAACTTCAGATCACCGGCTTGAGCGGGGCGTTCTGCGACGATCTGCGGACGCCGGGCCGGATCCGCGGATCCGGCATGCGCGTGGTGGCGATCGAAGACGGGTCGGTGCCCCCGATGCTCGACGGCTCGGTGCCGACAACCGGCGGCATGCACACCTTGGATTTCCCGGGCGGGTCCGTGGTGGCCCGCGACCACGGGTTCTCACAATTCGTGCCGATCGTCGGGAACGCGGGAAGTTATTACTACGCCCGTCCAATGGGGTCAGGTCTCTCGCGTTAACATTTTTAATGACGGCCGGAGCGTTGCGAGAAGTGGTTGGAAAGATTTATGTTTGCACGCGAGACCTGACCCCATTGGCTCGGTCCTACCCCGGCAGGGCCCGCAGGAAGGGACCGTCCGTCCAAGACGACGCCACTCCGTGGCGCGCGACCACCCGGTCCTGCGACGGCCAGATGAAAACCCGCCGGCCGGACGAGCCGATCAACGCGACCAGCTCGGCCGGCTGGTTGCGCGAGAGACAGGCATCCTGCCAGAACGAGACCGGCGGCGGCGGATCGAGGGCGTCCTCGACTTCGATTTCCCGCGCCGCCGGCTTGCGGGCGTGAACATTCCGCCATAAGCCGCCGCCGAACAGCGGATTCGCGGCGGAGGGCCGGGTCATCGTGGCGAAGCGCGCGGCCTCGAAACCCGCCGCATGCTCCCCGCGCAGCAAGGCCCCGATCGTCCGGCCCAGCCGCCCGAGTTCGTCGACACCGAGTTCCGGACCGGTCGACAAAAAGCGGCGGCCCGCCTGGTCCGTGCGCCAAGCCGGGCTGGCGAGCCCGACCGGCCGCATCACCGCGCGATCCAGGAATCCCTCGAGCGAATCCCCGCGGCCGGCGAGCTTGCGCTGCAGCAGCTCGGCCAGCACCTCCCAGCAGGCCGGGCCGTAGCGGAAAAACGGCCCGGCACGTCGACCGCGCGCACGGCCAAGGCCTTGCGTCCCTTGTCGGCCGGGTTCCGGTAGAGCGCGGCGACCCCCGCTTCCAGGCCCGCGGTTTGCTGGAGGAGCATGGCCACGGTGATCCGCGACTTCCGCCGGTCGTCCCGCCATTCGCCGAGGGTGTTCGCGACCTGTTCGGAATCGTCCAGCCAGCCCTCGGCGGCGGCGCGGGTCGCGGCCGGCGCGGCCAGCGATTTGGCGATGCTGAGCACCGGGCCTTGGTGCCCGCTTTGCCAGGCAAAAACCCGCGAGTCGCCCTGCCACGCCGCCCAACCCCGGCCGCCGTGGCGGCGGGCGATGGCGTCCGCGGCGCCGAGGCGCGACGCGTGCCAGCTGGCGGCGGCCGGCCCCGCGCAGCCACCGCCTGCAAGGACCGCGCCGCCACCCTGTATTGGGACACCAACGGTGAAACGCCGGGCTCCGGTAACAGCGGCGGAGCGTGGGACAGCGGGGCCAACTGGTCCACGGGGGCCGACGGAGATGTCGCCCCCCAAGGGTGGGTGAACGGCGATAGCGCCGTGTTCTCGGCCGGAACCGATGGCCTGGCCGCGAAAACCGTCACCCTCGCCGGCACGGTTGCCACCCCCTCCATCCTGCTCGAGGAAGCGGGGCTGGTGACCCTCAGCGGAGGTTCCATCAACATCACCGGGGGTTCCGTTTTCAATACCTCCGCGCTGGGGACCACCGGCGGCCGCCAGCTGACCTGGACCTCCGCCATCACCGGCAACGGCCCGCTCACGCTTGCCGCCCACGGCAGCACCAGCGACTCCGGCGACGGCACCGACAGCTTCCTGGTGCTCGGCGGTACCAACACCTTCACCGGCGACGTCACCATCACGTCCGGCATCGTCCGGGCGACCTCGAACCTCGGCCTCGCCACCAACAAGGTCATCCTCAACGGCGGCGGCATCGTCGATCCCAACCTCAATCTCAACTTCCCCTAAGCCATCCAGGTCGACGAGGGCCAGACCGGGGTCTACCGGACCTGGGGCAGCGTCGCCACGGGCCAGGCCTCCGGGGCCATCCTCGGCTCCGGCACCCTCAAGCACACCGACGGCGGCACGCTCATTTTCTCCGGTGACGGCTCCGCCTTTACCGGCACCATCAACAACGTCCGCGGCACCGTCACCCTGACCACCGGCAACTGGAGCGGCACCCGTTTCGTCAATGCCGACGGCGCCGCCCTGCGCTTCAACGCCGCCGGCACCACCACCATCGCCTCCTACGAGGGCGACCGCGACGTCTTCATTCCGGCCGGCAACCGCCTCAACATCGCCAGCGGCAGGATGGCCGTCGTCGCCGGGGCCGTCGTCAACAGCTTCATCGTGCAGCCCGCCAGCGGCGGAGGTCCGCTCACCTCGTCCTCCGGCACCCTCACCCTCGCTTGGGACACTCCCTTCACCGCCACCGGCGCGGGGACCCAGTCGATCAGCGTGCCGGTCCAGGACTTCAACGCGGAAACCCCGCTCGCCTTGGTCAAGAACGGCCCGGGCGGCCTGTCCGGCTTCAACCAGGCCAACACCTACAGCGGCGGCACCACCATCAACGACGGACGCGTCCAAGCGCAGAACGCCCTCGCGTTCGGTTCCGGAAAAATCGTCGTCAAGGCCAACGGCGTCGCGGGCACGGCCGGCCAGGCCTGGCTCGGGACGGCCGGGATCAATGTCCCGCACCCGATTGAAATCGCCGGCGTGGGACCGCTCGAACCCTCCGGCAACCTCGGCGCGATCCGCTTCGAGAACAACACCACCGCCAGCGGACCCATCAAGCTCAACGCCGATGCCCGCATCGTCGCCTTCGGCACGGCCACCGCCACCCACAGCGGCAGCCTCACCGGCAGCGACGACCTCGAGATCAACTTTGTCGACAACAGCAACGCCGCCGGGACGATCAACCTGACCGGCGATCTTTCCGCGTTCACCGGCGATCTGCTCGTCAGCCGCGGCCGCCTCAACATCCCCGCCGGCACGGTCGGCGGCGGCTTGCGGGTCGACGACTTCGGCACCCTCTCCGGCGAGCCGGGCTTCACCGGCAACCTCACCTTCGGCTTCACCGGCGGGAGCCGGATCATCGCCGACGGCAGCACCGCCGGCGCGCTCCACACCGCGGGCAACCTCACCTTCAACGGGGTGACCACCGTGGTCGCCAACGGCTTCGTCCCCGGGGCCAACACCGTGATGACTTACGCCGGAACCCTCGTGGGCGCGGCGAGCAACCTCGAACTGAGCGGCGGCCTCGGCAACGTCCGCCCCGGCACCGGCTTCGACCTTTCCGAAGCGGGCAAGATCAAGTTCAACCTCGCAAGCGCCGATCTCGCCTGGACCCGCGCGGGGGGCAACACTTGGAACTTTACCGATCTCAACTGGATCAACGGCATCACGCCCAGCTCTTTCTACGACCTCGACCGGGTCTCCTTCGGCGAGAACATCAGCGCCAACTTCACCACCCAGCTCGTTTCCAGCAACGACGACCTGGTCTTCAGCGCGGCCGCTTCAGGCCCGGCTGGCGAAGCGGTCAGCATTGAATATTTCGACGCCGTGGCATCCAACACGCCGCTGGCGGTCAGCGTCACCGGCAGCGCGATCCGGGTCACCCTGGCCATCGACGGCGCCAACGCCATCACCACCACCGCCACCCAGGTCAAGGCCGCCATCGAAGGGAATCCCGCCGCCGCCGCCCTGGTCAATGTCTCGCTCGCTTCGGGGAATGACGGGTCGGGGATCGTGGCCGCGCTTGCCGCCCAGAATCTCGTGCGGGGCGGCAATCTCACCATCCCTTCCGGCTTGGTGGTCACTCCCGGGAACGTGATCTTCAACCATTCCCCGTCGGTGAACTACCTCCTTTCCGGCCCGGGCACCCTCAACAACGGCGCGCGGCTGGAGCGACTTCCCGGGCGATCGTCCGCTACACCGGGCGTTCGAACGGCAGCACCACCACCGGCGGCGCGCCTTCCGTCACCGGAACGGTCAACCTCAACGGCCGCGACCTCTACCTCAAGAACACGTCCCACCTGACCGGCGGCACCACCCGCTTGTGGAATTTCCAGCCCCAGATCTCAGGGACCGGCAATGTCCGCCTCCGCACCGGCACCAATGCGGACGGCAGCGCCAACGGCGGTCCCCGCGTCCGAATCCAAAGCACCGCCAACAACTGGGTCGGCGACCCCTACCTCGCCTGGCTCGCGACCTTCCCCGCCCTCACCGGTGCCGACCGGGCTCCGGATGTCGACTTCGACGGCGACGGACTCGTCAACGGCCTCGAGTTCGTCCTCGGCTCCAACCCGGCTTCCTCGGCCTCCGCCGGCCTCGTCGGCAGCGTGTTCAGCGGCGGCAACCTGGTGCTGACCTTCAAGAGCAGCGAGGCCTCCAAGGCGTACGCCGTCGTCGTGGAACACGGCACCACCCTCGTCACCTGACCGGGACAGATCCCCGTTCCCACCAGCGCCACCGCCGGTCCGCCGGTGAGCGTCGTCGACAACGGGGCCGCGGCCGACGACATCACCGTCACCATCCCGCAAGGAACGGATCCGCGGAAGTTCGCCCGCATCCGCGCCGACATCCCGTTCACCCCCTGAACCGGCTCCGGGCCGGCCGGTCGGACGCGGTGATTCCATGGAGTGCGGCGGCAGGACGCAGCTTTGGCTTGGAACGTGGCCGCTTCGTTCTGCTGGCCGCCGATCGCCTTCCCGGCGCGTCCCCAGCCGGCAGGGTGGGCCGGAGTTCACCCCCGAGCCAAAGCGACGTCATGCCGTCGCACTCCATAGGGACGCGACCGCGACGACGGCTTTCCAGCGGACTCCTGACTTCAGGCACTCGTCGCTTGGCAGCCCTGCCCCCTGCCCCCCGAACGCGCGCCTTGCACCCCGCCGCCGCATCCCCTACACCCGCGCCGTGCTCACGATCCACAAGCTCACCAAGACGCTCGGCGGCCGCACTCTGTTCCGCGACGCGGAGTTCTCGATCAATTGGGGCGAACGCATCGCGCTGGTCGGCCCGAACGGTGCCGGCAAGTCGACGCTGTTCCGCATGATCCTCGGCACCGAGGAACTCGACGGCGGCAGCATCGAGCGCGACGACTACGCGATCACCGGCTACCTCGCCCAGGAATCCGGCGACCCCGGCGATGAGACCGTGCTCGAGATCGCGATGGGCGTGACGCCGGAAATGGTCGGCTACCTGCGCGCCCTCCGCGAGCATGAGGCGAAAGGCACCACCGACGACCCCGAATACGCCCACGCCCAGGACCAGTTCAACCACCTCAACGGCTACCAGCTCGAACCGAAGGCCAAGAAGGTCCTCCACGGTCTCGGCTACAAGGAAGCCGACTTCCACAAAACCGCCCGCGAATTCTCCGGCGGCTGGATCATGCGCGCCTACCTCGCCCGCCTGCTGGTCATGGAGCCCGACCTGCTGATGCTCGACGAGCCGACCAACCACCTCGACCTGCTCTCGCTGCTCTGGTTCCAGCGCTACCTTTCGAACTACCCCGGTGCCATCCTGATGATCTCGCACGATCGCGATTTCATGGACGCCATCATCGAGGGTGTGGTCGAGATCGACCCCGACGCGCAGGAGCTCATCTCCTACACCGGCAACTACTCCGCCTACCTCGAACAACGCGAGGCGCGCTACGAACTGAAGGTCCAGGCTTACCGCAACCAGAACAAGGAGATCGAGGGCCACCAGGAATTCATCGACCGCTTCCGCCAGGTCGGCTCCAAGGCGGCGCAGGTCCAGTCGCGGATCAAGTTCCTCGAAAAGATGGAGCGCGTCGAAAAACCGCGCGCGCCCCGCAAGCCCTTTAAATTCGCCTTCCCGCAGCCACCCCGCTCGAACCAGAAAGTCATCGACCTGCAGAAGGCCAGTCAGGCTTACGGTGAAAAGGTGATCTACAAGGACCTCGACCTGACCATCGAGCGCGGCGACAAGATCGTCCTCGTCGGTCCGAACGGCGCCGGCAAGTCGACGCTTCTCAAAATCCTCTCCGGCCACCTGCCGGTCAACGGTGGCAAGCGCGACGTCGGCTACGCGACCAAGCTCGGCTACTACTCGCAGCACCGCTCCGAGACGCTCAACGGGAACAACACGGTGCTCGAGGAAGTCATGGCGAGTTGCACCACCCTCCGCGAGGAGGACGCCCGCGCCATCCTCGGCTCCTTCCTGTTCCGCCGCACCGATGTCGAGAAGCGCTGCTCCGTCTTGTCCGGCGGCGAGAAATCCCGCCTCAACCTCGTGAAGTTCCTGGTCGATCCGCCGAACCTGCTGCTGATGGACGAGCCGACGACCCACCTCGACATCCTGTCGATCGACTCGCTGGTCAACGCGCTGAAAGCCTACGAAGGCACCCTGGTTTTCATCTCCCACGACGTGCACTTCATCCGCAACCTCGCGGAAACCACCCTGCACATCACCCGCAACACCCAGGACACGGCAAGCGTCCTCACCCGCTACACCGGCGGCTACGATTACTTCCTCGAAAAGAGCGGCCTGAACGACGACCGCGGCGCGGTGACGGCGTGAGGTGACCTGGATCCCGCCTCACCGGGAAGTCTCGACCCGGATCGCTGGACGCGATTGCAGCCCTCCCCTGAAGTAGCGGGGCATCCTGAAGCCCGCATGGACCAAAATGGTTCCGAAGGCCCAGTTCACGACCACCCGCATCAGTTCGACGGGCCACTCCCCCGGCAGGTCCCCGCCGATGCGGACGATCCAGCTCCCCACGATCATCCGCCACGTCACGACAATCAACAACGCGGCCAGTCCAAGGATCCAAGGCCCGGAGCGTTCCCGCACGACCGGAGAAAGCAGCATTCCGGGGATCACGAACGGGAAGAACAGGATGGAGAGGGCGGCTGCGAATCCTCCCAAGACAAGGATTTTGAGAAGCGGAAGTGCCGTCCTGATTTTTGCTTGCCGAATGGAGACCGAGGGAGAGGGCCGGCTTGTTCCGGATCGTGAAGCGGGAATGCAAAACCAAATGCTTCACGCTCCGGTTCCGCCGGAAAAAGTAGCACAGAGTCGTCCCGATCCCGATCAGAGCGAACAAAAGGAAAGGTCCCATGAGCACACCGCCTGCAATCACGGTCCGGGTCAAAGATGGGTCGGTCTCAGGCATCCAAGCGCTCCTTTCCGAAGAGCTCAGCCAGATCCACACGTGCCATCGGAAAACCTGCACTGGCGAGCAGGTCATCCCCTGCCACCACGCGAACTTCGGAATACCTGCCATTCTCTGGCCGGCAGTGAACTTCGACGCGGTGCTGAGCGGGCAGGACGATCCAATACTCGGACACGCCGGCCTCCGCATAAATCGCGGCCTTCTCCCGATCCAACGCAACGCTTGAGACGGCGATTTCGATCACCAGCTCGGCGGTGTTTGGATGACGGCTGGCGAAGTCCTGCTCCACGCCACGGACGATGGCGAGGTCGGGTTCCGGCTCGGAATCCGCGAACGTGAGTGGATCCTCCCGGAGCAAAACGAAACCGGGGGGCACCACCCCTTGGAGCAGCATGAACAAGCGGCGGGCAATCGAAGAGTGCAGGGGCGACTTGGACATTTTCTCAATCAGGATGCCGCGGATCAGCTCCGTGCGCCTGCCATCCGCGTCGAACTCCGGGAACCGGTGATACTGCTCCACCGTGACCGGCGCCACGCGGGCGCGGATCTCGGGAATGTCGAGCATCACGGAGGCAAGTGACATGGGGTGAAACTTAGACGGCTGTGGGCTCCAGTCAAGCCAGCGGGCCCGTGAGGGCAGGGCTACCTTGCCCTGAGAAATCGAACCGGCGCAGTCCTCAACGGCATTGCGCGATGCCGGATTTACGCTTCGATCACCTCGTCCATCATTGGACCTGACCATGGCACCATCCCGGCCTCACCCGCAACCAACCGCAACATGAAGGAAATCTCCAAAAAGCACGACGTCATCATCATCGGCGGCGGACACAATGGCCTGGTGGCGGCCAGCTACCTGGCCAAGGCCGGGAAGACCGTCCTCCTGCTGGAAGCCCATGACGAGCTCGGCGGTGCCACCACCAGCGTGAAGCCCTATCCCGACTACGACGCGCGGCTT
>CAMCYK010000005.1 GCA_945883695.1 Akkermansia muciniphila | reverse complement strand
CTGCGTGCAGCCCGCTGCCGCTTTCCGTCCGTCAGCCTGCTGACGGGACCGGTGGACTCCACGGCAGGCCGTGGCAACAAAGCGGCAGCAGGCTGCACGCAGTCCAAGGTGCCGTCCGTCAGCCTGGCGTCGGGTGAACTTCACGGCTTTACCACCACGACCCCCGCCAGCGGCCGGTGGTCGGAAGCGACCGCTTCCGGCAGGACTTCGAGCAAACCGCGTGCTTCCACGCCCCGCAGCAGGACGTGATCGATCTCCACCTTCGGCTGGCCGGCGGGACAGGTGAAGGCGGGCTCCTTCTTCGCCATCGCCGTCCAGCCGGCCGCGAAGGCCTTCAGAACCGGCGAGCCGGGGACATCGTTGAAGTCTCCGGCGAGAATCGCGGGGACGTCGCTGTGAGCGAGGGCTGCGACGAGGGCCTCCGCCTGCTTCAGGCGGCGCGCGTCCTGCTGATGGTCGAGGTGGACCGAAATCATCCGCAGCGGCTTGCCATCGATGGTCACCGCCGCCTCGAAGGCGATCCGCGGTTCGCCGTCGCCGGGCAGGCGGTGGATCTGGGTGTCCCCGAGTGGATGCCGCGAAAGGATGGCCTGGCCGTATTCGCCGCCATCGTGATCCATCGCCTTGCCGAAGACGCCGCTCATCCCGGTCAGCTTCGCGAGTTCGGCGGTCTGGTCGACACTGCCGCTGCGGCGGCATTGCTTGTCGACTTCCTGCAGCGCGACCAGGTCCGGCCGCTGGGCTTGGATCACGACGGCGATCCGCTGCAAATCGAGATTCCCGTCCTCCCCGACCCCGTGGTGGAGATTCCAGCAGAGGATACGGATTTCGCGGGCGGGTTCGGCGGCGGAGCCAACTCCACCGGCGAGGAAAAACAGGGAGAGCAAGCGGCGGAACATCGTTAGGCGGGCGGCGGGGGAATCACGCGAGGATCGGCTTCACCAGGGTGCCTGCGACGTCGGTGAGGCGGAAATAGCGGCCTTGGAACTTGTAAACCAACTTCTCGTGTTCGACGCCCATCAGGTGAAGCATCGTCGCGTGCAGATCGTGCACGTGGACCGCGCCATCGACGATGTTGTAGCCGTAATCGTCGGTCGTGCCGTGGACCATTCCGGCCTTCACCCCGGCCCCGGCGAGCCAGATGCTGAAGCAGCGCGGGTGGTGGTCGCGGCCGTAGTTGTTGCCGCTCATTTTCCCCTGGCAGTAGGCGGTGCGGCCGAATTCGCCGCCCCAGACGACGAGCGTGTCGTCCAGCAAGCCGCGGCGCTTCAGGTCCATGACCAGCGCGGCGGAGGCCTGGTCGGTCTGCTTGCACTGGCGGCTGATCCCGCCGACCACGTCGCCGTGCTGGTCCCAGCCCTGGTGGAAGAGCTGGACGAAGCGCACGTCGCGCTCGATCAGCCGGCGGGCGAGCAGGCAGTTGGCGGCGTAGGAGCCGGGAGTCTTGGAATCCGGGCCGTAGAGGTTGAAGGTCTCCTCGCTTTCGTCGGAGAGGTCGGTGGCGTCCGGCACGCTGGTCTGCATGCGGAAGGCCATTTCGGCCTGGGCGATCCGGGCGTCGATCTCCGGATCGAGTTCGCGCGTTGCCTGGTCGCGGTTGAGCTTGCCGAGGGCGTCGAGCATCCCGCGGCGGACGTGCGGCGAGACGCCTTCCGGGTTGGTCAGGAAGAGCACCGGTTCCTTGCCGGCGCGGAACTGCACGCCCTGGTGCTCGCTCGGCAGGAAGCCGGATCCCCAGAGCCGCGAGTAGAGCGGCTGGTCGCGCTGGGCGTTCTTGGAAACCAGCACGATGAAGGCCGGCAGGTTGTCGTTGAGGCTGCCGAGGCCGTAGGAAGCCCAGGACCCCATCGACGGCCGGCCGGGGATCTGGTTGCCGGTGCAGAAGAACGTGATCGCCGGGTCGTGGTTGATCGCCTCGGTGTGCATGCCGCGCAGCACGCAGATCTCGTCGGCGATTTTCTGGGTGTAGGGCAGCGTGTCGCAGATCTCGATGCCCGCCTTGCCGTGCTTCGAGAAGTCGGCGAACGAACCGGCCATCGGCAGCAGGCTCTGGTTGCCGCTCATCGTGGAGAGCCGCTGGTTGCCGATGATTTCCTTCGGCAGCGCCTTGCCGTGGCCTTCGCGCAGCTTCGGCTTGAAATCGAAGGTCTCGAGGTGCGACGGGCCGCCGGCCTGGAACAGGTAGATGACCCGCTTGACCTTGGCGAAGCGGTGGGGCGCGCCGAGCACGCCGCCGGCCGAGGCCCGCGCGCTGCCGCTGCCCATCAGCTGGGAAAGCGCCATCGCGCCGAGGCCGAGGCCGCCGGTGCCGAGGAAATGCCGGCGGGTGAATCCCATCAACTGGTCGTATCCCGGCGGGGTGATCTTGGAGGAAGGGTTCATCGGTTGGTGATGGTGGCGTCGGTGGCGAGCAGGGTGGAGCAGAGGACGGTGAGCGCCGCCAGATGGGGATTGTCCTCGCCGCAGACCGATTTGGCGGCGGGCAGGTCCTTTTCGTAGTGGCTTTTCTGCGTGGCGAGAAGCTCGTCGATCGCGGCGGCCTCGGCTTCGCCCGGTGCCCGGCCGGTCAGCAGCCGGAAGGCGAGCCGCGATTGGGCGACCGGGTCGTCCGGCTGCGCGGCGACCACCCGCTTGGCCAGCATCCGGGCGCACTCGAAGAAGCTCTGGTCGTTGAGGAAAACCAGCGGCTGCAAGGGCGTGTTGGTGGCCAGACGGCGCGCCTGGCAGATCTCGCGGCTGCCGGCGTCGAGTGTCAGCATGTTCGGCGGCGGCGCGGTGCGCTTGCGGTAGGTGTAAAGGCTGCGCCGGTAAAGTCCCTCGCCGGTGTCCGGGGTGTAGTCGCCGCCGGACGCGCCGGCTTCCGACCAGATGCCCGGCGGTTGCCACGGCTTGACGCTCGGGCCGCCGGTCTTTTCGACCAGCAAGCCGGCGGCGAACAGCGCCTGGTCGCGGATCGCCTCGCCCGACAGCCGGGAGCTCGGACCGCGGGCGAGCAGCAGGTTGTTCGGATCACGCTCGAGCTTCTCCGCGCTGTTGGTCGACGACTGGCGGAAGGTGGCGCTCGTCACGAGACGCTTGAGCAGCTTCTTCTGGTCCCAGCCGGACTCGACGAACGCGCGCGACAGGGTGTCCAACAGTTCATGGTGGGTCGGCGCGTCGCCCTGCAGGCCGAAGTTTTCCTGGGTCGGCACGATGCCATTGCCGAAGCACATCATCCACAGCCGGTTCACCGCGACGCGCGAGGTCAGCGGGTTCTTCGGGTCGGTGGTCCAGCGGGCGAGGCCGAGGCGGTTGCGCGGGGCGTCGTCCGCGAAGGGCATCACCGCCGACGGCGGTTCGGGCGACACCGGCTGGCTGAGGTCCGGCGAGGCGTAATCGCCGCGGGTGAGGACGTGGAATTGCTTGGGATACTTCGTTTCCTCCATGCACATGATCAGCGGGATGTGCTCGAGGTAGTCGTCGTAGAGCGCCCTCCGGGCGGCCAGCACCGCCGCCCGGGAGGCGGCGAGCTCGGGGTCGACGTGGGTCAGGTAGAACTCGCGGACCAGGCCTTTCGCGGTCGCATCGCCGGCCTTGGCGGCTTGGAACACCGAATCGAGCGGCGTCCCGGCCAGATCCGCCACCTCGGCCGGGGTCAAGGGGCTGCGGAACACCGCGAGGTCGTCGATGCGGCCCTGGGCGAAGCCGCGGTCGTCGCGCGGGCGGGCCCCGACGCGGATCGCGCCGGCCACGATCTGCTTGTCGAGGTGGTCGCGCAGGACGGCGGTCGCGGCGGGTTTGCCGTCGAAATACATCTTCAGTCCGCCGGCCCGCGACGAGCCGTCGTAGGTCACCGTGACCTGCACCCACTTGCCAAGCGGGAAGGGCTCGGCGGTCTCGATCGACGCCGCGCAGCCGGGCCACAGGTGGATGCAACTCCAACGGAGCTTGCCTTTCTCCAACAGCAACTCGAAGCCCGCGGCGTCGGCGGCCTGCGAATACAAGCCCGGGCCGCTGTGGAGGATCACCGCGCGGTCCTTGGTATCCGGGCAGAAAATCCGCAGCGAAAGGGAAAGCGGATCGTGGCGGGTGATCCCGGACACGCCGTCGAGCTGCATCACGGTGTCGCCGTCGAATTCCACCGCCTGGCCGGTGGCGCCGGGCACCACCGTCAACTGGCCGCCGGAGATCGTGGCCGGCTTGCCTTCGGGAACGAGGTTGGCGGTCTGGTTGCCCTCGGCGGCATCGAGCGTGTAACGGGCCTGGGGCGGCGTGGCCGCGAGGTTCGGAGTGGCCGCGAGCCAGGCCTCGAAGGCGGCCTCGCGGGCGGCGGCGAGCGTTTGATGACGGGTTTCCTCCGACTCCAGGGCCGCCTGCCGCTTGGCCACTTCCGCCGGGTGGTGGGGCTCCATCAGGCGCATCGACGGCGCGGGCGCGGTGGTGGGGATCGAGTAGGGATACAGTCCGGACTCGTCGATCTGGCCGAACATCGAGGCCATGCTGAAGTAGTCGCGCTGCGAGATCGGGTCGTACTTGTGGTCGTGGCACTTCGAACACTCCATGGTCAGCCCGAGGAAAGCGGTGCCGTAGGTGTGGACGCGGTCGGACACGTATTCCTGGCGGAATTCGGCCTCGATCGAGCCGCCTTCCTCGGTCTGGCGGTGCAGCCGGTTGAAGAGGGTGGCCAGCCGCTGATTCTGGGTCGCGTCCGGCAGCAGGTCGCCGGCGATCTGCCAGGATGCGAACTGGTCGTAGGGCAGGTTCTCGTTGAAGGCCTTGATCACCCAGTCGCGCCACGGCCAGACGAAGCAGGGTTTGTCGCTCTGGTAGCCGTAGGTGTCGGCGTAGCGGGCGAGGTCGAGCCAGTCCTGGGCCATCCGTTCGCCGAAGCGGGGCGAGGCAAGCAAGGCGTCGACCTGCTTTTCATAAGCGTCGGGCGACTCGTCGGCGAGGAAGGCGTCGAGCTGCTCCAGCGACGGCGGCAGCCCGGTCAGGGTCAGCGAGGCGCGGCGCAGCAGGGTGGCGCGGTCGGCGGGCGGGTTGGGCGCGAGTTGCTGCGATTCGATTTTTGACAGGACGAAGCGGTCGAGGTCATCGAGCGGCCACGAGGTATCCTTGACCGCGGGTGCCGGGTGCTTCTCCGGGGCCACGAAGGCCCAGTGCGGCTGGTATTCGGCCCCTTGCTCGATCCAGCGTTCGAGGATCCCCCGTTCGGAATCGCTGAGCGGCCGGTCGAGCTTCGGCGGCGGCATGATCTCCTCCGGATCGTGGTGGCGCATCCGCGCGACCATCGCGCTGGCGGAAAGATCGCCCGGGACGATCGCGCGGTTCCCGCTTTCGAGCTCGGCGGTGGCGCCTTCGCGGGTGTCGAGCCGCAGCCCGGCCTCGCGGCCCTTGTTGGCGTCGGGCCCGTGGCAGGCGAAGCAGCGGTCGGAGAGCACCGGCCGCACGTCGCGGTTGAAGTCCACCTTGGCCGGCAGGCTGACGTGGGTCCCGACGGCGGGCGCTCCGGCTGCGGCGGACTTGTCATCCGCGTCCGCGGGCGGTTCGACGGCCACGGCGCTCCCGCTCTCCCGGCAGTGGGTCAAGAGCAGAACCGACCCCAAGGCAACCGCAAGGGTCACCCGGGCTTTCCCCGACGCTGAAATCGATTCGTCCTTCTCCATTGATTAAAATTACGGTGCTACTTCCATGCTTTTTGTCAGGCTAAGACAGGAAATGGCATGATTCAAGGAGGCTGTTTCACAAGGCAAACCCGAATGGCCGGCGAAACATGCCGATGGCGAGCGGAAATCAAGTCCTTGTCGCCCCGGGGACTGCCGCGATTCACCGGGCGAATCGAGAGCAATAATATCTATTCCTTCACCAGAATCCCCGCGCAGAAGCTGCGAACTCCGGCATCGCGCGTGCGCGGGTTCGGTGATTGAATCCGTCCGATGACCCTTGCCAGCAAGATCACGCTGGGCCGCATCTTTCTGGTGCCGGTCTTCGCCGTGTATGTGGCGCTCTACGGGATCAGCGTCGCCGCCGGGCAGCCGGACGAGTCGCTCCGCTGGACCGCGCTGGTCCTCTTCATCGTCGCCTCCGCGACCGACGGCGTGGACGGCTGGATCGCCCGCCACTGGAACCAGAAGTCGAAATTCGGGGCCTTCATCGACCCGCTCGCCGACAAATTCCTGCTGATCACCGCCATCCTGATGCTGAGCATTTTCCCCTGGGGCGACCACGACTGGCGGATGCCGCCGTGGTTCGCGGCGCTGGTGATCACCCGCGACCTGCTGATCGGGGCCGGCATTTTCCTCGTCAAGAAGCACGCCCGGAACGTCCACTATGAACCCCACTGGACCGGCAAGGTCTGCACCGTCACCCAGATGATCGCGATCGGCTGGGTGATGCTGAAGGTGGAGGTGCTGCCGCCGCTTTACCCTTGCCTGGTCGCCGCGGTGTTCACGCTGTGGTCGGCCTTCAACTACTATCAGGAAGCCCGCCGCCAGATCCGGGCGAATTTCAAAAGTCCCGAACCCGACCGCATCCCATGAAGACCCTTGCCTTCAAAAGAGCCTGGTGTGCGCTCAAAGTCGGGATGTGGAAGGAGGCGGGAGAATGGTTCAACAGCAGCTACCGGAAGTATACCGATCCCAGGGATAACCCCTACTACAAATTGGCCCTGCGGGGCTGGGCGGAGGCCGCCGCCGGAGCCGGGGATCTTGAACTCTCGGGTCGACTGTATAAAAGCTAGCTCGCGGAGTCGTCCAAGATCAACGGGGAGAATCCATTTGCCGGGACGACTCGAAAATAGTGCTGGCAGCCAACCCCGAGACTGCACCTGCGCAGATTCCGGAAGCCGGCACCTTTCGCTCGTTTCGCCCTTTTCGTTGTTCCGAAATTCCCAGCCCCGACCCGGCCGCAATGCCCCTGCTGCGCGGCGATGGCTGCCCTGATGCCCAAGCCATGAAACTCTGCCTTCCCTCCTCCCGTTGGCCGGGCTATCGTCACGTCATGAGCTTGGATCAAATCGCACCGGTCGCGCTCCGACTCCCGCCCAGAGAGCGAGCCCTGCTTGCTGCCTCCCTGTGGGAAAGCATAGAGGACCCCTACGCCTTGGCAATCGATCAGAGCGATGAAGACGCCGTCGCCTTGGCGCTGGCCCGGGACGCCGAGCTGGAGTGCGGGAAAGTCACTCCGCTGTCCCACTCGGAATTGATGACACGGCTGAGGGGATGAGGATCAACTACCATCCTGCGATTGCCGGAGAATTGGAAGAGATACGAATCACGGTGATCAAGCACGAGAAACGGCACCCTGCGTTTGGGCGAAGCAGAAGGTGAACAGCAGCCTTTCGCTCGTTTCGCCTTTTTCGTTGTTCCGAAATCCGCACTCCCCGGCAGGCCGTAATGCCCTTGCTACGCGCGGGTTGCTGCCCTAAGCCCGTCCGTATGCCTACCGTCGCCATCGTCGGACGCCCGAATGTCGGGAAGTCCGCGCTTTTCAACCGCCTCGCCAAGCGGAAGATCGCCATCGTCCACGACCAGCCCGGCGTGACCCGCGACCGGATCTCCGCGCCGTGCATGGCGACGACCATTCCGTGCACCCTGATCGATACCGGCGGCATCGGCGGCACGCTGGAGGACGGCTTCGCCGAGGCGGTGACGATCGAGGCCGACATCGCGATGCAGATGGCGGACCTGATCCTGTTCGTGGTCGATGCCCAGGACGGCCTGACGGCGATCGACCTCGATCTCGGGGCGAAGCTGCGCAAGGCCAAGCCGCCGGTGATGCTGGTGGTCAACAAGGTCGACGACGACAAGCACATCAAGAATGCCGACGAGTTCTCGCGGCTCGGATTCGGCGAGGCGGTCCGCGTCTCCGCCGAGCACGGCAAGGGCATGCAGTTTCTGATCGACCAGATCGACGAGTTCATGAAGCCGATCGCCGGCGAGATCGAGCAGGCGGTGGCCGAGGCGGAGATCGCCGGGATCAAGCTGGCGATCATCGGCAAGCCGAATGCCGGCAAGTCGTCGCTGGTGAACGCGATCCTGCACGACCAGCGGACCATCGTGTCGGAGATCGCCGGGACCACCCGCGACGCGATCGACCTGCCCTGCGAGTTCGCCGGCGAGCGCTTCACGCTGATCGACACCGCCGGCTTGCGGCCGCGGGCGAAGCGCGACACCTCGGTGGAGGTCTTTTCCGCGATGCGCTCCGAACGCGCGATCCGCCGCGCCGACCTGTGCATCCTGGTGGTCGACCTCGCCGCCGGGATCAGCGCGCAGGACCGCAAGATCGCCCAGGAAGTGCTCAAGGAGAACAAGCCGTGCCTGATCGTGCTGAACAAGTTCGACCTCTACCATCCCGGTGCCTCGAAGAGCGCGCGGATGGAGGAAGCGACCGAGCACGTGAAGCGCGAGCTGTTCTTCCTGGCTTACGCGCCCTTCATCGCGGTTTCCGCCAAGAGCGGCCAGGCGGTCGACCAGGTGCTCAAGGAGGTTCTCAAAATCCGCAAGGGCGCGCAGAACGTGCCGAGCACCGGCAAGCTCAACCGGATGCTGCAGGATGCCTTCCAGCTCAACCCGCCGCCCAGCGACAAGCGCTCGGCCAAACGGGTGAAGCTTTACTACGCGACCGCCGCGGTGGAGGAAAAATACAGCGTGATCCCGGTCCCGACCTTCGTGCTCTTCGTCAATGACAAGTCGCTGATGCCCGCGAGCTACGAGAGCTACCTCTCCAACCGCCTGCGCGAGTTCAACCCGGTGGCCGGCGTGCCGGTCGTCTTCTCGATCCGCTCCCGCGACCGCCGGGAATGGGAGAAGCGGGACGGCCCGCCAGGCGGAGCACGGGGTGGGAAGAAGAAGTAGGCACAGCACCATGGACTGCGGCAGCCTGCTGCCGCTTTCCCTCCGCCAGCCTGCTGGCGGGTCGGGCCCTGACTCCACAGCAGGCTGTGGCAACAGAGCGGCAGCGGGCTGCCCGCAGTCCAAGGAAGAGTCGGCCCTCGGGTCATCGGCTCTTGCAGCGGCCCGGAGGCCATGGACTCCACAGCAGGCTGTGGCAACAGAGCGGCAGCAGGCTGCCCGCAGTCCAAGGATCCCCAAGCGGCCCTAGCTCCGCGGCCCTGCCTTCTCAAAAGCCGCGAACAGCCGGAGCTGCCCGTAGCTGATTCGCCCGCCGAACTTCTCAAAAATGGATTTCAGTTCCGGCCCTTCGTGGCCTGCGAGAGCGACTCGCATTTCCTCCTCCTCGGCCGGCGAATAGAAGGCACGGGGATCGAGCTTTTCCCCGAATTCGACCGCCTTGGCGAGGTGGCTTTCGATGGTGCTGGCCGCGAGGCCGCGTTCCTTGGCGATCGCGTCGATCCCCACGCCGGCCCGGTAGCGCTCCAAGGTTGCCAGGGCAGTGCCGTTGATCTCGTTCTCCATTTTCATCTTGCGCGCCACCGGTGCGGCGGCGCGGAGATCGGGGAAGCTCTGGCGCGGGTGTTCCGCCAGCCAGGCGGCGATCGCCTCCAGCATCGGCCCGCCGAAGTCCGCGAGCTTGCGCTCCCCGACGCCGGGAACCCGCCGCAGGGAGTCGGGGTCGGCCGGATAGCCGCGCGCCATGTGGCGCAGCGAGACATCGGAGAACACGACATACGGCGGCACGTCGCGGGCGTCGGCCAGCTCCTTGCGGACCGCGCGGAGCGCTTCGAACAGCCCTTCGTCGCAGGGGATATCGCCGGCTTTGGCGATGGCCCCGGCGCTGTCATTCAAGGAAGCCGGCGGACGGGCCAGCAGGAAGGGGCGGCCGTCCTTGAGCGCGGCGCGGCCGGCGTCGGTCAGCGCCACCGTCGAGAAGCCGTCCTGCGACTGGCGGATCAGGTCGAGCCGCAGCAACTGGCGGCCGAGCGCGACCCACTCGGCGCGCGGCTTGTCGCGGCCGATGCCGTAGGTGCTGAGCGTCTCGTGCTTCCAGCGGCGGATCTTCTCGGTATCGCCGCCGCCGAGCACGTCGGCAATGTGCTGCAGCCCGGTGGTGAAGCCGCCGTGCTGGCGGATGCGGAAGACGCAGCTCAGGAATTTCCGGCACTCGAGGGTGGCGTCGTAAGTCTCGCGTGGTGACAGGCAGGAATCGCAGCCGCCGCAGTTCTCGTGCGGCCAGTCTTCGCCGAAATACCCGAGCAGATGGCCGCGCCGGCAACCCTCGTCCTCGGCGTATTCGGTCATCCGGTCGAGCTGCGAGCGGGCGATCGCGTGGGCCTGTTCGTCGGTGATCTCGTCGATGAAGCGCAGTTGCTTCATCACGTCGCCGCGCGAGTAGAGCAGCAGGCAATCGGCCGGCAGCCCGTCGCGGCCGGCGCGGCCGGTTTCCTGGTAATAGCCCTCGATATTTTTCGGCAGGTCGGAGTGGATCACCCAGCGGACGTTCGGTTTGTTGATGCCCATTCCGAAGGCGACGGTGGCGCAGACCACGCGGGCCTGGTCGCGGAGGAAGGCATCCTGGTTGCGGCCGCGGTCGGCGGCCTCCATCCCGGCGTGGTAGGCGACGGCGGCGATCCCTTCGGCGCGCAGCGCGGCGGCCAGCGCTTCGGTGCTCTTGCGGGACTGGCAGTAAACGATGCCGGCGTCCTGCGGGCGGGCCGAGGCGAACTCCCAGACCTGGCGCTCCGGCTTGCCTTTCGGGATCACGCGGTAGCTGAGGTTCGGCCGGTTGAAGCTGGAGAGGAAGACCTGCGGCTCGCGCAGGCGGAGCTGGCCGATGATATCGTCGCGGACCCGCGGCGTGGCGGTGGCGGTCAGCGCGAGGAAGGGGACGCCGGGAAAGCGCTCGCGCAGGGTGGCGAGCTGGCGGTATTCCGGGCGGAAGTCGTGGCCCCATTCGCTGATGCAGTGGGCCTCGTCGACCGCGATCGCGCCGACGTTCCAGCCGGCGAGCTTGCGCGGGAAATCCCCGGCCAGCAGGCGCTCGGGAGCGACGTAGAGGAGCTGGTAGGCACCGGCATCGAGCCCTGCCAGCCGGGCGCCCATCTCGGTGGCGTCGAGGGTGGAATTCAGGAAAGTCGCGGCGACCCCCGCGGCCTCGAGCTGGTCGACCTGGTCTTTCATCAGGGCGATCAGCGGTGACACCACCACGGTCAGGCCCTCGCGGACCAAGGCGGGCAGCTGGTAGCAGAGGCTCTTGCCGGCCCCGGTGGGGAGGATGGCGACGGTGTCGAGGCCGGCCAGGGTGGCGGCCATGATGTCCTGCTGGAGCGGGCGGAAACTGTCGTAGCCGAAAACCTGCTGGAGCAGGGCGGGCAGGCGGTCGGCCGGGGAGGGGGCGATGGCTTTCATGGTGAATTCAGGCGGGTTGAGTTGGTGGAAGCGAATAGCAGCCGGGGGGAATGAGGTCAAATGAACAGTTCGACTTTTTCGCGAAATTTCGCGGGATGTTCGGATTCGCCATTCCCACCGGAGGCGGGAGCGGTGCACAACGGGGTTGTGAACGATCCCGTGCGGCAGTTGTATTCAGAACGGCGTTATCCGGCGCTCAGCCATCCGGTCACGGATATTTCGGGTTTGGCGGTGAGCGCCCGGCTGGCGGGCTTGCAGGGTCTGGCGATGCCGTCGGCGTGCCGCGTGCTCGAGTTCGGCTGTGCCTCCGGCCACAACCTGTTGCCGCTGGCCGCGCGCTATCCGGGCAGCGAGTTCACGGGCTTGGATTATTCGGACACGGCGATCCATGCCGCGCGGCAGGCCGCCTCGGCCGCCGGGCTGGAAAACATCCGCTTCGAGGTGGCGGACCTCGAGCATTGGCGGCCGTCCGATCCCTGCGATTACCTGATCGCCCACGGGATCCTGTCGTGGGTGCCGGACCCGGTGAAGGCGCGGGTGATGGACTTGTGCTCGCAAGTGCTCACCGACTCCGGGGTGGCCTGCATCAGCTACAACACGTTGCCCGGCTGGTCGCTGCGGCGCGACCTGGTGCCGTTGATCCGGGCCTTGGCGGGAAATCCGGTGGCGGCGGCGCTGGGCGGCAGCCCGGCCGCGGTGGCGGCGGCGTTGGCCGGGATGGCGGGGGCCGCCACGCCCCACTCGCAGTATCTGAAATCGATCTGCAACGACATCGCCCGCAAAGGCCCCGCGGTGTTGCCGTTCGACGAGTTCGCGCCGGTCTCGGAGCCCCTCTACTTCGCCCATTTCGCCACCTGGGCGGCCGACCGCGCCTTGCACTACCTGGGCGAGGCCTGCTTCCGGGACGACCTGCCGGAAGGGATCGATGTCGATGCCTGGCCGCAGCTGACCAAGCTGGCGGAGGATCCGCTGCTGCTCCAGCAGATGCTCGACCTGCTCTCGGGCCGGACCCATCGCAACAGCCTGCTGTGTCGCGAGGAGGCGCCCTTTGAAGAACGGACGACCACCGGGGTGGTGCTCCATTTCGCGGCCGGGCGCGGCGCGGGGGAGCTGCCGGTGCTCGCCGGCGAGCCCGCCGTGGTGAAGGTGTTCCGCAAGGTGCTGCTGGAATTAGAAGGTGACTGCGTGCCGGTGCCGGACTTGCTCGAGCGCACCGCGGACCGGCTGGGCGGCGGCTGGGAACCGACCCGCCATGCGCGCGAACTTGCCGGGTGGATCTTCCAGGCGGCCCGGTTGGGCGGCCTCGAGCTGCGCTCGGAAGCCCTGCACATCGGGGGCGATCCCGACGGCAAGCCGCGGATCTCCGCCCTCAACCGCCATTTCGCGGCCAACGGCCAGCCGGTGGTCGATGCGCGCCACGTGACCTGCCACTTTCCGGCCGGGCACTCCCGCTTGCTGGCGGCGATGGACGGTTCGCACTCCGCGCGGGAGCTCGCCGCCCGCGCGGCGAAGGAGTTCCCGGAACTCGATTTCGCCGGCTGGCTGCAGCATCTGGCGGGGCGGGGGATTCTGGTGAATGAAGACGAATCGGCGGGTTTGTTCATTTCAGATTGAACAATTCGGATTTGCTAGCTAATCCACGGCCGTGCCTCCGGTCCGCGAAGAGGATGAAATCCGCGATTTCCCATCGCTCGGCCCGGTCGAGGCGCAGGTGATCCAAGTCTTCGTCGACGGGGTCAAGGTGCTCGGCCTGCCCCGTTCGATCGGGGAGATCTACGGCTTGTTGTTCATTTCGCCCCAGCCCTTGTCGCTCGACGATCTGGTGCAGCTTTTGGACATCAGCAAGGGCTCCGCCAGCCAGGGATTGCGTGCCTTGAAAGGGCTCGGCGCGGTGCGCGAGATCAACGTCGAGAATTCGCGGCGCTGCCACTACCAGGCGGACACCGAACTCAAACGGCTGGTCGGCGGCTTCATCCGGGAGCAGGTGCGACCCCACCTCGAGAGCGGCCAGTCGAAAATCGGCCGGCTGCTCGAGACCGCCGGCGGGGATGAGGACCCGCAGCGCCGCGCGTTCGTCGTCGGCCGCGTCAAGCAGCTCGAATATTGGATCAAAAAAGGCCGGGTCGTGCTGCCGGTCCTGCAGAAAGTACTCGGCGAATGAACAACCCGCAACCCGCCACCGGACCCGCCTGGTACTGCGTCAAAACGCAGACCAAACGCGAAACCGTCGCCGCCGCCCACCTGCGCGGACTGGAAGAGGTGGAGGTCTTTTGCCCGATGCTCCGCTACCGCAAGGCCACCCGCCGCGGCAAGGTGTGGTGGGTCGAGGCGCTGTTCCCCGGCTACGTGCTCGCCCGCTTCCGGCTCGACCCCGACGAGCGCGCGGTGAAGTACAGCCAGGGCGTCCGCGGACTGGTCCGCTTCGGCGACAAGGTGCCCTCGGTGGCCGACGACTTCGTCGAAGTGCTCCGCCAGGAGGTCGCCAAGCAGGGGACCGACGAGGTGCTCACCGTCGGCCCGCGGATCACCGAAGGCGAGGAGGTGGAGCTGGCCCACGGCCCGCTGGGTGGCGTCCGGGCGACCGTGGTGGAGGTCCTGCCGGCCCGCGAGCGGGTCAAAGTGCTGCTCGAATTCCTGGGCCGCGAACAAATCATCGAGGTCGACCTGTTTTCGCTCCTGCTGCCCCGCAAGCCGCTGCCATGATCCGCTCCCGACCGGCCTTTTTGTTCATTTTGCATTGAACAAGCACCCGAATTTTCAATCCATCAAGCCGTCGCGGCGCTCTTGCATAAAGTCGCCCGAATCCCCTGTTCTTCAAGCGCCTCCGCTGGTTTTGCCCGGACCCGGGACAATCGACCAGGGGCGGCAGCGTGACCACTCCCTCCCCTGACCTCACGATGATTCCCCACCAGGACCTGAATGGCAAAACCGCGGTCGTGACCGGCGGTGCCGGCTTTGTCGGCTCCCACCTCGTCGACCGGCTGCTGGCCGACGGCCTGCGGGTGGTCGCCCTCGACAACTACGTCACCGGCCACCCGCGCAACATCGCCCACCTCGCGGGCAACCCGGCCTTCCGCTTCATCGAGCACGATGTCGCCGAGCCGTTCGAGGTCGAGGGCCCGGTCGACTTCATCTTCCACCTCGCCTCGCCGGCCAGCCCGATCGATTACGTCCAGATCCCGATCGAGACGCTCAAGGCCGGCTCCTACGCCTCGCACAACGCGCTCGATCTCGCGCTGCGGAAGAAGGCGACTTACCTCGTCGCGTCCACCTCGGAGGTTTACGGCGACCCCGAGATCCACCCGCAAAAGGAAGAATACTGGGGCAACGTCAACTCCATCGGAGTCCGCTCGTGCTACGACGAGGCCAAGCGCTACGCCGAGGCCGCCACCATGGCCTACCACCGCGCCCACGGCGTCGACACCCGGATCGTCCGGATTTTCAACACCTACGGCCCGCGGATGCGGCTCGACGACGGCCGCGTGGTCCCCGCCTTCATCGGCCAGGCCCTGCGCGGCGAGCCGCTGACGATCTTCGGCGACGGCTCGCAGACCCGCTCGTTCTGCTACGTCTCGGACCTGGTGGAGGGCATCTGGCGGCTCGCCCGTTCGAATTTCCACGAGCCCGTCAACTGCGGCAATCCCCACGAAATGAGCATGCTCCAGTTCGCGGAGGCGATCGCCGGGGTGTTCGGAATCGAGCTCAAGATCGACCCCAAGCCGCTGCCGCCCGACGACCCGAAAGTCCGCCAGCCCGACATCACCCGCGCCCGGGAAGTCCTCGGCTGGGAACCCGTCGTGCCCTTCGACCAGGGCATCCGCGAGACCATCGAATACTTCCGCGATTTCGTCCCGGTGACCGCCTGAGGGCCGCCGCTTGCATTCATGAGCGTCACGCAAAAATTCGCCGAGCGCCGCGCCGCCGTCGGGGTGGTCGGTCTCGGCTACGTCGGCCTGCCGCTGCTGCTCGCCTATGCCAAGGCCGGCTTCCGCGCGGTGGGCATCGACATCGATCCCGCCAAGCCCGCCGCGCTGCTCGCCGGGCGCAGCTACATCAAGCACATCCCGGGCGAGCAGGTCGCCGCCGCCCTCGCCTCCGGCTTGCTCGAGGCGACCACCGATTTCGCGGTCATCGCCGGACTCGACGCGATCATCCTCTGCGTCCCGACGCCGCTCGACCAGCACTTCGAGCCGGACCTCAGCTATGTCACCGACACGGTCGACGCCGTCGTGCCCCATCTGAAAGCCGGCCAGGTCCTCAGCCTGGAAAGCACCACCTACCCCGGCACCACCGACGAGGAAGTCGCCACCCGGGTCGAGAAGGCCGGCTTCACCGTCGGCCGCGACCTCCACGTCGTCTATTCGCCGGAGCGCGAGGACCCGGGCAACCCGAAGTTCACCGCCACCAACATCCCGAAGGTCGTCGGCGGCATCACCCCGGCCTGCCTCGAAGCCGGCGTGGCGCTCTACGAGGCCGCCTTCGAGACGGTCGTGCCGGTCAGCTCCTGCAAGGTCGCCGAGCTGACCAAGCTGCTCGAGAACATCTACCGCGCGGTCAACATCGGCCTGGTCAACGAGCTCAAGATCGCCGCCGACCGGATGGGCATCGACATCTGGGAAGTCATCCGCGCCGCCTCGACCAAGCCCTTCGGCTTCACCCCGTTCTATCCCGGCCCCGGCCTCGGCGGCCACTGCATCCCGATCGATCCCTTCTACCTGACCTGGAAGGCCCGCGAGTACGGCGTGCACACCCGTTTCATCGAACTCGCCGGCGAGGTCAACCGCGCGATGCCCGACTACGTCATCCATCGTGCGATGGAGGCGCTCAACTCGCGCGGCAAGCCGGTCAAGGGCTCGCGCATCCTGCTACTAGGCCTGGCGTACAAGGCGAACGTCGACGACATGCGCGAGTCGCCGACCTTCGCCCTGCTCGACGGCTTCAAGCGGCTCGGCGCCGAGCTTTCTTATCACGACCCCCACGTCCCGGTCGTCGGCCCGACCCGCGAGCACATCGACTGGGCCGGCCACCGCTCGCTCGACTGGACCGCGGAAAACCTCCGCGCGCAGGACTGCATCGTCATCTCCACCCACCACGCCGCCTTCGATCTCGACCAACTCGCCGCCTGCGCCGACCTGATCATCGACACCCGCAACGCCATGGCCACCACCGCCACCCGCGTGGGGCAGGTGGTCAAGGCGTAGCAACGCTACTCCCATGCCCGTCCCGCTCCTCGACGTCAACGCCCAGAACCTCCCGCTCGAAGCCGAGCTGAAGGCCGTCTTCGACAGCGTCCTCCGCTCCGGCCGCTTCATCCTCGGCGAGGAGGTGGAGGCTTTCGAACGCGAGTGCGCCGCCGCCCTCGGCGCGAAGCACGCGATCTCGATTTCCTCCGGCACCGACGCCCTGATCGTCGCCCTGATGGCGCTCGACATCGGCCCCGGCGACGAGGTGCTGTGCCCCTCCTTCACCTTCTTCGCCACCGCCGGCAGCATCGCCCGCAGCGGCGCCACGCCGGTCTTCTGCGACGTCTGCCCGGTCTGCTTCGGGCTTGATATCGACTCGGCGAAAGCCAAGCTCACGCCGCGCACCAAGGCGATCCTGCCGGTCCACCTTTACGGCCAGTCCGCCGACATGGACTCGGTCATGGCCTTCGCGAAGGAACACGGGCTGAAGGTCGTCGAGGACGTCGCCCAGTCCTTCGGCGCCAGCTACAAGGGCCGCGGCTGCGGGACCATCGGCGAGCTCGGCTGCTTCAGCTTCTTCCCGTCGAAAAACCTCGGCGGCTTCGGCGACGGCGGCCTGGTCACCACGGAGGACGACGCCCTCGCGGAGAAAGTCCTGCGCCTCCGCAACCACGGCATGCACCCGCGCTACCACCACTCGATGGTCGGCGGGAATTTCCGCATGGACGCCCTCCAGTGCGCGCTGCTCCGCGTCAAGCTCCGCCACATCCGGGACTACGAGGCCGGCCGCGCGCGCAACGCCGCCTACTACCTTTCCCGTATTTCGGAGCTGCCGGACGTCGTCCAGGCCCGCGAGGCCGACTGCTGCTGCCCCGCCGGCCAGGCCGCCCGCCTCGAGGACGCGCGGCTCGTCCTGCCCGTCGCCTACCGCCACAACGGCCACGTCTGGAACCAGTTCACCCTGCGCATCCCCGGCGCTGGCCGGCGCGACGCCTTGAAAGCGCATCTCACCGCGCTCGGCATCGGCTGCGAGATCTACTACCCGGTCCCGATGCACCGCCAGGAATGCTTCGCGAATCTGCCGGCGCATTCGCTGGCGGACTGCGCGGTGTCGGACCTGCTCGCGTCGGAAGCGCTCAGCATCCCGGTGTTCGCGGAGCTTCGGCGGGATCAACTCGACGAGGTGGTTGCCGGCCTCGCCTCCGAATGCGGCTGAGGGCGACATTTCAATTCTTTCCGATCCATGCCGACAGTTTTCACCAAAGACGGCTTCCGCTTCTTTTTCTACAGCAACGATCACACGCCGATCCACGTTCATGTCCGAAAAGGGGACGGTGAGGCCGTCTTTGAAGTCGAAGGAGAGGTGGTGCTTCGTGAATCGGTCGGGTTGAAAACGAAGGAACTGGGCGTCGCGGAACTCTTGGCATCGGAGAACAAGGAGCTTATCATCGCGAAGTGGCATGAATACTTTGATTGATACTCCGAAGTCGGCCCGTCACGAGACGGGTGAAATTGTCGTCGAAATGACCAGCGGCGAAACCATCCGCTTTCCCGTCGAGGTGAGTTCCCGTTTGAAGTCGGCTTCGCCGGAGGAGCTTTCCGAGATTGAGCTCTCGCCCTTCGGTCTCCATTGGCCGCGGCTCGACGAAGATCTTTCGATCCGCGGCATTCTGGCGGAGCAAAAGCGGAAGGACTGACCTGCCATCCGCCATCTCCGATCTCCCATCTATGATGACCAAAACCCTCATTACCGGCCACCGCGGCATGGTCGGCTCCGCCCTCGTCCGCGAGGCCGCCCGCCGCGGCGGCCATGACGTGCTCACCGCCGGCCGCGACCGCCTCGACCTGCTCGACCAGCACGCGGTCTTCGATTTCCTCGCCGCGGAAATGCCGGATATCGTCATCGTCGCCGCGGCCAAGGTCGGCGGCATCCACGCCAACGCGACCTATCCGGCGGACTTCATCTACGAGAACCTCAGTATCGCCGCGAACCTGGTCGAAGGCAGCCGCCGCGCCGGAGTGCCGCGGGTGCTGTTCCTCGGGTCGTCCTGCATCTACCCGAAGCTGGCCCCGCAGCCGATGACCGAGGACTGCCTGCTCACCAGCCCGCTGGAGACCACCAACGAGGCCTACGCCATCGCGAAGATCGCGGGCCTCAAGCTGTGCCAGCACTACCGCGCGCAGCACGGGCTGATGTATCACTCGGCGATGCCGACCAACCTTTACGGTCCCGGCGACAACTACCATCCGGAAAACTCCCACGTGATCCCGGCGCTGCTCCGCCGTTTCCACGAGGCCAAGGTGGCCGGCGCCGCCAGCGTGACGATCTGGGGCACCGGCACCCCGCGCCGCGAGTTCCTCCACGTCGACGACCTCGCCGCCGCCTGCTTCCACCTGCTCGGCCTCGCCAGCCCGCCGGACTGGGTGAACGTCGGGGTGGGGGAGGACGTGACGATCTTCGAACTGGCGGCCTTGGTCGCGGAGACGGTCGGCTTCACCGGCGAGATCCTCACCGATCCTTCGAAGCCCGACGGCACGCCGCGCAAGCTGTTGGACATCTCCAGGATCAAGGCCACCGGCTGGTCGCCTTCCATCGATTTCAAGCAGGGCCTCGCCGGTGCCTACGGCGACTTCCTCGCCAGCCTCGAAGCCGGCGCCGCGCGGCTTTGAGCCTAAGGAGTGTCGACCTGCGGTCGACACTTCCGACGCCCTTCGGGGCGAAACGCCGGAACAGCGTGTGGACCACAGGTCAACACTCCTTAAAGACGTCTTCGCCCACCTGACCTTCAGTCGCAGCAATCCTTCCTCCTCCACGCTCCCATGAAAAAAGCGCTCATCACCGGCATCACCGGCCAGGACGGTTCCTACCTCGCCGAGTTGCTCCTTGAAAAAGGCTACGAGGTCCACGGCATCAAACGCCGCGCCTCGCTCTTCAACACCCAGCGGGTCGACCACATTTACGAGGACCCGCACGTCGAGAACTCGCGCTTCCGGCTCCACTACGGCGACCTGACCGACAGCTCGAACCTGACCCGCATCCTCAGCGAGGTGCAGCCCGACGAAGTTTACAACCTCGGCGCGCAGTCGCACGTCGCGGTCTCGTTCGAGGCCCCCGAATACACCGCCGACGTCGACGCCATCGGCGCGCTCCGCCTGCTCGAAGCCATCCGCTTCCTCGGCCTCGAGAAGAAGACCCGCTTTTACCAGGCATCCACTTCCGAGCTCTACGGGCTGGTGCAGGAGATCCCGCAGAAGGAAACCACGCCGTTCCACCCGCGCTCGCCCTACGCCGTGGCGAAAATGTACGCCTACTGGATCACCGTGAACTATCGCGAGGCCTACGGGATGTACGCTTGCAACGGCATCCTTTTCAACCACGAGTCGCCGCGCCGCGGCGAGACCTTCGTCACCCGCAAGATCACCCGCGGGATTGCCAACATCGCCCAGGGCCTCGAAAGCTGCCTGTTCCTCGGCAACATGGATTCCCTCCGCGACTGGGGCCACGCCAAGGACTACGTCCGGATGCAGTGGATGATGCTCCAGCAGGACGCGCCGGACGATTTCGTGATCGCCACCGGCAAGCAGATCTCGGTCCGCGAGTTCGTCCGGATGTCGGCCGCCGAAGCCGGCATCACCCTGGAATTCAGCGGCGAGGGCGTCGATGAGATCGCCATCGTCCATGCCGTCGATCCCTCGCTGGCACCGGCGGTCAAGCCGGGCGACGTGATCGTCCGCGTCGATTCCCGTTACTTCCGCCCCGCCGAAGTCGAGACCCTGCTCGGCGACCCGACCAAGGCGATGGAAAAACTCGGCTGGACTCCCGAAATCACGGTCGAGGAAATGTGCGCCGAAATGGTCGCCTCCGATCTGGATACCGCCAAGCGCCACGCGCTGCTCAAGGCGCACGGCCATCACGTGTCGGTGTCGAAGGAGTGAGAAGGCCATGCGCGTTCTTCCCGTGATCGGCCTTCCCCTGGCCTGCACCGATTACATGGGGGCGGTCGGCTGGATTCTCGGCAAAGCGGTCGAAGGTCGCGCGGCATTCGCCGTGGAAGCCGCCAACACCCACGTCGCCGCTCTGGCCCGCTCCGACGCCGGGTTCGGCGAGGCGATGCGTCGCTTCGATCTGATCGTGCCCGACGGGATGCCGCTCGTCTGGTCGCTGAATGCCGCGCTGCCTCCCGCCGAACACCTGACCGACCGCGTCTATGGCCCGACCTTGATGCTCGAGACCTTCAAGGCCACTTCCGGCCGGCCGGAGTTCCGCCACTTCCTGTTCGGCGGCAAGGAATCGACCCTCTCCACGCTCAAGTCCGTCTTCGCTGGACGCTTTCCCGGCGTCGCCATCGCCGGGGCCTACTCGCCGCCGTTCGGCGACTGGCCGGACGACGAGTTCGAGCGGGTTTGCACGCGGATCCGCGACTCCGGCGCGAACCTGATCTGGGTCGGCCTCGGCTGTCCCAAGCAGGAACACTGGATCGCCCGCCACAAGGACCGCCTGCCGCCCGGCGTCTATTTCGGGATCGGCGCCGCCTTCGCCTTCCACGCCGGCGAGGTCCGGCAGGCACCCGCCTTCCTGCAGAAATGCGGCCTCGAATGGGCCTACCGCATCGCCGCCGAACCGCGCCGCCTTTTCAAGCGCTACGTCACCTACAACTCGCTCTTTCTCTGGTACAGCCTCCGCGACCGGCTGGGCGGGAGGGTGAAGGCGTCGAAAGTCTGAAAGTCGAAGGGGTTGTCGCTTGTCGGTAGAGCTGAGGCCGGAGGCCGGGTTAAGGAGTGTTGACCTGTGGTCAACACGAGCCCGGCCCGCCACCGCAGCGGTGCTTCGGTCGGACGGCCTATCGGTGTTTCGCCCCGGACCGGCGGGAAGTGGACCGCGCGGAGCCAGGAAATCCCTGCCATAGCGCTGCGCCGACGACGATTTAGGCAGACTTTTAGACCTTCGACTTTTAGACTCTCAGACACTCTTCTCGATCCCATGTCCAACCTCCACCCGCACGCCACCCTGCCGCGCCACGACAAGGAAACCCTGCTCGGCCAGCGCGGCGTCGTGCTGTGGTTCTGCGGGCTTTCCGGATCCGGGAAATCCACCATCGCGTCCGGCGTCGAGCGCGTCCTCCACGACCAGGGCCGCTACTGCGTCCGGCTCGACGGCGACAACCTGCGCGCCGGCCTCAACGCCAACCTCGGCTTCACCGACGACGACCGCCTGGAGAACATCCGCCGCACCGCCGAGGTCGCGAAGATCCTCGCCACCCACGGCGTCATTGTCCTCTGCTCGCTGATCACCCCGCGCGGCATCCACCGCGATCTCGCGCGCGGCATCCTCGGCGAGGACTTTGCCGAGGTGTACGTCAAAGCCAGCTTCCAAACCTGCGAAAAGCGCGACGTGAAGGGCCTCTACGCCAAGGCCGCGAAAGGCGAAATCGCCCACTTCACCGGCCGCGACAGCAGTTTCGAAGAACCCCAGCAGGCGGAACTCGTGGTCGATACCGAGCAGCTCAGCATCGAGGACGCGGTGTTCGAGGTGTTGGAATTTGTCCGGAGTCGCGGCCTGGCCACCGCGGAAGCATTCGACCTCGTCTGATTTTCTGTTCAGCGGCCGGCGGAGCCGGAGGCCATGGACTGCGGCAGCCCGCTGCCGCTTTCCGTCCGTCAGCCTGCTGACGGGTCGGGTGGACTCCACGGCAGGCCGTGGCAACAAAGCGGCAGCAGGCTGCACGCAGTCCAAGGTGCCCGTCCGCCAGCCTGATGGCGGGTCCGGTGGACTCCACGGCAGGCCGTGGCAACAAAGCGGCAGCAGGCTGCACGCAGTCCAAGGTCTGACGGCCGCCTGTCCTCTTCCTTTGGGTTGAACAATTCATTACCAAGTTGCTCAACTAAGTAATTATTACTTGCCGCGAGGACCTGCCCCGGCCTTTCCTCCCGCCCCGCAGGGGGAAAAGCTGAAAACTGAAATGCTGAAATGCTGAAATCAGCGAGCTCAGCCTCCTCCGTTTCAGCCCCTCAGCCCCGCTCCTTCCCTTTCAGCTTTTCAGTTTCCAGCCTTTCAGCATTTCCATCGATGCCCAACTACCAGCTCTCCCACCTTGACCAGATCGAAGCCGAGGCGATCTTCATCCTCCGCGAAACTGCGGCCCAGTTCCAGAACCCAGGCCTGCTCTTCTCCGGCGGCAAGGACTCGATCGTCATGGCCTGGATCGCCCGCAAGGCCTTCCACCCGGCCCGCATGCCCTTCCCGCTGGTCCACGTCGATACCGGCCACAATTTCCCGGAAACGATCGACTACCGCGACGAATTCGCCGCCAAGCTGGACGCCCGCCTGATCGTCGGTTCGGTCCAGAAATCGATCGATGACGGCCGGGTGGTCGAGGAAAAAGGGCCGAACGCCTCGCGCAACCGCGCCCAGACCACCACCCTGCTCGACACCATCGCCGAATACCAGTTCGACGCCCTGCTCGGCGGCGGCCGCCGCGACGAGGAGAAGGCCCGCGCGAAAGAGCGCTTCTTCTCGCACCGCGACGACTTCGGCCAGTGGGACCCCAAGAACCAGCGCCCCGAACTCTGGAACCTGTTCAACGGCCGCAAGCACTCCGGCGAGCACTTCCGGGTCTTCCCGTTGTCGAATTTCACCGAAATGGACATCTGGATGTACATGCAGCGCGAAGGCATCGTGCTGCCCAGCCTCTACTACGCCCACGACCGCGACACCGTCATCCGCAACGGCACCATCCTCGCCGTCAGCGAATTCGTCCAGCCGCGCGACGGCGAAACGGTGGAGCGCAGGACCATCCGCTTCCGCACCATGGGCGACGCCACCATCACCGGCGCCATCGAGTCCACCGCCGACACCATGGAGCAGATCATCGAGGAAGTCGCCGCCGCCCGCCAGACCGAGCGCGGCAACCGCGCCGATGACAAGCGCTCCGAGACGGCGATGGAAGACCGCAAGAAGGAAGGATACTTCTGATAGTGCCGAGTGATCAGTCATCAGTGATCAGTGTTTGATCTCGAATTCCTCGTCACTCCCTTCGACCTCGCCCACGCCAACCGCCCGCTTCAATTCTAACTTCCGCCCCTGATCACTGCTCACTGATCACTCGGCACTTTGACTTTCCATGGACCTTCTCCGCTTCACCACCGCCGGCTCCGTCGACGACGGCAAATCCACCCTCATCGGCCGCCTCTTGTATGATTCCAAGTCGATCTTCGAAGACCAGCTCGAGGCGATCGAGGAAACTTCCAAGCGCCGCGGCGACGGCCACGTCGATCTCGCCCTGCTGACCGACGGGCTCAAGGCCGAGCGCGAGCAGGGGATCACCATCGATGTCGCCTACCGCTACTTCGCCACCCCCAAGCGCAAGTTCATCATCGCCGACACCCCGGGCCACATCCAGTACACCCGCAACATGGTGACCGGTGCCTCCACCGCCAACCTGGCCATCATCCTGATCGACGCGCGCAAGGGCGTGATCGAGCAAACCAAGCGCCACAGCTTCATCGCCAACCTGCTGCGCATCCAGCACGTCGTCGTCGCGGTCAACAAGATGGACCTGGTCGACTACTCAGAGGAAATCTACGAACGCATCGTCAAGGACTACCAGGAGTTCGCCTCGCGGCTCGACAGCATCGTCGAGATCACCCCGATCCCGATCTCCGCGCTCAACGGCGACAACGTCGTCGACAAGTCGCAGAACATGCCCTGGTTCCAGGGTCCCTCGCTGCTCTACCACCTCGAGCACGTCTACGTCGGCGGCGAGGAGAACCACGTCGACGCCCGCTTCCCCGTCCAGTGGGTGATCCGCCCGCAGAGCGACGAGTGGCACGACTTCCGCGGCTATGCCGGACGCGTCGCCGGCGGTGTCTTCAAGCCCGGCGACGAGGTGTCCGTGCTGCCATCCGGTTTCACCAGCAAGATCCGCTCGATCCACACCGCCGACGGCGATCTCGACGAGGCCTTCGCCCCGCAGAGTGTCACGCTGACCCTGTGCGATGAGATCGACATCTCGCGCGGGGACATGCTGATCAAGCGCAACAACCCGCCGCGGGTATCCCAGGACATCGAGGCGATGATCTGCTGGTTCTCCAACAAGCCGATGCCGCCGCGGGCCAAGGTCCTGCTGCGCCACACCACGCGCGAAATGCAGGCCATCGTCAGCGAGGTGAAGTATCTGGTCGACATCAACACCCTGCACAAGGTCGAGCAGCCGGGGACCTTCGCGATGAACGACATCGGCCGCATCACCCTGCGCACCGCCCAGCCGGTCATCCACGATTCCTACCGCCGCAACCGCCAGACCGGCTCCTTCATCCTGGTGGATCCCGGCACCAACGAGACCCTCGCGGCGGGGATGATCATCTGAAAAAGCTGAAAAGCTGAAAGTGGCTGCGGGATCTTGCCGCAAGCCGGCTTCGGGGGGGGGTGAAAGGCGCTTGAAGGGCGGAAGCCGGCCTAAGGAGGGTGGACCTTTGGTCAACCCGAGCCCGTGCGGGTAGGACGGCGCGGCATCGGTGAAACGAAGCCACAAACGCGGATCGGCGCCACCGGGTCGCAAAAAGCGCGTCGCGCGCCCCCGGATTCTCCCGCTCCCCGCGGCGTTTTGTTCATTTTAAATTGAACAAACCTCCGCGTCCGCCAGAATCCGCCGCGTGACGATGGCCCCGCGCTTTCAGTCCCCGGTGCTTCAGCAAGCCGACCCGGTGGGTTCCCCGCATCCGACCAAGGGCGGCAGCGTGCCGGGGCGGGACGTCAACCAAGAGGGGTGCGGGCGGCTCGCCCGCAATCCCGGAAGAGATTCGGAGACATCGGAGAATCGACCAACACCGGGAAAGATCCGCTCAAACAGCCGCGCTTCATTTTGAATGGCGAGTTCGAGAGCGAGTGAGGGCCACTCTCCCCCTGGTTTCACCCCGCACCCCGGGAGATTTGCTTACACTCATGCCAGTTGCCATTGTCACCGGATCCGCCGGATTGATTGGATCGGAAGCCACCCGGAAGCTTCATCAGGAAGGCTTCACCGTGGTCGGAATCGACAACGACCTGCGTGCCTATTTCTTCGGCGCGGAGGCTTCCACCCAAGCCAACAACCAAGAACTGTTGGATCAGTTGCCCCGCTACCAGACGCGGGCGGTCGATATCCGCGACCACGAGTCCGTGATGCGAATCTTCGCGGAGTTCGGCAGCGACATCGCGCTGGTGGTGCACACCGCCGCCCAACCCTCGCACGACTGGGCGGCGCGCGAACCCCTCACCGACTTCGGCGTCAACGCGACCGGCACCCTTCACCTGCTGGAGGCAACCCGCCTCCACTGCCCGGGCGCGGTGTTCATCTTCACCAGCACCAACAAGGTCTACGGGGACACCCCGAACGGGCTGCCGCTGGTGGAACTGGAATCGCGCTGGGAGATCGAGGAAAGCCATCCCTTCCAGATCGGGATCGACGAGACCATGTCGATCGACCGGTCGAAGCATTCGA
The DNA here is from genome assembly GCA_945883695.1 of Akkermansia muciniphila. Lineage (GTDB taxonomy): Bacteria > Verrucomicrobiota > Verrucomicrobiia > Verrucomicrobiales > Akkermansiaceae > Haloferula > Haloferula muciniphila_A. The sequence continues at coordinate 38,992 of CAMCYK010000005.1, read as the reverse complement.
TCTTCGGGGCGAGCAAGGTGGCGGCGGACGTGATGGTCCAGGAATATGGCAAGTATTTCGGCATGAGGACGGGGGTCTTCCGCGGCGGCTGCCTGACGGGCCCGGCCCACGCGGGGACCGAGTTGCACGGTTTCCTTGCCTACCTGATGAAGTGCATCGTGGAGAATCGTCCCTACCGGATCTTCGGCTACAAGGGGAAGCAGGTCCGGGACAACATCCACAGCCACGATCTGGTTTCCGCCTTCCTCCATTTCTACCGCAACCCGCGGCGCGGCGAGGTTTACAACATCGGCGGCAGCCGCCATTCGAATTGCTCGATGCTTGAAGCCATCCGGATCGGCGAGGAACTCAGCGGCAAGCGGCTCGACTTCACCTACGTCGAGGACAACCGGGTGGGAGACCACATCTGGTACATCAGCGACGTCCGGAAATTCCAGCGCGACTATCCGGAATGGAGCTACCGTTATTCGATCCGCGACATCCTGGTGGAGATCCACGAGGCGCTTGCGGGTGCTGTCTCGCCGTGAGGCGCCGCCCGCCGGGTGAAGCTGGCGAATTCAAGTTGCACAAAGACATGCGAAATCTCCGACATCTCGTGTCCGTCATTCTTCTCGGCTGGACGCCAGGGGCATTTGCTCAGGAGCCGCCTGCCGAGCTGGTAAAGCTCCGCGAGCAGTTTCAGACGCGCGTCGAGGCGCGAGTGGAACCCTTGCGGAAAGTATATCTCGAGGAACTTGGAAAACTGGAGAAGCGCCTGGCCCAGCAGGGAAAACTCGAAGATGCCCTCGAGATCAAAAAAGAACGGGAGGCCTTCGAGGCGCTGCGCCGCCAGCCGGGGGAACTCGCGAAGGCGAATAACAAGGAGGAACTGGCCGCAGCGCTGGAAAATACCACCTGGTCCTTTGCTGCCGATGTCCCCGAGAAGCCGGACGAAATCTACTATGTGATCCTCCTGGAAGGCGGCCGGGCCTACTTTTCCTGGGACAACAGCTTCGGCACGTGGAAGGCCACGGCGGTCAACCGCGTCGAACTGGATCATCGCGCCCGCGGCGGGAAATCGGAAATGAAGGTTTCCGCGGATCTGTCGGCATGGGAAGGCGGCTACAGCCTCGATGCACTCAAGCGCGCCGGGAGGCGTGTCGGAGCACCCGCTCCGCGCTAGACCCGCTCCCGCCTTCGCCCTGACAACCGTTCACCCCGCAATCCATGATCGTCCCTCTGAAGAATGCCATCCGGTCCGCGTTCAACAAACGCGGCTTCCAAATCGTCCCGACTTCCCAACACCCGGTCACCAACTTCATGAACCTCCGCTCGCTGGGGATCGACACGGTGCTGGATATCGGAGCGAACGCGGGCCAGTTCGCCACGCGCATCCACCGGGTTCTGCCGGAGGCGGCGGTTCACAGTTTCGAACCCTTGCCCGGAGTGTTTCCCCTGCTTGAGGAAACCTTCCGGCGCGAGGGAATTTCGGGGAAATGCCATCCTTTCGCCCTCGGCAACGAAGATAAGACGGAAGTGATGCACCTCCATGTCGAGCACTCGCCTTCGTCCTCCATCCTGCCCACCACCGAGTTCCACCGGGGCTTCGACGAGCGGACCCGGGAGACCCGGGAAGAATCGATCGAGATTCGCCGGCTCGACGGGCTTGCCTCCACCCTCGGCCTTTCCGTGCAATCGCGGATCCTGATCAAGATGGACGTCCAGGGATTCGAGAAGAACGTGATCCTGGGAGGCATGGAAACCTTCGGCAGGTCGAAGGCGGTCCTCACCGAGATTTGCCTCGATCCGCTTTACGAGGGGCAGCCGAGCTTCGCCGAACTCCATGACATGTTCACGGGATTGGGTTTGAGATATGCCGGCAACTACGACCAGTGGCAGCAGGGCGACGGCAGGGTCGTATGTGTGGACGCCCTCTACGTTGCGGAATGACGCGTCGCGGGACGCTTGGAACGGCCTCCGATTCCCGACTCATTCCATCAATCGTCCGTGGCTGCCTTTTCTTCGATTTCCCGCTGGGTGCACGACCATCCGGTGCGGGCCGGCACGATGGCCGGGTGGTTCCAGCAGGGGATTTCGGTCACCACCGGACTCTTGCTGGTGCCGCTGGTTTTAAGCCTTTTTCCCCTGGCGGAGAGCGGTTTGTGGTTCGGCTTCCAAGCGATGGTCGCGATGGTGGGCTTTCTCGATTTCGGAATCGGAGCCGTCGTGGCTCGCCAGGCCGCCCACATCCGCGGCGGCGGAACCGGCCATGCCGGTGACGATTTCCTCGACTTCGGGAGCGGCGACCGGGCGCTTCAGTCCCTGAGTGATCACGCCGCGTCGATTTACCGGGTCACCGCGGTCCTCCTTCTCCTGGCCGGGATACTGATCTACGAGCTGGTGATCCCGCGGACCCGCTTCCTCGAGGGCGTGGTAATCGATTCCCGGCCGGTGTGGTATATCATGTTGCTGGTGCCGCTTTCGATGTTGATGTCAAATCGCGCGGCTTCGCTGTTGGTGGGCACCGGTCACCTGTTTATCGCGCGGCTCCTGCTGGCGCTGTTTTTTCTTATCCAAGGAATCGGGGTGGCGCTGGCCGCTTGGCTGACCCGGGACCTCATGGTGATGGCCGTGGTGTCCGCCGCGGTCGCCGCCCTCTACGGAATTGCGGTCCGGCAAGCTTACCGGAACCTGGCGGGCAAGGACGATCCGGGCGACCCGGGTCCCGTCGAATCGCGAAAGATCCGCGGGATCCTCAAGGTCGCCGCCCCGATGGGAGTGGTGAGCGTCAGTTCCTTTATGTTCGCCAGCATCCAGGTGCCTTTGGTGGGAGCCCTGCTGGGCCCCGCGGTGGTGGCTCCCTTCTACCTCGCGCAGCGGATCGGCCAGGCGGGCATGACGGCGGTGCTCCAGATGTTCCAGCCGCAGCTTCCCCGGTTCACGCGGATGATCTCGGCGAACGACACGCGAGGGGCTTGGGCCATGCTGCGCCGGAACCTGCTGCTCGGCTATCCGGCCACCTTCCTCGTTGCCGCCGCCTTCGTGGTGGTGAGCCCGTGGATCGCGGCTTTGATCGCGAAAGGAAATGCGTTTCCGTCCCACTCCACCCTGATGCTGATGGGCCTCGATTACGCGATCTGTACCTGCGCGGTGATCAGCAACCAGTTCATCATCGCCTCCGGTCGCAACCCTTTCGCCATTCCCACCCTCGCGGCAGGTGCGTTGAACGTGGCGCTGTTATTCCTCCTGGTTCCCGCCTGGGGTACCGCGGGTGTCCCGGTCACCTCGCTGGTGGCGGGCACCTTGGCCGCCCATTGGTTCGCCGTGGTCCAGCTCGCCCGGCTGCGTCGCGGGCTTCTGAAGCCGTACCGGCCGGTCGTCGCCATCTGACGGCGGTCGAATTCCGGCCGGCCCCATCGCCGGGCTCCGCTTTATGAATGTCAGCAGTTATTACGACTATCAGGCAACGGCGCGCGGGCTCGCGACTTCGTCCGAGTTCGACCGGCTCTACGACTACTATAGGAATCTCTACGACAATTTCCTTCCGGCCTGGCTTCCGCAGGACAAACAGGCAGCCATCTACGAGGTGGCCTGCGGACCTGGCCTGCTGTTGAAATGGATGACCGAACAGGGCTACTCCAAGGCCCGCGGAACCGACTCGTCCGAGCCGCAGATCACTTTGGCCCGGTCGATGGGACTGCCGGCGACGTTGGAGGATTCGATGGCCGACCTCGCCGCCATGCCCGGCGATAGCTTGGACTGCATCATCGCTCTCAACTTCTACGAGCACTTGCCCAAAGAGGTGTTCCTCGACTTCCTGCTGCTTTGTCAGAAAACGCTGAAGCCGGGCGGCAAGCTGATCCTCCAGGGGCCGAACGCCGACAGTCCCCTGGTCGGACGCAACCTCTTCAACGACATCACCCATTTCTGGGCCTACACCAGCGTCTCGCTGAAGGCGCTGTTCGGCATGTTCGACTTGAAAGTCCTTGCCTCTCAGGACGACGTGATCGAGGGGCTCTACCACCGTCGCGCGATCAAGGTGCCGGTCGCCCGCTTCGCCCGTTGGGTCCTCCGTTCCCTGTTCACCGCGGCATCGCGCGAACACGTCAACTCCTTCGGGATGTTCCTGTGGACGGTGGGCGAGAAGACGTCGACTGGATCCGGACACGGCTCCTGAGGCCGCGCGTTGCCGCCGCATCTCGACCATCGCAAGCGTGTCTCAAGTTCCCTCCACCGATTCCGCGATGGACCCGAAGAACGTGCTCGTCATGAGCTGCTACCCGCCGGTGAAGGACCGGGCGACCGCCACCTATTCGGTCGCGTGGAGCCTCGCCAAGGCCTTGGAACCGGTGACCGGATTGCTGCTCACCCGGCGGATGCACCGGTGGGTGGAACCGGAACGGATCGCCTCCGACATCGCGGCTCCGGTCCGCAAGTTCAAGGACGCGTGGCGCGTCGGCTTGATGGGCTTCTCCGAAGACCTGCGCGGTCTCGTCGATACCTTCCTGCTCGCCGTGCAGGCACCGTCGCTGATCCGCGAGGCACGGGAGCGGGGTTGCGAACGGATTTTCATGATCGGCACCAACCACTGGTGCGCGCTCTCGATGGCGCTGCTGATCGGCAAACTCGGCGGCCTGCCGGCCGACCTCTACCTGATGGACGACCTCGAGGCTTCCGCGAGGATGCAGGGGAAACCTCTGAAGGCCCGCGTCGCGCGCCGGATGGAACGCTGGCTCCTGCCCCGCTTCCGCCAGGTGTGGACCATTTGTGACGGCTACGCGGAACACCTTCGTGAGAAGTATGGGGTTCCCGCCATCACCTTGCCGCTGGTGATCCGTCAGGCATCCGCGGAATACCGGGAGGCCCCCGGCGGCGACGGCCCGGTGATCATCGGCTACTCGGGCGGCGTCCACGGGCTCTACGAAGAGCCGCTGAAGGCGCTGGTCGCCGAGATCCGCCGCCGCAACCGCCAGCCGGGGTTGGCCTACCGCCTCCGCCTTTTCGTCCCGTCCGCCCCGCCCGGCTTCCTGGATTTCCTCGGCGGCGACGACGCGATCGAAGTGGTGGCAGGACTCGACAATGCCGGACTGCTCGCCGGTCTGGGCGATTCCCACGCGAACTTCCTTCCCTACTCCTTCGAGGAAAAATACCGTTTGATGGTTTCGACGGCCTTTTCCTGCAAATCCGCCGAATACCTTGCCTGCGGCCGCCCGATCCTGGTGTATGGCCCGCCCCATGCGTCGGTGCCGCGTCATTTCCGGGCTGCCGGGTTGCCACTGGTGGAAACGGCCGCGGGGGGGATTCCCGCCCTCCTCGATGCCCTTGCCGCTCACGACGGGCCCGCCCTGATCGCCGCATACAATGCCTTGGTCCGCGACTTTCACGCTCCGGCGTCTGTCCGCGACCGCCTGCTCCGCCACTGGGCGGCGGAGACGGCTCCCGAAACCGGGTCGATCCGCCGGCTTGAACTGCCTTCATGAAAAAGCTCCTCCAATCCCTCATGGCCGGCGTTGGCTACGAGGTCTTCAAGCGCGACGTCCGCTTCCACTCGGAACTTTGTGCCGCCCGGATGGCGGAGCGTCACGGCATCCGTTGCATCCTCGACGTCGGGGCCAACGTCGGCCAATACGCCTCCGAACTGCGCGAGTGGGGCTACCGCGGGCAAATCGTCTCCTTTGAGCCCTTGACCCAGGCCCACGCCGCCCTTTCCCGCGCCGCCGCGGGCGATCCGGCCTGGAAGGTCGCCCCGCGCTGCGCCGTCGGGGCGGCGCGCGCCTCCTCCGTGATCAACATCGCCGCCAACAGCGTCAGCAGTTCGCTGCTGGAAATGAACGAGACCCACGAGAAGGCCGCGCCGAATTCAAAATACTCCGGCCGCGAGGAGGTCGAGATCCGCCCGCTCGACGATCTGGTGGCGGAACTCTGCGATCCGGCCGATCCCTTCTACCTCAAGATCGACACCCAGGGCTATGAAAAGGCGGTGCTGGAAGGCGCGGCAGGGACAATCCCGCGCTGTGCCGCGATCCAACTGGAGTTGAGCCTCACGCCGCTCTACGACGGCGGATTCCAGTTCCATGAAGGAATCGACCGGATGCGCGAACTCGGCTTCCGGGTGTTTGCCATCTATCCGGGCTTTTCCGACCGGACCACCGGCGAGAATTTCCAGGTCGATGCGGTCTTCGTGCCGGCCCCGGCTTCCGCCCCTTGAGCCATGAAAGCCCCTGACACACTACCCGCGCGGCCCGCCTCGTGGTTGCTGGAGCATTCCAGCAACGTCCATTCGCAATGTGGCGAGGACGGGGTTCTGGCCGAAGTCCTCCGCTTGCTTCCGGCCCGAGACCATTGGTGCGTCGAGTTTGGCGCATGGGACGGCAAGCACCTCAGCAATACCTGCCGCCTGATCGAGGAAGAGCAGTACCATGCGGTCCTCATCGAGGGCAGCGAGCGCCGCTTCCGCGACCTCGTCGCGACCTTCAAGGACAACCCGCGGGTCCATCCGCTGCACCGCTTCGTGGGATGGGACGGGCCCGGCAAACTCGATGCCCTTCTCCAGGAAACCCCGATCCCGCGGGACTTCGATCTGCTCTCCATCGACATCGATGGCAACGACTGGCACGTTTGGCGGGCCTTGGGCGACTATCGGCCGAAGGTGGTCATCATCGAGTTCAATCCGACGATCCCGACCGAGCTCGATTGGGTTCAGCCTCCCGAATTCTCAAAGCAAGTCGGCTGTAGTCTTCGTGCCTTGGAACGGCTCGGCAAGGAGAAGGGTTACGAACTGGTCTCCGTGCTGCCGTGGAACGCCGTGTTCGTCGATGCGCCCTACTTCGCGTGTTACGGTATCTCCGACAACAGCGCCGCCCTTCTTCGGCAACATCACGACAAAATCACCTGGATTTTCAGCGGCTTCGACGGTGGCATCGTTCTCGACGGCTACCGGACCTTGCTGGGCCACGCCGTGCCGATGGACGCCGGCAGCATGCAGCAACTGCCGGGTTTCTTGCGCGGTTGGGTCGAAGAAATGGGGCCGTTCCGGCAAACGATGCTCCGCGTCTGGCGGCGGTGGAAGCGGCTCAGAGCCGGCTGAGCGGTCATTGGATCGGTCATCACCGCTTGCTAGCGGGAGAATTCAGGGGAATAAACCGGCGTTCGCAAGCCTGCCAACCTTCCAATTTTCATGAACTGTCGACTAAAAACGGTCTCCCGCTCCTGCGGGGGCCTGCCCCTGTTGCCCGGCAACGCAACGATCCGTGTGATTGTTGTCCTCGTGGTGACCGCGATTGTCGCCCTGATGACGGTCGTGAACATGGCACAAGGGGACTACACCAACCTCCTGATCGGCCTGGTGGCAACCGGAGTAGCGGCCTACATCGGCGGCTTGTGGAAGCATTCCTGGGTCCCGGCCATTTCGATCGGAATGATGGGGTTTTACGTCGCTCCGACGTCCTTCTGGATCCCGGCCGACTTCATGGCCTGCGGGCTGGCCCTCGGGATGGCGGTAACTGTGTTGATGCGGCGGTCTTTGGGTTCGCCGGCGCCGCCGCTGGTGGTCACCCCTGGCCTTAACCACTCGCCGATGGTGGTTTTGCTGGGAATCTATTTTATTTACCTGCTTTTACAAGCGATGGCCGGTGAGGCGATGCCGGTTTATGCGGGTCAATACAATATCAGAAACACCGCCAAAGCCTACGCGGAGGACATGCTGCCAGTCCTTACTCTTATCACGCTTGTGATGCTGCGTCATCGCTTGCCCTCGATGGAGGCGCTCGCGAAAGGGGTCACTCCGGCCATGCTTGGAGCCATGGCCGCGTTGTGTTCCTACCGAATTTACGAAATCGCGCAAGGCCGGTTCGATCTCGAGGAGGAAACCGAAGGAATGATGGGTCCCCTGATTCCGGTCATTAACCTGATTCCCGGTCAGTTCGCCATTCGTGTCGCCAGCCCGATTGCTGCCATTTGGGCGGCCTCCCGTCTGTTCTCCGCGCATGAAAAACTCTCGAAATCGACTTGGCTGCTGAATGCGACCCTGCTTGCCGTCGCGTTTGCCGGTGCCTTGCTCAGCGCCGGGCGAGCGGTGCCCGCGATCACCTTGGTCGGAGTTTGTGCGATGGCATTCCTGCTCCGCCGCTACGGACTTCTCTTCGTTGCCACGGGGGCATTCGTCGTGTTCGTTTGCGCGGTCAACATCGCGGGACCCGCGATCGACCGGATGTCCTATTCGGTCCGCCGCTCGGTGGCGATGTTGCGCTTTGACGACAATGCCGACAAGGCCGCCATCACCGGATCGACCATCATGCGACAATTCCTGGTCGAGGAGGGAATGAAGGAGGTCCGCTCGCAGCCCCGGATTCTGCTCACCGGACGGGGAGTCCTCCAATTCACCGCGGGGGATGCCGCGATCAACCAAAGCAAGGCGGATTACGAAAAATGGATGTTGGCTGTCCGCACCGGCCGACTCCACAAGACCAGTGTCAGCCATCTGGTCCGCTACGGTGCCTTGGGTGTCGGACTTTACTATCTGTGCCAGTTTACTGCCCTGCTCTATTGCTTCAAGGTTTATCGACACTTCAAGCTCCGGAAGATGCGCGAGATGAGCGTCGCCGCGTTCGCGTTTACGATCATGGCCATGAACACCAGCATCGGCTTTGCTCAGGACGCCGCGTTCAGCTCCGTTGCCGCCTGGTTCGTAGCACTGTTGGTCGGGGTGGTCACCAAGCAGGGTGCTCCGGTGTTGGAGCGCTTCGAGGCCCCGGTGGAGTCCCGCGGCTCCAGGATGCCAATGTCCGGGGGCTTGGCGCCGCGCCGGTATTGAGAGCGGGCACTTTGCAAAGCATGATCCTCGCCTTTTCCGCATGAAAGTGCTTGTCTCCGCGATCGCCTGCCTCCCGGGGGGCGGCTCCGAAGCCTCGGTCGGCTGGGCTTTCGTCAAGCAGCTGGCGGTGGATCATGAGATTTTCGTGCTGGTCAGCGGGCGCTTTCGCGAGGGATGGGAAGCGGCGACCGTCAAGGGCTTGGTCCCCTCCAACATCCACGCCCGCTTCGTCGGGAATCCGCGGGATCATCATCCGAACCGGCTGATCGCGCGCCTCGGGACCTGGCGGGAATATCTTGAGTTCAGTTCGGCGATCCTTGAGCAGGCCGAGGCCTGGCACCGGGAGGTCGGATTCGATCTGGTCCATCAGCTGACCTACGCGACCTGGCGGGTGCCGACACCGCTCTGGCGGATGAAATTGCCGGTGATCTGGGGTCCCTTGGCAGGGGCCGGCCGCGTCCCGTTTCGCTTCTATCCCTCGCTCGGGATTACCGGTGCGGCCTTCGAAGGGCTGCGGGAATTGTCCGGCCTCAAGTCCTACTGGTCGTCTGAAGTGCGCTCCGCCCTGAAGGAATGTGCGGTGGTCATTGCAGCGAATGAGGACACCCGGAGCTTTCTGGCTCCCCTCAGGCCGGATCGGGAGATCCCGGTTGTTTCGGTAGCGGCGATCGAGGAAGCCCACATGGACGAGCTCGCGGCCGCCGCCCGGCCCGCCGCGGCAGGCGCGCCGTTAAGGCTTTTCGCGGGGGGAAACATGATCGCCTCCAAGGGCCTGATTCTGGCGATCGAGGCCTTGAATCTCGTCCGGCAGGCGGGCATCGACTTTCACTATCTGGTGGCAGGAGGCGGGCCGGACGAGGCGCGCGCGAAGGCCCGTGTCGCCCGTCTCGGACTCGGGCGGCAGATCGAATTCCACCCGGGTTTCCGTGGGGACGAGTACTTGAAGCAGCTTGGCGAGTCGGACGTCTATTTCCTTCCCAGCTTCCGCGAGGCCGCCGGGCTGACGATGATCGAGGCCATGATTGCGGGGTGTGTGCCAGTGGTCGGGAGGATCAGCGCCCCCGGCGAGATTGTCACCGGGGACTGCGGTATCGCGGTTCCGATCCCAACCCCGAAGAAACTAAAGAGTGGTCTTTCGAATGCCGTCACTCGCCTCGACCGGAACCGGGCTGAACTTGCAACTTTTGCTGCTGCCAGTCAGTCAAAAGCGCGCAGTGAGTTCTCTTCTTCTCGACAGCTCCGTAGTTTGCGGACGATCTACAATGGGGTTAGCTGACTCCAAGGGAAAAACTGCCACTCGACTTCTCCGATGATCGTACACGTTGGGAATTATGATCCAAATGCGCTAGACGGAGTTTCGACCACAATTGTTGGCCAATGCGATGCATTGTTGAAAAAGGGAGTCGAAATTGAAGTTTGGTACTTTGTTTTGGGGGTCGACGACATTCAAAGAAAAACTGCACCCAACGGACTTCAGATTTTTTCAATTCCTCGATTCAGAAATCCGTTGGTCGCAGCTTTAGCTTTGCCTCGGATTTCGAAGCGATGGATCAGCGAACGAATATCGAAGGTGGAACTTTTTCACTTGCATTCGGTATTTTCTCCGCCAAACAACCGGGTTTCTAGGCTTGGGATACCCTATGTTGTTACTCCTAATGGCGGGTGGGGAGAGCAGGTTCTTCGTGGTCGTAATGCAGTTTTCAAGTCTCTCTGGATCCGGATTTTTGAGAAGTCACTTTGGAGAGATTCGAAGTTCATCCAAGGTGTTAGTCGCTTAGAGGCTAGTTCGCTTGAATCTCTTCCTGAAATCGGAAAAATAGTTTACATTCCAAATGGTGTAGATGTTCCTGCGGCAACTGCCTTATTCAAAACCAGGGAATCTCAGAATTACTGGTTGTTTCTTGGACGCCTGGCAATCGAGCAGAAAGGGTTGGATATTCTATTGAATGCCTACGCGAAAGCCAATTTGACTGTGAGCCTGCCGTCGCTGCTGCTTGTCGGGCCCGATTTTCGGGGAGGCATGGCAAAACTGAAGGCCCTGGCAGGAGATCTCGGGATCGCTTCAAAAGTGAAGTTTGCGGGCCCTCTGGTCGGCGGCGAGAAGAAGCAGGTCCTGGCACAAGCTGCGCTTTTTCTGCATCCGTCGAGGTGGGAAGGTCTGCCTTTATCAATTCTTGAGGCGCTAGCGCACGGAGTTCCTTGTCTTGTGAGCCCTGAAACCGGGGTGGCAGATTGGATACTGGACAACCAATGCGGATGGTCCGTCGCTGGAGACGTGGACTTGCTGGCGGCGTCCCTCGTTGGCTTGGCGCAGAGTCCAGTCTTGATTCGTGAGAAATCAATAAATACACGTATCGCAGTGGAACGCGATTTTTCGTGGAATTCAGTTGCAGATAATCTGCTGGGCGCTTATCGGAGTCTTGGAGGATTTGAATAAACTAAATGACTGGATCCAACAATGAAAAACGCAATATTTTGGTTGGGCGATCGGATGTGTGAAGTCGGAGAGCGGACGGGGCTCCGGTTTCTCGTGTACAATCCAATTACCTGGGCAAGGTTTTTTGTTTCGGGAAGACGTTCCGGTTCGATATTTTCACGTGCTTTGTCCGAATTGTTTCCGGATGTTAAGAGTGCAATCGATGTCGGAGCTGGGACAGGTGGTTATGTGGCCGGGCTTTCGAAAGCCGGTTTGAAAGCCGCAGGCCTTGAGTATTCAGCTGTTGGGCGGACGCTTGCAAAATTGCAGGGAGCTGATGTCAAGTGGTTTGACTGTTCGACAGAGAAGGGGATGCCCGATCTTCCAAAAGTCGATTTGGCCTACTCCATCGAGGTTGGTGAGCACCTGCCGGAAGAGCTTGCTCCGGTCCTCGTGAAATACATCTGTAAACGAGCTGACCTTGTGGTTTTTTCCGCGGCTTTTCCTGGTCAAGGTGGGCAGGGGCATGTAAATGAGCAGCCCCAAGATTATTGGAGGAAGATGTTCGAGGTTTGTGGGTTCGAGTTTATGGAAGCGAAAACCAAATTACTTGCAAGCAAGCTGGAAGATTTTGAATTTAGAGGTTGGCTTCCGAGAAATGTCCAAGTGTTTTCGAGGCGATATTGACAATTGTTTTTCCTGCGGATCGAGCGATGGCTCGTTGATTGAATGAAAAAATAAATCTCAGACATCCGGTTTTATGGGTATTGATATTGAAGTTGCTCGATTTATTATTAGGTCAGCCAAGCGAGGGGTTAAATTCGATAAGACGGTTTCGATCGGCAGACAGAATCTGCTGGTGGGCCGGCGCGAACTTGAGAGTCTATTGAAGGAGTACGGATTGAAGCATGATGCGATTCCTTCACAAGAAGAGTTCAGAATCGGTCGGCCGTTTGCTGAGTCCCTATTTCAGATTCTTGGCGCAACGCAACCCGAGGCGCTTGATGCATCTGACTACGAAGGGGCAAGTTTAATTCACGATCTAAATCTTCCGTTGCCTCAGGCTTTGGAAGGAGGATTTGATTCGGTCTGCGAATTGGGGTCGCTGGAGCATGTTTTCAATTTCACATTCGCCATTAAGAATTGCCTGAAGCTGGTTAAAAAAGATGGCTATTTTTTATGGGTGACGCCGGCAAATAATTTTTTCGGGCATGGTTTTTATCAGTTTAGTCCAGAGTTGTTATACCGAATACTTTCGCGAGAGAATGGATTTGTAGTGGAGGAGATGGTGGCCGTCGAGTATGGGCCGCGAAGGAGGTGGTATTCAGTCGTGGATCCTGCGAGCATCGGTGATAGGGTTCGTTTGATTAATCAATTTCCAGTAATGTTGATGGTCCGCGCTAAGCGAGTTGATGATGTTGAGCCGCTCCTCATGTCGCCCCAACAGAGCGATTACACGGTGATTTGGGAGAATCATGCGGAGAGCGCCAGCTCCCCTCGCGTGCGGAGTAGGCTGCGAAGAATTAAGGATTTTTTGATCGAGAATCTGCCAAGGTTCGCGCGGATGACTCAGGCATTGCAAGGTTCGGGTTGGAATTATGTGTTCTCGTTTAGAAACGCACGAGCATTCAAGGCGATGGAAAAAAGAGGGTTTTAGTTGGCGTTGCTGAATAGGTTTTATTTTAATTGCGGTTGGCGTTATCTTTGGTCGCTTTTGATTGGGTGAGTCGTGTTATTTCGAGAATTCTGGATTAAGCGATTTTTACTGGGAACATGGATCTCTCCATCATCACCCCGAGCTACAAGCAAGTGGAGTATCTCCGCTTGTGCGCGCGGAGCGTGGCGGATCAGGAGGGAAGCTTTACCCACGAGCACCTGGTGCAGGATGGCGGGAGCGGGGAGGAGTTCGCGGCGTGGGCGGCCGGGGAGGGGTTTGCCCGGGTGCGCAGCGAGCCGGACGGCGGGATGTACGATGCGATCAACCGCGGTTTTGCCCGCGCGGAGGGGGAGATCCTGGCGTGGTTGAATTGCGACGAGCAATACCTTCCGGGCACCCTCGCCAAGGTGGCGGCGTGGTTCGAGGCCCATCCGGAGCACGACATCCTGTTCGGCGACGTGATCCTGGTCGCGCCGGATGGGACGCCCCTGGCCTACCGGCAGGCGGTGCTGCCGCTGCGCGGGCATATCCGGAGCTGCTTCCTGCCGACCTTTTCGGCGGCGACCTTCGTGCGACGGCGGGTTGCGGAAAGTCACCGGCTTGACACGCGCTTCCGGGCGATCGCCGACGCGGTGTGGATCGATTCTTTGCTGGGAGCCGGCTATCGGGCGGGCCTGCTGAACGAGCCGCTGGCGGTGTTCACCCAGACCGGCCAGAATCTCGGCCAGACGGGGGCCGCGGCGGCGGAGAGCGAGTGCTGGCGGCAGGAGTGCGGGGCGGGCGCGGTGGGGCGGAGGTGGTTTTGGAGCGGGGTCCATCGGCTGCGCAAAAGCCTGCGCGGGGCCTACGGCCGGCGCGAGATCGAGATTGCGCTTCACCTGCCCGGTCCGGACGGGCGGACCACCACCCGCGGGTGGGCGGGGGGGAGGTGGCGGGTGAGGTGAGGAAAACGGCGAGTGCTTTCCACCGCCCCTGCCGGGGTGGGTATCATTTTACCTCCCTTCTTCCCGGTGGCTCACGCCCACTGGCTTATTTCCGAATGCCCCTCGCGGGACAAAGGCCGCCATCTTCCATCTTTCATCTCCCATCCCCGAAGCATCGAAACACCGTGCCTACCCAATCCTCCATCGGAACCCGCACCTTGCTCGCGCTCAGCGTGCTGGCGGGATGTATTTTCCTGCTGATCGACTTGGTGTGGCGGGGAGTGGCGGTGACTCCTTTGCTGGCGCTTTGCTGGTTACTTGGGATTTCCATGCGACGGCCACCGGAGACGGTGCTGCGCTTGATGGGGTTGCTGCTGGTGTTCGTGATCGCCAGCTTGTGGCAGCACGGCTGGGACCGGCTGGTGGTGCGTGGGCTGAGCTTTTTGGTCGGCGGGTCGATCGCGATGCTGCATGCCCGGTCGAGGGAGCGCGCGGAGCGCTTGATCGGGCAGTTGAACTTGATCGTCCAACGCGCCCCCGCGGCCCTGATAACGGCGGACGGGATGGGCTGCATCCTGTCGGCGAGCGAGGAGATCGAGGAACTGGTGGGACCGGAGTTCCGGCCGCTGGCGGGCCATAGCTTTTCCGACGTGTTGATGGGCCAAGTGCCGCCGGGCGAGGCGATGCGGCAGTATATCGAATGGTTCCGCCGGGACGGCATACATCCTCAACAGTTCTCCCTGCGCGGACACGTCGAGACCCGCTTCCGGGGACGGGTGGTCTGCACCGGCGAAGGCCGCGACCGCTTGCTGATCGCCACCTTGATCCGCCCGTCGGAGAGCGGCATGAGCGGAGGTGCGGCATGAGGATCCTGCAGGTATTCAACCGCTATCTGGAGCGGGGCGGCGAGGAAATGTCGGTCGAGCGGATCTCCAACGTGCTCAGTTCCCGCCACCAGGTGTTCCACTGCTATTTTGACAGCGCGATGTGGGCGGCCGAGAAATCCCTCGGCAACGCGCTGATGCAAGTGGCGCAGATCTTTCACAATCCCGACTCGATTGCCCGCTTCCGCCGCCATGTCGCGGCCGCACGGCCGGACCTGTTGCTGTTCCACAACATCTTTCCGGTCGGTTCGGCGGGGGTTCTGCGCGAGGCGCTCAAAATGGACATCCCGGTGTTCCAACTGGTGCACAATTTCCGGCCCTTCTCGGTCAACGGCTACCTGTGGGGCGGCGACCGCTTGCTGCCGCAGGGGCTGAAGAAGAACTTTCTGCCCGAAGTGCTGGCGGGATCGTGGCAGGACTCTCGGGTGAAGACGGCGGTCTATGCGGCGGTGCTTTACTCGATGCACGCGAGCGGGCTTTTCAAGCGGGTCGATGGCTGGCTGGCGATCTCCCGGTTCATGCGGGATACCTTCGTGCAGGCCGGCCTGGACCCCGCCAAAGTGCACGTGCTGAAGCATTCGTGGGATCCCCGTCCCGAACTGCCGGACGAGTCCATGGGGGAGGGTCCGCCGACTTTGGTATTTCTCGGGCGGCTGACCGAGGCCAAGGGCGTGGTGACCCTGTTGGAGGCCTGGCGCTTGGCGGCGGACCGGGTGCCGGACGCGCGGCTGTGCATCGGCGGGCTGGGGCCGATGGAGGAATTCGTGCGGCGCGAAGCCGCGGCCTTGCCCCGCTGCGATTACCTGGGTTTTGTCGGAGGCCGGGACAAGGACGAGCTGCTGGCGCGCTGCAGCGCGATGGTGGTGCCCTCGGTGTGGTGGGAAGCGCTCGGACTGGTGGCGTATGAGGCCTATGATTTCGGCAAGCCGGTGCTGGCGGCCGACGGCGGTGGTTTGGCCGAGACGGTGGTGCCGGATCAGACCGGCTGGCTGCACCGGCCGGGCGATGCCGCGCAATTGGCGGAACAGATGGTGGAGGTGTTGAGGAATCCCGCCGAGGCGAGTCGACGGGGCGGCGAAGGCCGCCGCTGGTTGTTGGCGAACACCCGGCGTGAGGATTGGTTGGATGAGTTTGAGCGGATTGCGGGTGAGGCGGTGGGGCGGAGAGCGTAGATGGTGGATGGTGGATGGGATTGTTGATTGTTGATTGTTGATTGTTGATTGTTGATTGTTGATTGCCAGGGATCGCACGAGGTGGCGGGGAAACGCGGCATTTCCCGGTGCCCCGTCCGGCGGCCCTCCGGGACGCGATCCGCATGACCGACGCGCGTCCGGTGGCTCACGCCACCGGCTAATTTCTGATGCCCCTCCCGGGGCGATCGCCGTCCGCGACCTTCGAGCTTCGACCTTCGATTTCCGATCTCCGATTTCTGATTTCTGATTTCCGTCCGCTCCCATGACTCCTGATTTCACCATTGTGACTCCGAGCCTCGGCTACGGGCGCTTCATCGGGGATTGCCTGGCGAGCGTGGCGGGGCAGGAGGGGGTGACGCTGGAGCACCGGGTCATCGATGCCGGGTCGACCGACGAGACGGCGGAGGTGGTCGCCCGCTTCCCGCACGCGACCTTCGTGCAGGAGCCCGACGGGGGGATGAGCGAGGGCATCAACAAGGGCTTCCGCGCGGCGCGGGGGACCTGGTTGATGTGGCTGAATGCCGACGACCGCTTGAAGCCCGGGGCCTTGGCGGCGGTGAAGGCCCATGCCGCGACGCGGCCGGCGAGCGACGTGATCTATGGCGGCTGGGATTTCGTCCGGGAGGATGGCGGGTTCGAAAAGCGGATGACGGTGTTTCCGTTCCGGCGCCGGATGCTTAGCCACCTCGGGTGCTACATCGGGTCGACGGCCTGTTTCTTCCGGCGTGCGACGACCGTGGGGGAGGGGCATCTGCTGGACGAGGATTTCCGTTATGTGATGGATGGCGAGTATCTGAGTCGGTTGGCGGCGGCGGGGAAGCGATTCGATTATCTGCCGGCGGTGCTCGCGGAGTTCCGTCGTCACGGGGCGAACCTGAGCCTGCGCAACCGGCCCGCGGGGGACGCCGCGGAGTGGCTCAAGCGCGAGAAGCAATGGGCGGAATCGCGGGCGATCCGGCGGGCCTACGGCTGGACCTTTTTCAAGAATGACCATCTCAACGCGGTGGCGGACGCGGTTTTGTACTACGGACTCCTCGGGCAGAAGGCGTGGTTGAAGCGGTGGTATGGTAGATTGTAACCCATGCTCCCACTCTCCAACACAGGCCTGCGGGCGGCCGGCGCGGAGCGGGGGCTGGCGGAGGCGCTGCGCGGGGAGATCGCCTTCCTCCGGCACCGGGTCGAGGGGCTGGAGCACCGGGACAGCAGCGATTGGGACCTGGCGGTGCGCGAACCCGCGTTGGCGGGGCAGGCGTTGGAAGCGCGCTTCGGCCGGCCGCTGCTGACGGTGGCACGACGCTATGTGACGCAACGCTACTTCGAGTGGGGCCAGGTCGATTTCCTCCCCTGCTTCGAATGGAACGGTTGCGAGTATCTCGATCCGGGCCGCTTCTGGACCTGCGTCCAGCCCGGCGACGACGGCTTGCCGCGGCCGCGGCTGGCGCACGACGCGTTCATCGCGTGGATGACCGGCCTGCTGTGGGGCGGCAAGCACGGGACGCGCTACGAAGGCTTGCTGAAGCGGGCGGTGAAGGAGGACGGCCAAGAGTTCGCGGCTTGCCTCAACCGCGCCTTCGGTCCTGCCCGGGCCAAAGCCTTGGTCCGGCGGGTGGAGGACGGGGATTTCGACGGGATGGACCGGGTCGCCCGGTCGCTGCGGCGGGTGTTCGCCTGGCGCTGCCTGATGCGCGCGCCGCTGGCGACGATCGACCGAGTGGCGCGTCACTGGGCTTGCGAGTTCGGTCATCATGTGCGGCCGCCCTTTCCCTGGATCGCCCTGCTCGGGCCGGATGGCAGCGGCAAGTCGTCGGTGATCGCCGGCCTGCGCGAGCGGCTCAAGCCGACACGGATCGGAGTGAAGGAAGCGCACTGGGGACCGCGGCCGCGCGGAGACGGCGAGGTGCCAGGGGCTCCGGTGACCGACCCCCATGGCCGCGAGCCGCGCGGGGTCGTGCTTTCGATCGGCAAGACCGCGTGGCTCTGCGCGCGGTGGTGGGGGGCGCGGGTGGGGGCGGTGGGACATTTCCGGGCCAAGCGGGCGATGCTGATTTCCGACCGCTACTTCGACGACCTGCGGGTCGATCCGCGCCGCTACCGTTACGGGGCCGGCCCGGGTTGGGCGCGCTTGATGTTCCGCTTGCTGCCGCGGCCGGACCGGGTGCTGGTGTTGGTGGCTCCGGCGAAGACGATCCATGGCCGCAAGCAGGAGGTCCCGCTGGAAGAACTGGAGCGCCAGCTGGCGGCCTATCGGGAATTGGCGCAGGAGCTCGGCCCGCGCGCCGTGCTGCTCGACGCGGCCTTGTCGGCGGAAGAGGTGGTCGAGCAGGCGTGGGCGGGGATCTGGGGAAGGGCCAAGTGCCAAGTGCCAAGTGCCAAGTGATCAGTGATCAGTGATCAGTGATCAGTGATCAGTGATCAGTGATCAGTGATCCGGAACTATCTGCCATCTACCATCTCCCGATGAAAATCCTCGTGGCCGGTAGCGCCGGCTTCATCGGCCGTCATGTGGTGCGGGAGCTGGTGGGTCGCGGTCACGCCGTGATCGGGCTGGACCGGCGGGCTCCGGCCGAGGCGGTGGCGGGCGAGACCGTGGTGATCGCGGACCTGCTCGATGCCGCGGCACTGCGGCAGGCGGTGGCGGCCCACCGGCCCGACGCGGCGATTCATCTGGCGGCCCGGACCAGCCTCAAGCGGGTCCCGGCGGACAGCGATCACTTTGCCGCCAACACGGTCGGTACTTCTCACCTGATCGACGCCTTGCGCGAGGTCGGCACGGTGCGGCGGACGCTCTACACCTCGTCGAAGTATGTCTTCCGCGGCGCGGCGGTGGCACCGCACCGGACTTACGCGCCGGACACCTCGTATGGAGAAAGCAAGGCCGCCATGGAAGAACGGGTCTGGGAGGCGGACCATGGGACCGGCGAATGGTGTCTGGTCCGCCCGACGACCATCTGGGGGCCCGGCATGGGATCTCATTACCAGCGCTTTCTGGAGATGATCCGGCGCGGCCGCTATGTTCATCTCGGCAGTGGCGGGGCGCGCAAGCACCTTGGCTATGTCGGCAACGTGGCGGTCCAGTATGCCCGCCTGTTGGAAGCTCCGGCCGCGGCGGTCCACCAGAAGGTGCTGTATGCCGGCGACTACGAGGCGCGGGTGCTGCGGGACTGGGCGGAATCCCTGCGGCGGGCGCTGGACGCGCCGCCGATCCGCTCGATTCCGCTGCCGCTGGCGCGGCTGGCCGGGAAGGCCGGCGACCTGCTGACGCGCTGCGGCGCCCGCAAGTTCCCCTTCACCAGCTTCCGCGTGCGCAATCTGATCCACGACGACCTCTGCGACATGGAACCGACCCGCCGGGTGTGCGGCGAGCTGCCGGTCGATGACGAGACCGCGGCGCGCTTGACCGCGGACTGGTTCCTCGGCCTCCCACCGGTTTCCCGGTGAACTTCCAGGATGAAGGTCTTGCATTTCCTCCCCCAGTATCCGGGTCGCGACGGCACCTCGGCCTACGGGACCGGCCTGGTGCCGGCCCTGAACCGCCTCATGCCGGGAAGTGCCGCCATTGTATCCCTGCGCCACGACGGCAGGCCCGCCCCGGCCGGGGTGGAGGTGCTGAATTTTCCCGCCCGTCGCTGTGGATTCCACCTTCCCGCAATTCTCCGGCGCGATCTGGCCGACGGCCGCCTGACCGCCGACGGGGTGATCCTTCACGGCACGTTCAACCCGCCGATGGCGGCCCTCGGCCGCTGGCTGCGGAAGCTCGGAATTCCCTATCTTTTCATCCCCCACGACCCTTATGTTCCGGGACTGATGATGCATCACAGGTGGCGGAAAGCGGCCTACTGGCACGGTTTCGAAAAGTCGCTCATCGAGGGCGCGCGGGCGGTCCAGTTGCTCGACGCGAGCCACGAGGCGCCGCTGCGCGCGCTGGGCTGCCGGGTGCCGGTCTTCACGGTGCCCAACGGCTGCGACCCCGCGCTGCTCGATTTGCTCAAAGGTCCCCTCCGGGTGCCGGGTGAAGGTGAGGCGGTGCGGATCCAGTATCTCGGGCGGATGGACCGCAATCACAAGGGGCTGGATCTCCTGCTCGAAGGTTTCGCGCTTTTTCTCCGGTCCGCGGTGGTGCCGCCGGCGGTCGAGCTGGTGCTGACCGGCAACGACTGGACCGACCGGCGGTGGCTCGAGGCGTTCGCGGGCCGGCTGGGGATCCGCGACCGGGTGCGCTTCACCGGGCCGCGGAGCGAGCCATCGATCCAGATCCAGGCGGAAGCCGACATCGCGGTGTTGCCGTCGCGCTTCGACGGATTCGGCCTGACTCTGGTGGAGGCGATGCTTGCGGCGCGGCCGGTCATCGTATCCGCTGCGGCCGGGGTCGCCACCCACGTCGCCCGATCCGGCGGCGGCTGGATCAGCGAACCGACGGCCGGGGCGATCGCCGCCACCCTGGCGCGGGCGATGGGCGATCGTCCGGCGTGGAAGGAAATGGGGCAAAAGAATCAAACTTACGTGGCCACGAAGCTAACCTGGGACCGCGTCGCCGAGTCGACGATGGAGGCGTATGAGCGGCATTTCTGCTGATTGGAATCTTGCGAAGCAGGACGCGGCCCTGCTGGAGGGGCTGTTCGGTCCGGCCGGAGGCACGGGCGTGCCGACGAGGTGGCAACTGGCGCGCAAATCGCGAAACCTGCTGGTGTTGGCGCGCGAGCAGCCGGGCGGGCTGGCGGCGGCCTTGCGTTGGTACCGGGCCTTGCGGCCGGCCGGCCGGGCGTACCGGGCGCTGCTGACGATGGTGTCGCTCAGCCCGGCGTGGCGCTTTTTGCCCGCCGTCGACCTGGTCGCCGGCGAGGACGGATTCGTGGCGCGCTTCGAGGCCGAGACCGGCCGGCAGGTGACCGCCATGCTGTTCGGCAATCCGGTCCAGCGGCACCGCCGGGTGGTGCTGCGGGCGGTGATGGCCGGCGAAGCGGCGTGGGTCGTCAAGGTCGGCTTCAGCCCGGAGGCGATCGAGGCGATCGAGCGGGAGCGCGACATCCTGCTGGAAGTCGGACGGCGGATTCCGGGGATGTACGGGATCGTCGATGTCCGGTCCAACGGCCGCTTTTCCTCGATCGCGACGCGTGAACTGGCGGGGGATCCGCTGTGGGATCCGGTGGCGAGTACCGGCGAGGCGGTCGCCCTGCTGCGGGGATGGACCCGCTTTGAGGAGCGGCGCGAGCTTTCGTCGTTCAGGGTCTGGCAGCGGATTGTCGGGGGCTGGGCGGGGTCCTCGCAGGGGCTGCGCGAGCGGGTCGGCAGCGTGACGCTGGCGACGGCCTTCAGTCACGGCGACTTCGCCGCGTGGAACCTGCTGATCGATCCGCCGAGCGGGGTGCTGAGCGCGGTCGACTGGGAATGGGCCGACCCCGATGGCGTGCCGGGCTGGGACATCGTCCACTTTTTCTGTCAGGATCAGGCGATGGTGCACCGCTTGGAAGGCGCGCGGTTGGTCGCCGCGACCTTGGAAGCGCTGCATCAGGAACCGGTGCGGACCTTCCTGCGGGACTGTGGCTGGCCGACGCCGGAACTGGCGTTCGCCACCTATGCCAGCGCCCTGAATCCGATCTTCAGCGGCCCCAAGGGAGAATCCTTGGAAGCCCTGTGTTCGGCGTTCTGGGGGTAGGGTCCCTTGGAGGTAGGGTCGGACGCCCATAAGCGCTACCTTAAATCCTAGAGCCGACACGAGACCGCTGAAGTGAGCGATTTCCTGACGCTTCCCATCCACAAATTCTGATTGACGATTTATGAATGTTGATTTTTGAGGTTTGATTGAATGAAGTCGGTTCCATCAGTTTAAAAATTCGATATCAACAATCATTCTTCGTCGATCAAATCCCGGAGAGCGTCTTTCCCGAAACCCAAAATCCCGCGCTTTCCAGCGTTACGTTAACGCTTATGGGTTGGACGCCCTCGGCCGACCGGCCTGCCCTCCGTAGGCTCGGCGAAGGAGGGAACGGTCCCTGGCAGCCCGCTTCATCCCGGGGGATCGCAGCCGCCCACCCGTGGCTACGCGGACGAGCGAGGGCGCGTCGTCCCTACCAGTCCCCATGAAAGTCCTGATCTCCGCCTACGCCTGCGAGCCCGGCCGGGGGTCGGAACCGGGGGTCGGGTGGAATGTGGTCCGCGAACTTTCGGCCCGTCACGAGCTGTGGGTGCTGACCCGCGCCAACCACGAGGCGGCGATCCGGGATTCGGGAGAAGCGTGGACCGCGGGGGTCCACTGGATTTTTGTCGATCCGCCGCGCTGGCAGACCTTCTGGAAAAAAGGCGCGCGGGGGTTGCGCGGGTTTTACCTGCTCTGGCAACGGCAGGCGCTGGCGGCGGCCCGGCGTTTGGTGGCGGTGGAGTCGATCGATCTGGTCCATCACCTGACTTTCGGCAATTTCCTGCCGGCCAGCCCGCTGGCCGAGCTCGGGCTGCCTTTCGTCGCCGGTCCCGTCGGTGGCGGCGAACGGATGCCGCCCGACCTGTTCGACGGGTGCGACACGCGGACGAAATGGTCCGAATGGACCCGCGAGGCCGCGCGCGACCTCGCCTGCCGGTGGCCGGTGACCCGCCGCCGCTATCGAAGTGCCGCCGCCCTGCTGGCCGCCACCCCGGCGACCGCGGCGCAGCTCCGCGCGATGGGGGCGCGGGACGTCGCGGTGCAATTCCAGTCGGCCTTGTCCGATGACGAGCGGGCGCGGCTCGCCGGCTTCGCGACGGATCGCCGCGACCGGAGCGGGCCGCTGCGCTTGGTCGCCGCCAGCCGCTTGATCGGCTGGAAAGGCATCGATCTGGCGATCGACGCCGTGGCCTTGGCCCGCGAGGCGGGGCCGGAGGTGTGCCTGACGATCTTGCAGGACGGTCCCGAGCGGAAGCGGCTCGAGGCAAGGGTCCGCCGCCTGGGATTGGCGGATCAGGTGACATTCGAGGGCCGCTTGGCGACCCACGAGGAGGCCTGCCGGTGGATCGGCGGCGCGGATGCCTTGATCCATCCGGCATGGCACGAGGTTTTCGGCCAGGTCTGTCTGGAATCGCTCGCGATGGGAGTGCCGGTGATCTGCTTGGATTGGGCGGGGCCGGGGCGGATCGTGGATGAGAGCTGCGGCTACAAGGTGCCGCCGGGAACCCGTCCGCGAATCGTCGCAGGCCTGGCCGCGGCGATGGCGCGGGCGCTTGCCGATCGGCCCCGGGCCGGCGTGATTTCCGTCGCGGCGCGAGCCCGCGCGACCGAGTTCCGCTGGCAGGCCATTGCGGCATCGGTTCTCGCCGGATATGCGGCTGCGGAAACCCGTAATTGTGATGACGGAAGGCGGGTTTAGAACTTTCCCGATGAAGCAGATGAAGGAAACTGATCCATCCGGATCCCTGCGGTGGTGGAACACCCTCGGGATCGCCGGTCTGCTGGCACTTCCCGCGAGTGCGGAATTGCCCCGGATCCCCTTGGCGACCGGCCACCTTTCGGAGCGGCCGCGCGAGGTTTTGTTCCTCGGCCGGCAAGTGACCGTGCATCACGTGCCCTCCGCCTTTCACGCCATGATGCGGTTGCCATGGGCGGAACGGGACCTGAGGATGAAATTCACGGTGAACCTCGACGACCTCAACCCGGCGACGCTGGAGCTGCACGATGCCTTGTTCATCTATGGAAATGCCTTCTATTACATCACCGCGGACCAGGAAAACGCGATGGAAGCCTATGCCAACGGCGGCGGCGGGGTGGCGGCCATGCACGTGGCCTGCTGGTCCTTTCCCGATTCGCCCAAGGTTACCAAGATCATCGGCGGCGCGTTTCTCGGACACTACGCGATCCAGGAATTCAGCCAGGTGATCCTCGACGTCGACCATCCGATTCTGAAGGGTCTGGGGACCTACACTGCGGTCGACGAGCCTTATCAATTCAAGAATCTGATGCCGGACCGCACGATTCTCACGGTGCGCACCGGCCCGGGCCCGGAAGAACCGATGACCTGGGTTCGCCCGCAGGGACAAGGGCGGGTTTTCTATCATTCGGGCGGGCATGACGTGCGGACTTGGGAGCAGCCGAATTTCCAGGAGCTGGTGACCCGGGGAATCGAGTGGGTGGCGGATACCGGCGACGGGCCGGCGGTGGCGGCGATCGACCGGGCCCGGATCGCGAATGGCGGGGCGATCGCGGTGCGGGCGGTGCTCGGCGGAGCGGGCGAGGTCGGCCGCGCCGCCGTTTTCACCCTGCGCGGGGAAAACTGGCACCGGCCGTTGCTCGACGGTGAAACGATGTACGATTTGGGCAGCGGGATCCATCGGGTTTCGGCCGCCGACCCGCTGCGGGTGGGTGGTCAATCGGCGCTGCCGGTGCTGGCGACCGTTTCGAAATTCGACGACGGTCAGATTCCGGGACGTTGGGGTTTGTGGAGCGGTCGCGGCGGCTTGGCGCGGTGCGTCGCACGGGAAGGATCGAGCTTATCCTGGGGCAGCGGCTTTTTGACGCTGGCGTCCATGCCGGTGGGGGCGGCACCCGAACTGGTGATGAACGCGAGCGGGAGCGGTGTGGCGCAGGTATTCGTGACGCGGGCGGGATTTCCCGAGTTGGACACCGCCCTGGTGAAGACCACGGCCGCAGGAGAGTCCGCCGTGCTGCTGGTGGAAGGTGCGGATCCGGGGTTGCCGGGAGGGCCGTGGACATGCGGTGATCTTTCGTCGGCCCGGCTTTCGCTCAACAACGCGGGGCACCTGGCGGCCGTCCTTGCCGGTAGCGGCGCCAAGCGCTTGCTCCTCGACCAAGGGTCGGGGTGGAGCCCCTTGCTTGCGACCCATCAATCCGTGCCTGGCCTCGCCGTGGGGACGATGCTCGAGGAACTGCGCGATGTCCGCCTCAACGATGCGGGAAGCTTGGTCGTCGATACCCGGATCGATCCGGGCAATGGAGCGAGGAATGCGATCCTTCGCCGGGCGGGAGGCGAGACGGGATGGACAATTGCCATGATGGACGGGCCCCAGCGATGGCTCGCGGAGGGCGAGAGCCTGGTTTTGGCGGCGGACGGCAAATCTTGCCTGCTCGACAAAGGCTCCCGGATCTGGTTGCGAGCGACCGTGGCCCGCGAGGGCGTTACGAGCGGCTGTTTGGTGAACATGGCTCCGGGCGGGGCGGCCAAAATCATTTGTCGCGAAGGAGCCTTGATCGAGTTGGGCGGTGAGATGGTCACCGTGTCCGGACTCGGCGGGCCGGGCGAGTGGACCTGCGGTCCCGACGGGGTCGCGTGTGGCCGGCTCACGGTCACCCCTGCGTCCGGACCGCCGCGCGAGGTCCTGGTCCGCTGGAATGGCCGGCATGCCTTGCCGGTGATCGAAAGCGGCCGCACGTTTCGCGGAGCGACGGGCGATTTTGTCGTCGGGAGTTTCCGCCTCGACGGCGGCGGCACCGCGGAAGACGGCAAGGGAGGATTTTTGACCAGCCAGGGCGAGTGGGTGGTGACCTCCACCGGCACGGTCGGGGGTGACCGCCTGATCCATGGCGCCGATCTCGCCGATCTCGATGGCGACGGCCGGGACGATCTGTTAGAAGCGGCTCTCGGCGGTAACCCGCTCGCCGCGGATCATGCGCCGCTGTTCGGGATCGAAGTGGTGCCGGGCGGTGCGGTGCTTCGCTACTTGCAGAAGACCGCGGGCTTTTTTGAGTACGGAGTGGAAGCGAGCGATGATCTGGCGACCTGGCACACGATTCCCGCGGACTCCTACCCGGCGACGGATCAATCCGGAGTGCCCGCGGGATTCAAGAGGATGGAATGTGCGATCGAGGAGAGCCCGGGATTCGCCCGAATCCGGGTCGCCGCCGACTAACGAATGGCCATATGCCAATCTGCAATCGCGGCCTTAGATGAACCCGAAATTACCCTTTCATTTGTCCACAGTTCCACGACTCCTGCGCATGGTCGCGGCAGCGCTTGTTGCTTTCGAGGGAGCCTGTAAAGCCTCGCTCGATCAGGACGGCGACGGAATGTCGGATTTGTGGCAGCAATTCCATCCGGCCGCCCGGTCCGGAGCGGACTCCGACGGGGACGGGTTCGCGGACGAGGAGGAGGCGGTGGCGGGGACCGATCCGGCGGATCGCGCCAGCCGCTTGGCCTTCACCGGCTTCGGCCGCAACCCGGGAAGCGGGCTTGTCCGTTTTCAGTGGGACGGCGTCGCCGGCAAATCGTATGCGGTCGAACGACTGGAGCCGGTTTCCGGTGCTTGGATCGGGGTGGTAGACGATATTTCGAGAAGCGATGGACCCCGGCACCTTGAGATCGCCAACTCCGGGAGCAGCGGCATGTTCCGCTTGCGGGTCGCCGACCGGGACGAGGACAGCGACGGCTTGTCCGCCTGGGAGGAGCTCAAGCTTGGGTTCGATGACAACGCCCCCTCCAGTTCCGGCCAAAGCGGACGAAGCGACTACGCCGCCGCCTTCCGAATGCTGGAGGGAAACGGCGAGCTGTCCTTGCCCGGCGGCCAGATGATCCCCAAGCGGCCCACCCGCCGCGGCGAGGCGGCACGGTTTCTCGTACAGGCGAGCTTCGGCGCGGACGGACCCTTGATCGACCAGGTGGCGGCGGCGGGGATCGGCCCGTGGCTCGACGCCCAGTTCGCGGCGCCGGTGACCTCGACCTACAACATGATGATCTCGCACGGCCAGGGCTACGACGCCTTCTGGTGGCGGAAAGGCTGGTGGCGGTCGGTGATGCTGGGCGAGGACCAGCTGCGGCAGCGGATGGCCTTCGCCTTGAGCCAGATCCTGGTGATCAACTGCGACAACGGCTCGGTCATCGGGGACAACCCGCTGCTTCAAGGGAGCTATTACGACCTGCTGGGCTACGGAGCCTTCGGGAGCTACCGCGACATGCTCGAGAAGGTGACTTACAGCGCCCAGATGGGTTCTTATCTTTCGCATCTCCGGAACCGCAGGAGCGACCCGGCGCTCAACCGCTTCCCCGATGAGAACTTTGCCCGGGAGATCATGCAATTGTTCACCATCGGGCTGTGGGAACTCCATCCGGACGGAACGCGCAAGCTCGATGCGGCGGGCGAGGTGATCCCGACCTACGACAACGCCGTCATTACCGAAATGGCCAAGGTTTTCACCGGCTTGAGTTTCAGCATCAATTCCGGTTATCCCAACACGAGTTTCTTCACCGGTGGCCGGGGGAACGATTATCTGGGATCGATGATGATGTTCGACGACGAGCACGAGCCCGGCGAGAAACACATCATCGGGGACGTGACCCTTCCCGCGGGGCAAAGCGGCGACGATGATATCGACGACACGCTGGACGCCCTGTGTGACCATCCGAACATTGGTCCGTTTCTCAGCCGCCTGCTGATCCAGCGCTTCACCGTCTCGAACCCGAGCCCCGACTACATCCGGCGGGTGGCCGCCGCCTGGAATGACAATGGAAGCGGGATCCGCGGCGATTTGAAAGCGGTGACGGAGGCCATCCTGCTCGATCCGGAGGCGCGGACCCCGGAAGCCCGTGGCGATGCTTCGGGCAAGGTCCGCGAGCCGCTGCTGCGGGTGCTTGGTTTGTTGCGCGCCTTCAAGGCCCGCAACGCCGGCAACTCCTTTCCGATCGCCTCGCACGACATGGTCGAGCCCTTTGGCCAGTTCCCGCTGCTTTCGCCATCGGTGTTCAATTTCTATTCTCCCGATCACCGGCCGCTCGGCGAACTCAGGAATCGCAACCTGGTGGCGCCGGAACTGGAGATCGCGACGACGAGCCGGCTTTTGTTGACCGACAACAGGCTGCGGTCCGCCATCGACGCGGGATTCCATTCGCTGGCGTTGGATCTGACCGAAGCGGTGGCCATGGCGGGAGATACCGCGGTGCTGCTCGATCACCTCGACGGACTGCTGACCTGGGGACGGCTGTCTCCGTCCACCCGTGCGACCGTGCAAGCCGCGGTGAACGCGCAGACGACGCCGATCGAAAAAGTCCGGACCGCCCTCCATCTGATCATCGATTCACCTGACTGCGCCGTGCTGAAATGAGTTCCAATCCACCAGATCGGAAAGCAGATGACCGGGCATTGTCCCGCCGCGGGTTTCTCGGTCGCGCGAGTTGTGCGGCGGTCGGAACCGCTTCGGTTTTTTCATCGATCCTCAACCTCCGCCTGGTGGGCAGCGTGGCGGCGGCGGAAGCCCCGGCGGACGGGGAATACCGGGCCTTGGTCTGTCTTTTCCTGGCCGGCGGCAACGATTCCTTCAACATGCTGGCCCCGGCCAGCGGCGACGGTCATGCCGAGTATCTGGCCGCGCGCGGCGGGGTGGCGCTGCCGCAGGCAAGCC
The DNA here is from genome assembly GCA_945883695.1 of Akkermansia muciniphila. GTDB lineage: Bacteria > Verrucomicrobiota > Verrucomicrobiia > Verrucomicrobiales > Akkermansiaceae > Haloferula > Haloferula muciniphila_A. The sequence continues at coordinate 10,818 of CAMCYK010000005.1, read as the reverse complement.
TGCTGCCGCTGCCGAACGCGTTGCCCGATGGCCGGACCCTGGGGATTTCGTCGGCGATGCCCGAGTTCCGCGCGCTCTACGGCGGTGGCAAACTGGCTTTCGTTTCCAACGTCGGGACCCTGGTCGAACCCATCGATCTGGCGGGCTATCTGAGTGGCATGTCGAAACTGCCGCTCGGCTTGTTTTCCCACGCCGACCAGCAGATGCATTGGCAGTCCTCGCTGCCGGACACCCGCTCGCCTCTTTCGGGTTGGTCCGGCCGGATGGCGGACCTGTTGTTTTCGCTGAACGACGCCGGACAGGTTTCGATGAACGTCTCGGTCGCGGGGATCAACTTGTTCCAGAGTGGCGCCCGGACCGCCGTGCTGGCGGTCTCCGATGCCGGGGCCACCGAGCTGACCGACTGGAACCAGACCTCGTTTTTGCCGCGGCGGCAGGGGATCGAGTCGCTGTTGGAATCCGAATACCGCAACGTCTTCGAGCGCACCTTCGCGGGCATGAAGCGCCAGGCGATCGAGGCGAGCGCGATCTACCGCCAGGCGACCGAGGGAGCGCCGGCGATTGCCGCGCCGTTCACGGCCTCGAACGGCTTGTCCCGCCAGTTGCGGATGGTGGCGAAAACGATCGCGGCGCGCCAGACGCTCGGCAAGCGCCGGCAGACCTTCTTCGTGCAGATGGGCGGCTGGGACTTGCATTCCGGGATGTCGACCCACGGCGCACTGTTGCAGCAGGTCAGCCAGGCGGTGAACGAGTTTCAGGCGGCGATGGTGGAAATGGGCTTGGCAGACCAGGTGACCCTGTTCTCCGCCTCGGATTTCGGGCGGACCCTTTCGCCGAACGACGACGGCACCGACCACGCGTGGGGCGGAAACCAGTTCGTGGTGGGCGGGGCGGTCAACGGCGGCCGGGTTTACGGGACCTACCCGGAATTGTCGCTGGGTTCATCGCTCGACACCGGCCGTGGCCGGCTGATCCCGACGGTCTCGGTGGATGAATACTTCGCCGAGCTCGCGCTGTGGATGGGAGTGAGTCCTTCGAACTTGCCCTTGGTGCTGCCGAACCTGTCGCGCTTCCGCGATCCGCTCGGCGGGCCGCCGCTGGGATTCCTGATGGGTGATCCGCTGCCATGAAACGGGGCGGGTGGGGAATCGCCGGGGTCGTGGCCGCCGGGTTGGTGGCGATGTGGATTTTCCGCGAAAGAGTCCCGTCGCAAGCTCCCGGTCCTGGTCCGCCACCGGCCGCGGCGACCGCGCCGGCGGTCCGGAAGATCGATGGCTTGACGGTGGTGGGCGGGACCCGCTTCGACCGCGGCTATCCCGATGCGGCGGGGACCGCGGTGGAGGATTTGCAGGCGGTGGCGGAGCTCTGGGATGCCGCGGTGCTGTTGGTGAAGGACTACGACCGCTTTCCGCTGGCGGACAACCGGGATTTCACCGCCTTTCTCCAGGGTGAAAACCCGCATCGGGTGGCGTGGATTCCGCCGGGGCATCCGGCGGTCGGTGCCCGCGGTGAGCTGCTCGACCGCTGGCAAACGGCGGTGTTTTTCCACAAGGAATCCGCGCGGCGACTCACCCTGCGCTCGGCGGGACCGGATCGGAAGATGTGGTCCGAAGACGACGTGGTGTGGCCGGAGTAGGCGCGTCGGCCGGGGACCTCCAAGCTTTGCACCCGGCTCGACATCCGCGGCGGGCTTGAACACGATTCCGGCGAAACCTTCATGATTTCCGATCTCACCTCGCTCTCGCCCGGCCGATCCAAGGCGGCCATCGCGGCTGCGTTGGTTCTTTCGTTCGCCTTCGCAGCCTCGGTGATGTTGGGACCGCAACTGGCCCTCTGGCCATCCGGCCCGGCCTTGGTGCTGCTGGCCGTCGCTTGCGTCCTCGTCCTCCGCTCGCCCGCCCGGCTGCCGCGGTCGGTCGCGTGGAGCGGCATCGCGCTGGGTACCTGGCTAAGCGCCCGCTGCCTGACGTCGCCGGTGGTGGAATTCGCGCTGGCGGACGGCATTTTGCTGGTCTCCTGCGTCGCGGTTTTTTGGGTCTCCCGCGCGGTGATGGCGGTTCGGAACGGCACGGAGATCCTGTTCACCGTGCTCGGCCTGCTGGTCTTCGCAAACTGGTGGCCGATGTGGATGCAGGCGAAGGATAGCACCTATGTGCTGTGGCTGCCGCGCGGGACCGAGACATTTCCGTCCGGATTTTTCGGCTATTATGGGGACTGCGCCGCATTCTTGACGGGTATGGCGCTGTTGTCGGGCGGGCTGGCGTGGGACGCCCGCCGTCGTCCTTGGTTTCGGATTCTCATGGTGCTGGTGGCGCTGGCCGCGGCGGCGGGAGTGACCTTTACCCGGGCTCGGGGCGGCATGATCGGGCTCGGGGCGGGCGGCTTCCTCCTGCTGGTGCTGGCACCCTGGTTGACCATGGATCGGGGTTCCCGCGGGCGCGGGGTGCTGGCCTTGGTCCTGCCGCTGGCGCTGATCGGCGGGATCCTGTGGATTGTCGACGGCCTGCAGGAAGCCCAGCGGGTGCGCGGGATCACCGGGACGGGCGATCTGTTGGACAACTCGGCCCGCCTGTTCTGGTTGCAGCTCGCGGCCTCCAGCATCGCCTTGCATCCCTGGCAGGGCGGAGGGAGCCGGAGCTTCAGCTGGGAAAATCTCCGGTTTTGGGATGGCGACTGGTCGAAGTTTTCGGACGCGGAGCCGGAGTTCGCCCACAACGAGTGGATGCAGATTGCCAACGATTACGGGATCATCGGCCTGTTGCTGGTGGTGCTGTTTTTCGGGACGGTGGTGGTGGCGGGAATCGTCGGTCGTTGGAATGACCGTGAGTCCAAGGCGAACACGGCAACGCTGCTGGCGGGGGTGGCGGCCTTGGCGGGGTTGCTGGTCCACGCGAGTTTCCACTTTGTTTTCCACATCCCACCGTTGGCCCTGTTGCTCGGGTTGACTCTCGCCACGATCCTTGAAACCACCCGTCAGGACGGACCCGCCGCGGCCACCCGGCGGGGCGGCTTCGCGGCGCTGTTGCCGGCCGGGTGCGCCTTGTTTTTAGGGGGCATCGGGGTGATGGCGATCCGGACCTTTGATGAAATGGCCCCGCTCCGCTATCGCTTCGGGCAAGGGACGCCCACTCCGGCCGACGTGATCGATCGAGCAGGCCGGGCGGCCCGGATCTGGCCCGGCCATGAACTGCCGCTGCTGCGGGGCAAACTGTTGCAGGCGAGCGCGGCGGCCGCTTCCGGCGTGGATCGCCAGCTTTTGCTGGAATCCTCGGAAAGCGCGTTCCGGGAGTCCCGGCGACGACATCCCTTCGACCCCGATTCGGCGGTCGGTCTCGCCAACGTGCTCGGTGCCCTGGAGCAGGATCAGGAGGCGGAGCGGGAATTCGAGCGCGCGATCCATCTGCAGGGCGGTGCCGAGCGGAGTTTTCAAGCCCGCTTCTGGGCATCCTACCATTTTTGGCGGAAGGCCGAACGGCAGCGTGCCGCCGGCGACACCGACGGAGCGTTGGCGACTTTGTTCCAAGCGCGCGACCTCTTCGATCAGGATGCCTCGCCCACCCTGTGGGAGTATGGCAGCGAGGCGCGGGTGTATCGGCTGGCGCTGTCCCGGCATCTGGGAACCTGGCTCGAAGGGCTGCGGCGCCATCAAGAGGCGGCGGAGGAGTATGATCGAGCGGTCCAGTTCCCCGGCGGACAGGGGATCCATTTTCTCGCGGCGCGGAATCTGACGGCGTGGGGCGAAGCGTTGTGGCAGAAACGGCAGCCGTCCGAGGCGCTTGGGAAATTCACCGAGGCCCGGTCCCGCGTCAATCAAGCCGCCGGGATCCCGCCGACGGGTCACACGGTCACGGAGATTGTCGATCTCGCGCATTTGCTGGATGCCAAGATCGCATTCCTGAAAGGCGCGGGGATCGAGCTGGAAGATTGACGGAACCGGTGTTTCCCGGCGGGTCGGAAGCCGACGGCGGGCGAGCCAACCACTCTCTTATTTCGCGCCCCGGCAGAGCAGCACGGCGGGGATCGTTTTGAGGAGGATCTTGATGTCCAGCCAGAGCGACCAGTTGTCGATGTAGCTGAGGTCCATCTCGACCCATTGCTCGAAGCTGGTGATCCGGTTGCGACCGCCCGCCTGCCATTCGCAGGTGATGCCGGGCTTCACGCTGAGCCGGCGGCGGTGGGCCAGTTCGGAGAAGGCGGCCACCTCGTAGAGCGGGAGCGGACGGGGTCCGACCAGGCTCATGTCGCCCACCAGCACGTTCAGGAGCTGCGGCAGCTCATCGATGCTCAAGCGGCGGAGCAGGGCACCGAAGGAGAAGATCCGCGGATCGCGGTCGAGCTTGAACACGGGCCCGTCCATCTGGTTGCCGTGGTCGATCTTGACCTGGTCGAGCAGCGCTTCCGCGTCCGGCACCATCGTGCGGAATTTCCACATCCGGAACGACTTGCCGTAATGCCCCGCGCGCTTTTGCGAGAACATTACCGGCGCACCCGGGCTGGCCAGCCGGATCCCGATCGCGGCGATGATCCAAAGCGGAAAGCTGATCAGGATCAGCACGAAGGCCCCGACCCGGTCCAGCGCCGCCTTGGTCAGCAACTCCCAGCTCAATTCCGGGGTCGAGCGCAAGACCAGCATCGGCTTGTTGCCGATCGAGTCGAACACCGGCCGGGCGATCTGGGTGCGGATGAAGGAGGCGGCGATCCATGCCTCGATGCCCTGCAGTTCGCAGGCTTCCACCGCCTGCGCCACGCGGTCGAATTCGGTGCCGCGGGTCGAAAAGATCACCCGCTCGACGGGATGGGCCTTCAACAGCGCGTAGAGTTCTTCGACCGGGCGCTCGGTCAGGTCGAAGCGTTCCACGATGTTCCAGCCGCTGGTCACCTCGGGGTCGAGCTCTTGGAACAGCAATTCCAGATCGTCGCCGGATCCCGCGAGCAGCACCGGCTCGCGGTTGCCTTGATTCCGCTCATGGTGGATCAAGCGCCTGCGGGTCAGGCGGTCGCGTATCAAAAGCAGCATCCCGACCATCGGCGCGCCGAGCCCGAGGATCAGGCGGCTGGCCTCCGGTAGCCGGGCGAAGACCGAAACCAAACCCAGCACCAAACCCATCGCGGCCAGGGTCTTGATCACCTGGCTGATCGCCTTCTGGCGCGACTTGCGGCGGATGAACTCGTAGAAGCCGAAATGTTCGAGCACCAGCGGGGTGAACGGCACCGCGATGTAGATCACCCAGCTCATTTCATCGAGCATCGGTGAATTGAGTTCCTCCTTGCCGAATAGGACGCGGATCGGGTCGCGGATCAAGGAGGCGAGCCAGAAGCCCAGCCATACCAGTCCCGCGTCCAGGAACTGGAGCGCCTGATTTGAAAATGCCTGCTTGCGACCGGTTGACATGGGAGTGGCTGCCGCTTCGTAGGCTTTCTTCGCTCGGGCGAAAGACTAGATAAGCGGCAATTTCGTGGCAATGCGGAAATCGGACCGGATCATCGGCGATCGGCCACTTCCTCGGAAATCCGGGATGTCGGTGCCACCATCTTGGGGATCAAGCTGCCGATGAAGTCGCCGAGGTAGCGGCCGGTTTGCGCCTCGTCCATCGGCAACGCGTAGCCGATGGGCGCCCCCTGGTCGGCATACTTGCCCGAGACCGGCGTGGCGAAGGTGGCGTAGGCCCAGGACTGGTCGAAGCCGCCGATCACGCGGTCGCGGATGTCGGCGAAGGTCCGCGCGTAGTGTCCCGGGGTGATGGTGTTGTGGCCGATGAAGGTGTAGTAGAGGAGTTGCCAGTCTTCGAAAGGCTTGCCGTCCTTGCCTGCCAACGGTTGGCCTTCCTCGTCCAGGCGGACCCGGCGGCATAGCATCTCCTTGACCGGCAGGCCGGCCTCCAATCCCTCCACCGGCAGATTCAGATAGCGCAGCCGTACGAAATCCCATCCCTGGGTCTTCAAGCAGGTTTCGGGACGGTGGATGCTGTTGTTGAGATCCTTGCCCGAAAAGACGATCGAGACCTCGATCGGCAGGGCCGTCGAATCGTATTGGTTGTGATAGGATTTCCGCTCGAAGCGGGTGTCGGCGGCGAGCACGTCGCGTTCGCGTTTGCTGACTTCCACGTTTTCCCCCCGCCAGTCGCCGAAGGTCCGCGGGAGATGGGGAGCGAGGCGGGAGTCCCGCATCTGCGGGGCATCCGGCAGCAGGAAGATTGTCGAAAAGCCGGCGGCGCACACCGCCCCCAGCACCAGCATTCTTTTAGCGAGGGTCATGGCGTGGCGGTTTCGGTGGCCGGAGCTCCCCGGGTTTGAACGGCCCGGCGGAGCTTCTTGCGGGGCGACGGGTTGATCAATTTGTCGACGACAAAGAGGCCGCACAACGCGATCGGGAAGAAAATCAGCATGCCCGCCCAGTCGTGGTAAGTCTGGCGGGCGAAGTCCACGAAGCCCAAGTGGGCGAGCAGCAGGATCGTGAAGATCCGCCCGAAATTCCCGATCAGCGAGAGCGGCAGCGCGCAGGCGAAGAGGAAGGCTTTTTTCCACAGCGGCTTCTGGGTGTAGTTGGCGTAAATCGCGGCGATCATCGCCAGCGCCATCAGGGAGCGCACCCCGCTGCATTCTTCCGCGATATCGAAATTCCAATGGGTGTCGCCCACCGAGGAAATCGTGTTGCCTTGGACCATCAGCGGCATCCCGCAGAGGGTCCCGGCCTGGTAGCAGAGCTTGGTCACCACCACTTGCAGCAAGGCGGTCGCCTGCTGGATGCCGGGCACCGGAATCGCGAAATACCAGAAAAACGAGGGAAACACGAAGTGGCGGGTGACCTTGGTCCCGAACAAGAAAAGCAAGCCGCCGAGGATCAGGAAAGGCAGCCCGATCAAGGCCAGCCGCGGCTGCAAGGAGCGGGCGGACAGGACGTAGAGCCCGATCCCGAACGCCAGCGGAATCAGGCCCCAGCTCGCGGGCACGCTGGTTTGCTTGCGGGCCTTGAGCCAGCCCATGTAGCACATCACCCCGAAGGCGACCGGGATCGCCCAGCCGTGGAGCATGTCATTCTTGCCGTTCCAAGCGTGGGCGCACCAGTTGGCGACGGTTTTCAGCCCGGTCGGGTAGGCCGGGTGGATTCCGAAAAAATAGACCAGCATCAGCAGCAGGCCGGCCGTGCCCGCCCAGAACGCCCGGCTCTGCCGCAGCGGGCCGCCGGAACCGGAGGTCGAGGAAGTTTCATTCATGGGCTTGCAGGGGGTAGCGGGCTACCGGTTCCTGGCGGGGGATCCTAGCGGTCTCGCCGGCTCTGACCAGCCCGAATCGGCCGGCACCGATGACCAACCGGATGAATTTACGATTGCCGATCGAGGATCGGTGGATTCGCGATTGGAAGTGGGGAAATTCAACCAGTGATCCCTTTGAAAATCAAAAATCAAAAATCCTCAATCGTAATTCCTCAATCGCCAGAGCGCGTAACGGACGCGGGCCCAGCCCCGTCGATCGGTCGCGTCCCCTCCCGCCCGCTTGACACGAAGCCGATCCCGTGCATCCTCCGACCTCCCGCCGCGTCGGTAACGTGGTCCGGGACTTCCACCGCCATGAAAAAGGATCTCCATCCCAAATATAATCCGGTCGTCTTCGTTGACATGACCACCGGTGCCCGCTTCGTCACCCGCTCGACCAAGTCTTCCGAAAAGAAGGAAGTGATCGACGGCGTCGAGTATTCGGTCGTCTCGATCGGCATCACCTCCGACTCCCACCCGTTCTTCACGGGCAAGGCGCAGTTCATCGACACCGAGGGCCGCATCGACAAGTTCCAGAAGCGTTTCGGTGCCGTCCGCCGCGTTGGCAAGCCGAAGGCGGAAGTCGCTCCGGCCGCCGCACCGGAAGAGGCTGCCGAAGCCTGATCGCCGGGATTTCCCGCGCACCGATTTTCCCCGACGCCCGTCCGCTCCCCGCGGCCGGGCGTTTTTTGTGGCGCGATTTCCCGGGCTTGCCCTCCCGCCACGGATCCCTAGCTTCGTTCCATGATTGGAAAAATTCTTGCGCTCGCCCTGTTGGCCACCCCTGTCGTCCACGCCCAGCACGTCCATTTCCCGGCCGCGAAGTGGAAGGAGAAGACGTCCGACCACTTCACCCTGCGAGTCGATTCGACCAATTCCGACCCCGCCGCGCGCAACGCGGAGAAAGTCTGGGAAGTCTGTGTCGCGGTGCTTCCGGGGATGGACCAGGACTTCGAGAAGAACGAATTCCGCACGCCGGACGGCGGCGAGGCCTCCGACGACGCGCCGTTCCGCTTCACCGTCTACCTGCTGGGCAATGGCAGCGATTTCGACGAGGTGGTCAAGACCGACGCCGGGCGCAACGGCTGGACCGCCAACCACGTGCAGTTGGTCAAGAAGACCGCGAACTACGCCGATCCGCAGCACCGCTACGTGGTTCTTTGCAAAGGGGCCACCGACCAGTCGGCCGGCGGCGACCGCGACCTGACGCCGGTCTTCGTCCATTCGACCGGCTCGACCCTGATGGAAGGCCAGGCCCGCGGGAAGAACCTGCCGTTCTGGATGACCGCCGGCTTCGGATATTACGTCGAGCACCAGTTGTTCAAGCTGTGCCGGGTCCACTACCTCGACTTCGAGTCGTACTACGAGGACCAGAAGGCCGACATCAAGACCGGCGAGACGCTCGGTCCGGACGAGTCGTGGGCGAAGGTGCTGAAGAAGCTCTGCAAGAAGGGCGAGCGGGTCAGCTTGGACAGGGTCTGCATGGCCGACATCCTCGGCCTCACGCCGGAGCAGTCCGGCTACATCTTCGCGCTGACCTGTTTCCTGGTCCGCGACGAGCCGGCCCGGGTGAAGTATCGCGAGCTGGTGGCGAAGTCCGCCGCCGGCGCCAAGATCGACAAGGAAACTCTCCTTTCCTGCTACGGCTATGCCGACGCCGCCGCGCTGGAAAAAGATTGGTACGAGTGGATCGAGAGCCGGGATTTCAAGTGAGCGGCGCGCGGGCGGTCACCCGGCCACCAGCGACCTGGCGTATTGCAGGGTGTCGATGTCCGCGGCGGTCTTGTCGCGGCGGATCGCGTGGATGCGGGGGAAGCGCAGGGCGAGGCCGGAGTCGTGGCGCTTCGACGGCTGGATCGAGTCGAAGGCGATCTCAAGCACGAGGTTCGGCTCGACCTGGTGCTTGCGGCGTTCCTTCGACAGCGTGTGGCGCTGGAAGTGGGCGGTGAGCTGTTCGATCTCGGCGTCGGTCAGGCCGGAGTAGGCCTTGCCGATGACCCGGAGCTGGCCGCCGGCCTCGTCGCGGACGGCGAAGGTGTAGTCGGAGAGCACTTCGGCGCGCTTGCCGTGGCCTTGCTCGGCGGCGACGACCACGCAGTCGAGGGTGCTGGAGGTCTTGAGCTTCAGCCAGGCCTTGCCGCGGCGGCCGGGAGAGTAGGGGCTGGCCGGGTCTTTCGCGATCAGGCCTTCATGGCCGTCGGCGCGGGCCTGCTTGAAGGCGGCCTGGACGGCTTCGCTGCCTGCCGTGCGGAGCACGGCGATGGGGGAGATGGTGGATGGTAGATGGTGGATGGTGGATGGCGGATCCTCCTTCGCCAAGGCTTCGGAGGATAGGTGGGAGATGGTGGATTCAATGCCAGCCGCGTCTGGGTCTTTTCTTGAGTCTTCCGTCTTGAAGTCTTGCGTCTCCATTCTCGCGCGGCGCTGGTCGAGCGGGAGTTCGAGGAGGTCGTCGCCGTTGTGGAAGAGCAGATCGAAAGCGATGAAGCGGACCGGGGCGGTGGCGCTGGTGGTGGTGGCGGGAAAGAGGTCGCCTTGGGAGGTCGACAGGCGGCCGAGGCGGGTCTGGAGGTCGTGGAAGGTCAGGCGGCGGCCTTCGGCGTGGGCGATGATCTCGCCGTCGAGGATGAAGTCGCCGGGGAGCTGGAGCGCGGCGGTGAGAAGCTCCGGAAACTCGGAATCGAGCGGGCGGAGGTCGCGGGAGAAGAGGGCGGCGCGGCCGCCGGACTTGTGAAGCTGGGCGCGGATCCCGTCGTACTTCGGCTCGAGCCAGAGTGGCGCGGGGCCGGCGGCCGCGACCAGCGCGTCGGCGTCGGGCATCGGCGAGGCGAGCATGAGCTTGACCGGGACCAGCGGGCGCAGGGTGGCCACGTGCAAGGCGCGCTGGCGGGCGAGGCGGGCGGTCTCGCCGAGGTCGCCGGTGAGCATGTGGACATGGCGGACCGCGGCGGGATCGGCGGCGAAGGCCTCGGCGACGGCTTCCTCGACCAGTCCTTCTTTGAGGCCGATCCGGAGATCCCCGGTAAGCAGGCGGACCAGCGTTTCGCCTTCGGCCGGGTGGAGGGTGCGCAGGCGTTCGGCGAGCAGGTCGATGCGGGTGAGCGAGCCGCTCGCGGCGGCGAGGTGCTGGAAAAACGCCGCGAGGCCGGCGAGCTCGAGCGCTTCGGGCTTGAGGGTCAATTCCTGGAGCAGCAGGCGGGCGGTGCGGGCGGCGTCGTTCTGGGAATGGGAAATTTCGCGGTAGCGTTCCTCGCGGACGCCGGGGAGTTTCAGCAGGGCGCGGCGCAGGGTGGCGGAGCCGGCGTGGGCGGCGCGGCGGTCGGCGGCGCGCGGCAAGGCGCGGCCGGTCAGCCAGTTGGCGGCGAGCGCGAGGTCGTCGTCGCCGGCCAGGCCGCGGAGGTAGGCGGCGAGGTGGCGGATCTTTTCCAAGCGGCTGCTGGTTTCGCCGGTCAGCCGGCAGAGGCTGGTGAAGTCGGCGAGCGGGCAGATCGGCCGGACGTGGCGGGCGCTGGCGCTGGTCTGGGTGCCGCTGCCGGCGAGGGCGTTGCGGGCGGGGGGCGGGGAA